>CAYGGX010000001.1:0-87558 GCA_964349585.1 uncultured Actinotalea sp.
GGACGTCGTCGGACTTGATGGTCAGCAGCTCCTGCAGCGTGTAGGCCGCGCCGTAGGCCTCGAGCGCCCAGACCTCCATCTCGCCGAAGCGCTGGCCGCCGAACTGGGCCTTACCGCCGAGGGGCTGCTGGGTGATCATCGAGTACGGGCCCGTGGACCGGGCGTGGATCTTGTCGTCGACCAGGTGGTGCAGCTTCAGGATGTACATGTAGCCGACGGCCACCGGCTCGGGGAACTGCTCGCCGGACCGGCCGTCGAACAGCATTGCCTTCCCGGTCCCGTCGACCATCCGGTCGCCGTCGCGGTTGGGCTCGGTCACCGAGAGCAGGCCGGTCAGCACTGCCTCCGGCACGCCGTCGAACACCGGTGTCGCCACCGGCGTGCCCGGCGCGCTGCGCTCGGCACCCGCCGGCACCTGCGCCACCCACTCCGCCTTCTTGTCGGCGCCCGTGAGGTCCCAGCCCTGCTTGGCGACCCACCCGAGGTGGGTCTCCAGCACCTGGCCGACGTTCATCCGGCCGGGCACACCCAGCGGGTTCAGCACGATGTCGACCGGCGTGCCGTCGGGCAGGAACGGCATGTCCTCGACCGGCAGGATCTTGGAGATGACGCCCTTGTTCCCGTGCCGACCGGCGAGCTTGTCGCCGTCGGTGATCTTGCGCCGGGCGGCGATGTAGACCCGCACCAGCTCGTTCACGCCCGCGGGCAGCTCGTCGCCGTCCTCGCGGTCGAACGTGCGCACCTCGATCACCGTGCCGGACTCACCGTGCGGCACCTTCAGCGACGTGTCGCGGACCTCGCGGGCCTTCTCGCCGAAGATCGCCCGCAGCAGCCGCTCCTCCGGGGTCAGCTCGGTCTCGCCCTTGGGGGTCACCTTGCCGACCAGGATGTCGCCCGCGGCCACCTCGGCACCGATGCGGATGATGCCCCGCTCGTCGAGGTCGGCCAGCACCTCCTCGGAGACGTTCGGGATGTCCCGGGTGATCTCCTCGGGCCCCAGCTTGGTGTCCCGGGCGTCCACCTCGTGCTCCTCGATGTGGATCGAGGAGAGGACGTCGTCCTGCACCAGCCGGGAGGACAGGATGATCGCGTCCTCGTAGTTGTGGCCCTCCCAGGACATGAATGCCACCAGGAGGTTGCGCCCGAGCGCCAGCTCGCCGCCCTCGGTCGCCGGGCCGTCGGCCAGCACGGAGCCGACCTCGACCCGGTCGCCCTCCTCCACCAGCACGCGCTGGTTGTAGGAGGTTCCCTGGTTCGAGCGACGGAACTTGGCGATCCGGTACGTCGTCGTGGTGGCGTCGTCGTTCGCCACGACGACGAGGTCCGCGGACACCTCGGTGACGACGCCCGCCTTGGCCGCGATGACCACGTCGCCGGCATCGATCGCCGCCCGGCGCTCCATCCCGGTGCCGACCAGCGGGGCCTCGGTGCGCACCAGCGGGACGGCCTGACGCTGCATGTTCGCGCCCATCAGGGCCCGGTTCGCGTCATCGTGCTCGAGGAAGGGGATCATCGCGGTGGCGACGGACACCATCTGGCGCGGCGAGACGTCCATGTAGTCCACGGCGGTGCCGGGGACGATCTCGACCTCGCCGCCCTTGGTCCGGACCAGCACCCGGTCCTCGGCGAACGCCCCGGTCTTGGTGAGCGGCGCGTTGGCCTGGGCGATGACGAAGTTGTCCTCGTCGTCGGCCGTCAGGTAGTGCACCTCGTCGGTCACGCGGCCCTTGGTCACCTTGCGGTACGGGGTCTCGACGAAACCGAACGGGTTGATCCGGCCGTAGGTCGCCAGCGAGCCGATCAGGCCGATGTTCGGGCCCTCGGGGGTCTCGATCGGGCACATCCGTCCGTAGTGCGAGGTGTGGACATCGCGAACCTCCATGCCAGCGCGGTCCCGGGACAGGCCGCCCGGGCCGAGCGCGGACAGGCGCCGCTTGTGGGTCAGTCCCGCGAGCGGGTTGTTCTGGTCCATGAACTGGCTCAGCTGGGAGGTGCCGAAGAACTCCTTGATGCTCGCCACGACCGGGCGGATGTTGATCAGGGTCTGCGGCGTGATCGCCTCGACGTCCTGCGTCGTCATCCGCTCGCGGACCACGCGCTCCATCCGGGACAGGCCGGTGCGCACCTGGTTCTGGATGAGCTCGCCGACCGCCCGGATCCGGCGGTTGCCGAAGTGGTCGATGTCGTCGGTCTCGACCCGGACCTCGATCGGCTCGCCGGCGCGGGTGCCCTTGAGGACGGAGAACTCGGCGTGCAGCGCGGCCATGTAGCGGATGGTCGCCACGACGTCGGAGACGGTGAGCACCGAGTCCGACAGCGGCGCGTCGAGGCCGAGCTTCTTGTTGAGCTTGTAGCGGCCGACCTTCGCCAGGTCGTACCGCTTGGAGTTGAAGTAGAAGTTGTCCAGCAGCGCGCGGCCGGCCTCGATCGTCGGCGGCTCGCCGGGACGGATCTTGCGGTAGATGTCCAGCAGCGCCTCATCGGCGGTGTGCACGTGGTCCTTCTCGAGGGTCTCGAGCACCGCGGGGAGGTCGGCGAACTGCTCGCGGATCTCCTCCTCGGTCATGCCGAGGGCCTTCAGGAACACGGTGACCGACTGCTTGCGCTTGCGGTCCACGCGGACGCCGACGGCGTCGCGCTTGTCGATCTCGAACTCCAGCCAGGCGCCGCGCGACGGGATGATCTTGGCGGTGAAGATGTCCTTGTCGCTCGTCTTGTCGGCTGTGCGCTCGAAGTAGACGCCCGGGGACCGGACCAGCTGGGAGACGACGACGCGCTCGGTGCCGTTGATGATGAAGGTGCCACGGTCGGTCATCAGGGGGAACTCCCCCATGAACACGGTCTGGCTCTTGATCTCGCCGGTGGTGTAGTTCACGAACTCCGCGGTGACGAAGAGCGGGGCCGCGTAGGTGAAGTCCTTCTCCTTGCACTCCTCCGGGTTGTACTTCGGCGGCTCGAATCGGTGGTCGCGAAACGACAGCGACATGCTCCCGCCGAAGTCCTCGATCGGCGAGATCTCCTCGAAGATCTCCTCGAGGCCGGACGTGCCCGGCACGTCCTGACGGTTCTCGGCCGCGGCCGCCGCTACGCGGGCCTGCCAGTCGGCGTTGCCGAGGAGCCAGTCGAAGCTCTCGGTCTGCAGTCCCAGGAGGTCCGGGACCTCAAGTGGCTCGTGGATCTTGGCGAAGGAGATTCGGCGTGATGCTGTGCGGTTCGCTACGGCGTCGGCCTGTGGTGCAGAAGGGGTGCGCGAGGCAGCCAAGAGGGGTCCTTCCCTGCGGATCGAGTGCACGCGCGCCGCGTTGTGGCCAACCCTGTCTCAACCCAGCCCATGGCGATCGGATCGGCACCCGGGCAGCGCGCGGGACCGATGGGCGGATGAGGGGTACGGGCACAAGCCAGCGCAAAGCGCTAGCGTAGCCGACCGACCTAGGCGTGTCCAACAGCGTCTCGACCATCGGTCACGCGCCCCGTGACCTCCGATGGCGGGCCTACCTCGCCGCACGAAGCGCCGAGGTCCGCACCCCCATGGGGCGCGGACCTCGGCTCAGCTCGTGCTCAGCCCGCCGCCCGTCGCCGGGCGGTGGGTCACTTCAGGGTGACGGTGGCGCCGGCGCCCTCGAGGACGGCCTTGGCCTTCTCGGCGGCGTCCTTGTTGACACCCTCCAGGACGGGCTTCGGAGCGCCGTCGACCAGGTCCTTGGCCTCCTTGAGGCCCAGGCTGGTGAGGGCGCGCACCTCCTTGATGACCTGGATCTTCTTGTCGCCGGCGGCCTCGAGGACGACGTCGAACTCGGTCTGCTCCTCCTCCGCCTCGGGCGCGGCGGCGCCGCCCGCGGGTGCGGCCGCTGCGGCTGCGACGGGCGCGGCCGCGGTGACCTCGAAGACCTCTTCGAACTGCTTCACGAACTCGGCGAGCTCGATCAGGGTGAGCTCCTTGAACGCGTCGATGAGCTCGTCGGTGGTGAGCTTCTTCGCCATGATGGCGTGTCCTTCCTGGTCTGCCCTGCCCGTTGGGCAGGTCCGGTGGTGGGGGGCGTCAGGCCGCCTGGTCCTCGGCTGCCCGCTTCTCGCGCAGCGCGTCGATGGCGCGGACGGCCTGGGCCGTCGACGCTGTGAACAGGTACGCCGCGCGGTACTGCGACGCCTTGAGCAGGCCGGCCACCTTGGCCAGCAGGACCTCGCGCGACTCGAGGTCCGCGAGTGTGGTGAGCTCCGCAGCCGACAGGGGGCGTCCGTCGAGGACCCCACCCTTGATGACGAGCTGCGGGTTCGCCTTGGCGAAGTCACGCAGGCCCTTGGCCACCACGACCGGGTCACCGGTCACGAAGGCGATGGCGGAGGGGCCAGTGAGCTGGACGTCGATACCCTCGACGCCCGCCTCCCGAGCCGCGATGGCCGAGAGCGTGTTCTTCACCACTGAGTAGGTTGCGTTCCCGCCGAGCGCGCGCCGAAGCGCCTTGAGCTGGGCGACGCTGAGCCCGCGGTACTCGGTCAGCACTACTGCGCTCGACTGGCGGAACCTCTCGGTGAGCTCAGCGACCGCGGCTGCCTTGTCCGGCCTCGCCATGGCATTCCTTCCGGTGGTCGTACCGCCGGACGTCTACACCGGGTCCCGACATGAGAAGAGCCCCGCGCGGGTGCGGGGCTCGGGAGGGCGCGCACGCCATGTCGAGTCACTCACCTGCGCCGGCCCCCGCTCGTGTGCGGGACTTCGGTCCACCACCCCGGGGGGCAGCGTGACGACCTGCGGTCTTGGGCGGGCTCAGGCTACGCGAGCGGTGGTCGCTGGGCCAAATCCCCGGGACGACGCTCGGGCACGCTGTCGCCCCGCGGTTCGCCCCGCGCGCCGCCGGGATCGCCTACATCCGCGTGCCTCGCCTACTTCCGCGGGCCGCGTTCTGCGCGGATGTAGGCGATCTGGGGACGTCGCTGCCCCGGCGCGGGAAGCTCGGTGCCCGACGACGCAGGCCCGGTCCCTCGACGGGACCGGGCCTGGGACGTGCTGCGACGGGCCCGGCGACGGGACGTCGTCGGCGGGGCGTCAGGCGGACTCCTCCTCGACCATCAGGCCGCGCGTCCGGTTCGGGTCCACGGGGATGCTCGGGCCCATCGTCGAGGTGATGAACGCCTTCGGGATGTAGCGGCCCTTGGACGAGGCCGGCTTCAGCCGCAGCACCTCATCGAGCGCCGCACCGTAGTTCTCCACCAGCTGCTGGTCGCTGAACGACGCCTTGCCGATGATGAAGTGCAGGTTCGCGTGCTTGTCGGTGCGGAACTCGATCTTGCCGCCCTTGATGTCGTTGACGGCCTTGGTGACGTCCATCGTCACGGTGCCGGTCTTCGGGTTCGGCATCAGGCCACGCGGCCCGAGCACCTTGCCCAGCCGGCCGACCTTGCCCATCAGGTCGGGCGTGGCGACCGCGGCGTCGAAGTCCGTGTACCCGGCGGCGACCTTCTCGATCAGCTCGTCGCCACCCACCTCGTCGGCGCCGGCGGCGATCGCCTGCTCGGCGCGGTCGCCGGTCGCGAACACCAGGACCCGGGCCGTCTTGCCCGTTCCGTGCGGCAGGTTCACCGTGCCGCGGACCATCTGGTCCGCCTTGCGGGGGTCGACACCGAGTCGGAAGGCGACCTCGATTGTGGCGTCGTACTTGGTCGGCGAGGTCTCCCGCGCGAGCCGGACCGCCTCCAGCGGCGGGTAGAGCCGCGTGCGGTCGATCTTCTCCGCGGCGTCGCGGTACGCCTTGCTGCGCTGTGCCATCTGCTCTTCTCCTTGTTCAGCAGTCGTGGTCCTCGGGCCAGCGCCTGGCCCTGCCACCTCCGGGACCGGCGGTCCCGGACTGTCCGTGCCCGCTCAGTCGCGGACGGTGATGCCCATCGAGCGGGCCGTGCCCGCGACGATCTTCATCGCGGCCTCGATGTCGTTCGCGTTCAGGTCCTCGAGCTTGACCTGGGCGATCTCCCGCACCTGGTCCCTGCTCAGCGACGCGACCTTGGTGGTGTGCGGCGTCGCCGAGCCCTTCTCGACGCCTGCCGCCTTCTTGATCAGCTCGGCGGCGGGCGGCGTCTTGGTGATGAAGGTGAACGAGCGATCCTCGTAGACCGTGATCTCGACCGGGATGACGTTGCCACGCTGCGACTCGGTCGCGGCGTTGTACGCCTTGCAGAACTCCATGATGTTGACGCCGTGCTGACCCAGGGCCGGGCCGATCGGCGGTGCCGGGGTTGCGGCTCCAGCATTGATCTGGAGCTTGATCAGGCCGGCGACCTTCTTCTTGGGGGGCATTCTCGTTCCGTTCGGTTCGTGGGCCTACGCCGTGGGCGATGACCCGGTTGCAGTGCTGCCCCGCGGCGCGGGGCGGCCGGTCAGATCTTGGCGACCTGGTTGAACGACAGCTCGACCGGGGTCTCCCGGCCGAAGATCGAGACGAGTACCTTCAGCTTCGCCGCCTCGGCGTTGATCTCGGAGATCGTCGCGGGGAGCGTGTCGAAGGGGCCGTCGGTGACGGTGACGGACTCGCCCACCGTGAATTCCACGTCGATCTGGGCGGCCGCCACGGACTTGGCCGGCGCCGCCGCGGGCGCCAACGTCGGCGCGAGCATCGAGAAGACCTCGTCGAGCGTCAGGGGCACCGGCTGGTGGGTGTGCCCCACGAAGCCCGTCACACCGGGCGTGTGACGAACCGCGCCCCACGACTCGTCGGTCAGGTCCATCCGCACCAGCACGTACCCCGGGATGCGGACCCGGCGCACCAGCTTCCGCTGGGCGTTCTTGATCTCGCTCACCTCTTCCATGGGGACCTCGACCTGGAAGATGTACTCCTCCATGTTGAGGCTCTGGATCCGGTTCTCGAGGTTCGCCTTCACCCGGTTCTCGTACCCGGCGTAGGAGTGCACGACGAACCACTCGCCGGGGAGCCGGCGCAGCTGGGCCTTGAACTCCGCGACCGGGTCGGCGATCGCACCTTCGGCGTCGTCGGCCGCGGTGGCTTCTTCGACGTCGGCTTCTCCGACAGCTTCAACTACGGCGTCGTCGGCCGCGGCGTCGTCCGTTGCGGCGCCTACGGCGTCGTCGGCCGCGGCGTCGTCGGCCGCGGCGTCGTCGGCCGCGGCGTCGTCGGCCGCGGCGACGGGCTCGTCGATGGCCGTCTCCGGCTCGACGGCGGCGTCAGGGGCGATGGCCGTCTCCGGCTCGACGGCAGCGTCGGTCCCTGCGTCGTCGGGCGACGTCAAGGCCTGCTCGGTCGGTTCGAGCGACTCGGAGGACACGTGGTGAACCTGCTTCCTGATGACTATGGCAACTCGATTGTGCGTGCAACCGGCGGGATCAGCCTCCGAAGACCCACCCCACGATCGTGCCGACGCCCAGGTCGACGAGGGTGACGAAGGCCATCACGATCCCGACGAACACGAGCACGGCCGATGCGTAACCCACCAGGTCGGCCCGGCTCGGCCGGACGACCTTCTTCAGCTCACCGATGACCTGGCGGATGAACAGGGCGATCCGGCTGAACACGTTGCGACGAGGCGCGGCCTTGGCCCCGGCCTTCGGGCGCGGCTTGGGGCGCCGGGTACGGTCAGCACCCGAGGCGCCGGCCCGTGCGGATTCGCTCACTGTTCGTCCCTACGTCGCATCGTGCCCCGGCTCGGAGGTCCGGTCGGGGTCAGCACCCACCATGTGGGCCACGCAGGGCAGGCGGGACTCGAACCCACAACCGCCGGTTTTGGAGACCGGTGCGCTACCAATTGCGCCACTGCCCTTCGGTGCCCGAGGCCCACGTCACCGAACCCGGTTGCGGGCACGGCGAATCATGGCGGACGTCAACCACCAGCGGTCGAGTGTACGGGGTTCGGCGGCATGGGTCGAACCCCCTTGTCACGCCGGCCACCCGCCCGATCCGGGAGCGCGCCGGCGACCGGGCGCGGCGCCGCTCTGCCACTATTGACCGGTGAACCAGCCCACGTCCTCCGCCGCCGCGCGCCGGGTCTCCGCGCGCATCGGATCGATCGCCGAGTCCGCAACTCTTGCCGTCGACGCCAAGGCCAAGGAGCTCAAGGCCGCCGGCCGCCCGGTGATCGGGTTCGGCGCCGGCGAGCCCGACTTCCCGACGCCGCAGTACATCGTCGACGCCGCGATCGCGGCCTGCTCCGATCCGGCCATGCACCACTACACGCCGGCCGCCGGGCTGCCCGCCCTGCGCCAGGCGATCGCCGACAAGACCCTGCGCGACTCGGGCTACCCGGTCACCGCGGGTCAGGTGCTCGTGACCAACGGCGGCAAGCAGGCCGTCTACGAGGCCTTCGCGGCGATCGTTGACCCGGGTGACGAGGTGCTGCTCCCGGCGCCGTACTGGACCACCTACCCGGAGTGCATCCGGCTGGCCGGCGGCGCCCCGGTCGAGGTGTTCGCCGGCGCGGACCAGGGCTACCTGGTCACGGTCGAGCAGCTCGAGGCGGCGCGGACGGATCGCACCAAAGCGCTGCTCTTCTGCTCGCCGTCCAACCCGACCGGCGCCGTCTACAGCCCCGAGCAGACCGAGGCGATCGGCCGCTGGGCGCTCGAGCACGGGATCTGGGTGGTCACGGACGAGATCTACGAGCACCTGGTGTACGACGACGCCGTCGCGACGCCTATCGTGCGCGCCGTGCCCGAGCTTGCCGACACGACCATCGTGCTCAACGGGGTCGCGAAGACCTACGCGATGACCGGCTGGCGGGTCGGCTGGCTGATCGGGCCCGCCGACGTGGTGAAGGCCGCGTCGAACCTGCAGTCCCACCTGTCCTCGAACGTGGCGAACGTGTCCCAGCGGGCCGCCCTCGCGGCGGTCACCGGGGACCTGTCGGCCGCGGCCGAGATGCGCACCGCCTTCGACCGGCGGCGGCGGACGATGGTCCAGATGCTCTCCGCGATCGACGGGGTCGTGTGCCCGGTGCCGAAGGGGGCGTTCTACGCCTACCCGAGCGTCGAGGGCGTGCTCGGCCGGACGATCCGGGGTCGCACGCCGACCACATCGGTCGAACTGGCCGCCCTCATCCTCGAGGAGGTGGAGGTCGCCGTCGTGCCCGGTGAGGCGTTCGGGCCCAGCGGGTACCTCCGGTTGTCGTACGCGCTGGGCGACGACGACCTGGTCGAGGGCGTCGGGCGGATCCAGACCCTGCTCGCCGAGGCGCCCTAGTCGTAGGACGGCCGCCGGGGTTCGACGGCCCGGCGATCCTGGCAGACTCGACGCGTGCGAGACCTGGCCACCCTGCCGAAGGCGCACCTGCACCTGCACTTCACCGGGTCGATGCGCGTGCGTACCCTCGCGGAGCTGGCCACCACCCACCAGATCCGGCTGCCCCATGCCCTGCTCGACGGCGATCCGCTCGAGGTGCCAGCCGACGCCCGCGGCTGGTTCCGGTTCCAGCGCCTGTACGACGCCGCACGCAGCTGCGTGCGCACCGAGGCGGCGATGCGCCGGATCGTCGCGGAGGCGGCCGCCGACGACGCCGCCGAGGGCTCCGGGCGGCTGGAGATCCAGGTGGACCCCACGTCCTACGCGCCGTTCGTCGGCGGGCTGACGCCCGCGCTGGAGATCGTGCTCGACGAGGCACGCGCGGCGAGCGAGGTCACCGGGGTGGAGGTGGGCGTCGTCGTCGCGGCCTCCCGGATCCGGCACCCGCTGGAGGCTCGGACGCTCGCCCGGCTCGCCGCGTGCTACGCCGGGAACGGGCCCGGCGAGGTGGTCGGTTTCGGGCTGAGCAACGACGAGCGGCGCGGCGACACGGCCGAGTTCGCCGCAGCGTTCGACATCGCGCGGCGCGCCGGCCTGGCGGCGGTCCCGCACGGCGGCGAGCTGCTCGGCGCCGAGCACGTCACGGACGTGCTGCACCACCTGCTCCCGGACCGGCTGGGCCACGGGGTGCGGGCCGCCGAGGACCCGCGGGTGCTCGCGGAGGTGGTCGAGCGCGGCGTCGCCCTGGAGCTGTGCCCGGCGTCGAACGTCTCGCTGGGGGTCTACGCCGAGGCGCACCACGTGCCGCTGCGGACCCTGCTCGACGCCGGTGCGATCGTCGCGCTGGGCGCCGACGACCCGCTCCTGTTCCACTCCCGGCTGGTTGCCCAGTACCAGGTCGCCCGTCGGGTGCACGGGTTGGACGACGACGCCCTGGCGCAGCTCGCGAGGTCCTCGGTGGACGCCTCGCGCGCACCCGCAGCGACCCGGGCGCGGCTGCACGCCGGCATCGACGCGTGGCTCGCCGACGACGGCGCCCAGCATGACGACCCGGTCAGTCCCGCCTGAGCCGGAAGGCCGCCACCTGCGGGTTCTGGATCCGGGACTTGCGGCCGGCCGTCCTCCCATGCGATTGTATCAATCACCTGATTTATTGATACTACGATTGGCCCTCGCCGATGCAGATCCTCAGCCTGGTCCTGTTCGCCATTCCGTTCATGACGCTCGTCGGCCTCGTCCTCCTCGTCGCAGCCCTCGTGCAGCGGGCCGTCCCTGCTCCGTCCGAGGCGGCCGCCGCCGCGCGACGCCACGCTGTGGCCGTCAACGCCGCGGCATGGGTGACGGCGCCCGTTGTCGCGCTCTTGGGCGTGCAGCTCTTGCGCACCGTCTGGAGCACGGGTCTCTACGCCGGAGTGGCGGCAGGTCTGCTGCCCGCAGTGCTCGGACTCGTCTTCCTGGGGGTGCACGCCATCGGCGAGCGCACGTGGCCCCGACCGGAGGGCAGCGTCCGCCGGGCCAACCTGTCGCCCCGGGCGACCCCCCGCGGGCCGCGCTGGCTGCGGCGCCTGACGTGGACCTGGGCTGGGCTGCTGGTCGCCGCCCTGGTCGTCGCGGGGGCGACGTCGTCGAACGGTCGCGCGGTCACGGCCCCGTACGCGTCCAACGCCGTGGTGTCCGCCGGGCCATACCCGGGTTGGTACTACGGCATCCCGCTGCTGATCGCCGCGGCACTGGTACTCGCCGCCACCGAGGGAGTGCTCCGGCTGATCGGACGCCGCCCGGCGGTCGTCGATGCCGATCCGGCCTACGACGCGGCGTCGCGCGAGCTGTCCGCACATCGCGCGCTCCGCGGCGTCCATCTGGTGCTCGCGCTGACCGTCGGGGGCGTGCTGTCCGTGATGGGCAGCGCCCTCGGCCGCCTGCAGGACGAAGCGTTGCTCGTCGTCGGTAACCTCGTGAGCGGACTCGCCGTGGTCGTCGTACTGGGCGCGCTCGTGGTCACGGTGATCCCGGGTCGGCCGGCCCGGTCGGCGGCTCCTGCACCGGCCATTCCCCCGCAGGGCGCGGACACTGCGCCATGAGCCTCGTGGTGGAGGTCGACCTGACCTCGAGCGTGCCGCCGTACGAGCAGATCCGGCTGCAGGTCCTGGCGCACGTCTCGGCCGGCCGCCTGCGGAGCGGGGACCGGCTGCCCACCATCCGCGCCCTGGCCACCGACCTCGGTGTCGCCGCGGGCACGGTTGCCAGGGCGTACAGCGAGCTGGAGTCCGCCGGGGTGGTGGTCACCCGGCGCAGGACGGGCACGACCGTCGCGGACGGCACCGCGGCGCCGGACGACGCCGTCCGAAAGGCCGCGGTCCACGTGGTGGCGGTTGCGCGCGCGGCGGGGCTGAGCGACGCGGCGGTGCTCGACGCCGTGCGGGGGGCGCTGATCGATCCCGAGTGAGCGGCGCGTCGGTCGCGGGGGCGGGCCGGCTGGCGACGAGCCCTACAGCCGCGCGCCCACGAGCACCGGCTCGAGCTCCAGCTCCACGCCGAACCGCTCCCGGACCCCGTCGCGGACCGTTCGCGCGAGGGCGAGCAGCGCCGTCGTCGTGCCCTGACCGCGGTTGGTCAGCGCGAGCACGTGCTTGGTGGACAACCCCACCGGCCCCGGCAGCCCGTAGCCCTTGGTGAACCCGGCGTGCTCGATCAGCCACGCGGCGGACGTCTTGACCAGCGACTCGTCGACGGCCCCGAGGCTCGGGCCGGACGTCGTCTCCGGCCGCCAGGACCGGACGGCGAACCGGGGGGCGTCGTCGGGCAGGCGTGCGGCGTCTGCCACCGGGAGTACCGGGTTGGTGAAGAAGGACCCGGCGCTCCACGTGTCGTGGTCGGCGGCGTCGAGGACCATGCCCTTGCTCCGGCGCAGCGCGAGCACCGCCGCCCGCACCTCGGCCAGCGGCGCGCGCTGCCCAACCGTCACGCCGAGGCGGGAGGCCAGCTCCGGGTAGGCGATCGGGGTCGAGAGCGTGCCGAGCCGCAGCTGGAAGCCGACGTCGAGCACCACGTACCTGGGCGTCGGGGCGAACGACGACGCCTCCCCCGTCGCGTCCCGCAGCGAGCGCTTCAGCACCGAGGTGCGGTAGCCGAACTCCAGGTCGACGAGCGCGAAGGTCCGGATCCTGGCCCGCTGCCGATCCCAGGCGCGAATCGTCGAGACGACGCCCGAGACCTCCTGGCCGTAGGCGCCCACGTTCTGCACGGGGGTCGCGCCCGTCGATCCCGGGATCCCGGTGAGCGCCTCGACGCCGACCCACCCCTCGGCCACCGCCCGCTCGACCACGTCCTCCCAGGGCGTCCCCGCCGGAACCCGGAGCGACACCCCGCCGCACGCGCCGGCGCCGTCCTCCACCGTGATCCCGCGTCGCAGGTCGCGCACGACGACGCCCGGGAAGCCCTCGTCCGGCACCACCAGGTTCGAGCCCCCGCCGAGCACCAGGACGGGTTCGCCGACCGCGTCGGCCTCGCGGACCGCGCTCACCAGCTCGTCGGCGGTCTCGGTCCCCACGATCCGGTCGGCCGGCCCGCCGAGGCGCAGCGTCGTCAGGTCGGCGAGGACCGGGGGCGGGGTCACGCCCCAAGGCTAGACGGCGGCGTCGTCCGGCACGGCGTCGTCGGCCTCGTCCGCCGCGCCCCCCGGAGCGCCGGCGCCTTGGCCGATCGGCGTCGCCGCCCGGACCACGAGCAGCCCGATCAGCACGGGCACCGCGATCGCGAGCAGCGAGTGCCGGTAGCCGACGAACCCCGCGAGGAACCCGAGCAACGGCGGCCCGGCCAGGAACGCCGTGTATCCGATCGTGGCTACGACGGCGACCCGCGAGGCCGCGCGCGCGGGCTCGTCGGCCGCGGCGCTCATCCCCACCGGGAACCCGAGCGCGGCGCCCATCCCCCACAGCACGGCCCCGGCCAGCGCGAGGGGCAGGCCCGGGGCCAGCCCGAACACCCCCAGCCCGACGAGCGACAGCCCCGCTGCGAGGCGGAGCACGGCGACCCGGCCCCACCGGTCCACCAGGCCGGTGCCGAGCAGGCGCATCCCGGTCATCCCGGTGACGAAGATCGCGAAGGCGATCGCCCCCGCCTGGTGGCCCGTGTCGAAGCCGTCGACCACGGCGAGCGCGATCCAGTCGTTGGCGGCGCCCTCGGTGAGCGCAGCGGCCATCACGACCAGGCCGATCAGCACCGTCCGCCGCTCGCGCCAGGCGCGCAGCGCCTGCGAGCGGGGGGTGGAACCCTTGCGGGCCGCGCCGTCGGGCTGGGCGTCGTCGTCGTGCTCGGTCGCGTCGTGCGTGCCCTCGGGCAGGAAGTACCGCGACGACACCATCACCGCGACGAGGCTCACGCTCAGCACCACCGCAAGGTGGCCGAGCACGGTGACGTGCCAGGCGGCGGCCAGGGCCGCGACCCCGGCGCCCGCCATGGTGCCGAACGAGAAGCCGGCGTGGAACCGCGGCATGATCGAGCGGCCGAGCCGCTGCTCCACCGCGGCGCCCTCGATGTTCATCGCCGCGTCCCAGACAGCGGTCCCCACCCCGAACACCAAGAGCGCCGGGACCACGATCCAGACCGTGTGCAGCTGCGTCCCGGCTGCTGCCACGACCAGGCCGGCGGTGTTCATCGTGGCGAAGGTCACGATCGTCCGCCGGGCACCCAGGCGCTGCACGACGAGGCCCGAGAGCGGCAGCGCGCTCAGCGCGCCGATCGAGGCCACGAGCAGCAGGAGGCCCACCTGCTCCGGACGCATGTCGAGGGCGTCGCGGACCGCCGGCAGCCGGGCCGCCCAGCTGGCGAAGTTGAACCCGTTGAGCGCGAAGGTGATGAAGACCGCGATTGCCGCCGTCCGCGGGTTGCGCCCCACCCTGAACATCGACGGGGCCGGCGCCTCGACGGGCACCACGGAGTCGTACTGGGTCACCTCGGCACCTCCACCGGCCCGGTGGGCATGCCGGTCGGGTCGATCGGCCCGTTGCCGCGGTCGCCCGCCGAACCCGGTAGCGCGCGCGCGGCGTGCGCGACGAACAGCCCGATCACCACGGGCACCGCGATCGCGAGCAGGGCGCTGCGGTAGCCGACGTGCTCGGCGAGCATCCCGAGCAACGGCGGGCCGGCCAGGAAGGCCGAGTAGCCGATGGTGGATACGACGGCGACGCGGCCCGGCGCCCGTCGCGGGTCGTCGGCCGCGGCGCTCATCCCGACCGGGAAGCCGAGCGCGGCGCCCATCCCCCAGGCGACCACCCCGACGATCGCGAGCCAGAACCACGGGACCAGGCCGAAGACGAGCAGCCCGGCGAGGGCCAGCCCTCCGGCCAGCCGCAGGACCGGGACCCGGCCCCAGCGATCCAGCAGGGCCGTGCCCAGCAACCGCATCCCGGTCATCGCGGTGACGAACACCGCGAACGACAGCGCACCGATCGCGTTCGAGAGCCCGAAGCCGTCCACGACGGCGAGGCTCACCCAGTCGTTCGCCGCCCCCTCGGTCAGTGCCGCGGCGAGCACCACGAGACCGATCAGCAGCGTCCGGCGCTCGCCCCACGCCCGGAACGCGCCCTCGGTCCGCTTGCCGGTGACCTCGTCCGTCTGCGCGTCGTGGGTGCCCTCGGGCAGGAAGTAGCGGGTGGCCCAGAGCACCGCGGCCAAGCTGAGCGCCAGTGCGATGCCCAGGTGGGCGAACACCGAGATGTGCAGCCAGGCTGCGATCGCGCCGACGCCCGCGCCGGCCATGGTGCCGAACGAGAAGCCGGCGTGGTAGCGGGGCATCAACGAGCGCTTCAGGAGCTGCTCGGCCGCGGCACCCTCCAGGTTCATCGCGGCGTCCCAGACCCCGGTCCCGACGCCATAGATCGCCAGGCCGGCGCCGGTGACCAGCACCGACCCCCGCGAGACCCCGGCGGAGGCCAGGATCAGTCCGCCGGAGTTGAGCGAGGCGGAGATCTGGACGGTCCGGCGGGCACCCAAGAGCTGGACCACCCAGCCGGACAACGGCAGCGCCACGAGCGAGAAGCCCGCCCCGACCAGCAGCAGCAGGCCCATCTGGTTGGGGCTGAACTCCAGGGCGTCCCGAACGGCCGGCAGCCGCGCCGCCCAGCCCGCGAAGTTGAAGCCGCTGAGCAGGAACGTGACGAACACCGCCACGGACGCCGCGCGGGCAGCACCGTTGGCCCCAAGCTGATCGGGGGCGGTGGCGCGGCTCACCGAGACATCTCAGCAGGTCCCGACCGGTACCGGCGAGCGCGCTCCTCGCGCGGGCTCGAGGGCCGGAGTCGACGTGGCGGGGGGCGCGCCCGCCTCGGCATTCCGGGGAAGCCCCTGGCACGGGCCGGGATCCGCCTGCTCCCGACGCACCGTGCGGGCGAGGAGGATGGTCGCGACCATTCCGACCCCCACCAGCAGCAGGGCGTGCCGCACGCCCATCGACTCGGCCGCGATGCCGAGCAGGGGCGGGGCGACGATCGCCGAGACCGACGCGAAGGCGGACAGCACCGCGACCCGTCCCGCCATGTGCACCCGGTCGCCGGCGACGGCCGCCATCCCGATCGGCACCACGAGCCCGGTGCCCAGACCCCAGGCCGCCACCCCGAGCGCCGCGAGCGGCAGGCTCGGAGCGAACCCGAAGACGATCAGCCCGGCGAGGGACAAGGTCCCGGAGGTGACCAGGACGCGAACCCTCCCGTGCCTGTCGATCAGCACCGAGCCGAGGAGCCGCGCCGCGGTCATCGACCCGACGAACACCCCGAAGACGATCGCGGCGAGGGCCTCCGTTCGATCGAACCCGTCGACGACGGCGATCGTCAGCCAGTTGTTCGCGGCGCCCTCCGACAGGGCGGCCGACATCACGATGACGCCGATCAGCAGCGTCCGCGGCTCACGCCATGCCGCGAGGGTCGTGCGCAGGCCGGCGCGGCGCGCCGGGTTGAGCGTCGACGTCTCGGCCGCCTGCGGCGCGGGCAGAACCGCCCCGGGCACGACCATGAGCCGGATCACGAGAGTGAGGACGCTGAGCGCCACGAAGTGGGTGACGACCGGGACCTGCGCCCAGGAGACGGCCGCACCGAGGAGCGACCCGGCCACGGTCCCCACCGAGAAGGCGGCGTGGAACTGGGGGACGACGGTCCGTCCAATCCGGCGCTCGATGACCACCGTCTCCAGGTTCATCGGGACGTTCGAGAGCGCGTAGGACGACGAGGCGAGCAGCACGCCGAAGCCGAGCACCGCGACGCTCCCGACGGCGGGCCCCAGCCCGACCAGCGAGTTGCCGACGGCAAACATCACGGCGGCGGTGATCAGCGTGCAACGGCTGCCGCATCGGGCGGTCAGGGCGCCGGCGAACACGACCATCGCCAGCGAACCGACCGACCCGACCAGCAGCAGCGAGCCGAGCTCGGACGCCGACAGGTCGAGGGCCGTACGGATTGAGGGCAGCCGGGACAGCCACGTGGCGACGGCGATGCCCGTGAGGACGTACAGGCCGATCAGGTGTCGCCGCGCGCGCAGCGCGTCGTCCGCCGCCAGGGCCGAGGCGACGGGGTGGGTCCGGGAGGGCATGGCTGCTCGCTTAGAAAGGTGGTGCGGACTGGTTTGGCACGACGCCGGGCCAGCGGCCCCGGGGCTCGGTGCAGACCGCTGGGCTGTGCGAGCGGCTGATCGAATCGATTCGAGACCAGCACTCCAAGTCTGCCGATAGGCTGGCGTCCCGTCAACCGAGATTCCGCACCGGGGCAGGGTGATATGTCGCACGGTCGACCAACGCTCGCCGACGTCGCGACCGCGGCGGGGGTCTCCGTCTCCACGGCCTCGCTGGCCTTTTCCGGAGCCGGGCCGATCGCAGCGGCGACCCGGGAGCGGGTGCACGCCGCGGCGGCCGCACTCGGCTACTCCGGCCCGAGCCCCCTCGGCAGGTCACTTCGCAGCGGGCGCTCCGGGATCGTCGCCGTCGTCATCGGCGACCAGCTCCGGCGAAGCTTCCGGGACCCCGTCTCCATCCAGGTGCTCGACGGGCTGGTCAGCACCCTAGGAACCCTCGGGCTCGGCGTCCTCCTGGTGCCGGCGAGCCAGGACGAGGACGGCGACCTGGTGGTCGACCCGCTGCTCGTCAACGCGCCGATCGACGTCGGTGTGCTCATCTGGGGAGCGCACCGCGGCGACCCGATGCTCGAGGCGCTCCAGCGACGCGGCGTCCCCATCGTGATCGGCGAGGGGCCACAGATCGGCGACATCCCGGTGGTCGGCATCAAGGACCGAGCCGGCACCGCGGACCTCGCACGCCACCTGCTGTCCCTCGGCCACCGACGGATCGCAACCGTCGCCCTGCCCTTCGCGCACCCCCGGCGGGGGGGCGTCGTCGGGCCGGAGCGGATGGCGCTGCTCGACTGGACCCCCACCAAGAACCGGCTCGAGGGCCTCGCCGACGCCGGCGTGACGCCCACCGCGATCGTGGAGACGGCCGCCTCCCTGGTGGAGGAGGGGAACGCGGCCGGCAGGCTGCTGCTCGACGTGGCCGACCCGCCGACCTGCGTCGTGGCCCAGTCCGACCTGCTCGCCGCCGGCGTGCTGCTGGCCGCCCGGGACCTGGGCCTTCGCGTGCCGCAGGACGTGTCGGTGGCCGGGTTCGACGGCCTGGACCTGCCGTGGCTGGCGCCCGACGTGCTCACCACCGTCGCACAGCCGCTCGCGGCGAAGGGGGCCGCGATCGGGAACGCGGTCCGCCAGCTGATAGCCGGCGAGACGCCCGGCCCGCTGCACCTGGACGTCGAGCTCCGGATCGGGACCACGACGGGTCCGCCCCGCGCCTAGCCCACCCCCTTGTCACGGGGAGTCAGGAGAGGGCGACCAGGACCTGGGCCTTGCCCAAAACGCGCGCACCCTCGAAGGTCACGGTCAGGTCGACCCGCGCAGTGCGCGCGTCGGCGTCGATGGCGCCGATCACGGCCTCGACCTCGACGGTCGCGACGCCCGGGTCGGGAACCGGAACCGGCCGGGTGAAGCGCACACCGTAGTCGACGACGGCGCCGGGGTCATCCACCCAGTCGGCGACCACGTTCACCGCCTGGCCCATAGTGAACATGCCGTGGGCGATCACGCCGGGCAGGCCGACCTCGCGCGCGAAGCGGTCGTTCCAGTGGATCGGGTTGAAGTCCTTGCTGGCGCCCGCGTAGCGGACCAGGTCGCCGCGCGTCACGGAGATGGTGCGCCGGGCGACGGACTGCCCGACGGTTAGCTCGTCGATCGAGGGGCGGCTCATGCGTCCTCCCCCCGCACCGCGAGGGTGGACACGACCGTCGCGACGGGCGCGCCGTCGTCGTCCGCGATCTCGCAACGCGTCGTGACCATCGCCAGGCCGGCCCGCTCGGTGATCGAGTCGACGCGCAGCACGGTGACCAGCTCGTCGCCGGCGCGGATCGGGCGGTGGTGGGTGAAGCGCTCGTCGGCGTGCACCACCCGGGAGAAGTCGATACCGGCTTCGGGGTCGCCGATGAGCTGGGACTCGGCGCGCTGGGCGATCACGACGGCGAACGTGGGTGGGGCGATGACGTCCGGGTACCCCAGCGCGCGCGCGGCAGCCACGTCGTGGTGGGCCGGGTGCTGGGCGCCGACCGCGCGCGCGAAGTCGCGCAGGTGCTCCCGCCCGACGGCGTACGGGTCCGTGGGTGGGTACACCCGGCCCACGTAGGACGTGTTGACGCCCAACGGTCAGCGGGTCTCGCGGTGCGCCGTGTGCTTGCCGCAGCGCGGGCAGAACTTGGACAGCTCGAGGCGGTCCGGGTCGTTGCGGCGGTTCTTCTTGGTGATGTAGTTCCGCTCCTTGCACTCCACGCAGGCGAGCGTGATCTTCGGGCGGATGTCCTGGGTCTTGCTGGCCACGGTGTGCCACCTCTCACGCTGCGGTGCAGCGCCTGGTTCGTCGCTGACGCGCCTTCTCGACGCGTGTCCTTGGTAGCGGGGGCGGGATTCGAACCCGCGACACCACGATTATGAGCCGTGTGCTCTAACCACCTGAGCTACCCCGCCGCCGGGAGACCCGGCACAACGGCACGCCGTCGTCCCTGGCACCAGCAGAGCCCCGAAAGGGAATCGAACCCTTGACCTTCTCCTTACCATGGAGACGCTCTGCCGACTGAGCTATCGGGGCGGCGCGAGCCAGGTTACCGTGCCACGCCACCCGCGAGAAATCGCTTCTCGGCGCCGATGCGACCGGCCCCCGCGCGCGAGCTCGTGTCGCAGCCGCCCGCTCGCCGGTAATGGAGAACGGCACCGCCCGGGTGACGAGACCAGCGGACGGCGCCGTTGCTTTCGGGCCTGCGCAGACCGCTCCGCCGCCCGGCGGCTCCGCGATCCGCACACGGCGGTCGATGCGTCAAGAGTACGGGCGGGCGTTCCGTGCGGGCGGGGCCTACGTCCCGGCGCATCGGGGGACCACGCCACGGGGGGGCCACGCGAGAGCCCCGCCCGGGGTTCCGGACGGGGCTCTGACGCGTGGCAGGTGAGGGATTCGAACCCCCGTAGGCTGTGCCGGCTGATTTACAGTCAGCTCCCTTTGGCCGCTCGGGCAACCTGCCAGGCTCGCCGGTCGAATGCGACCGACGCGGATGGAAGGATACCAACTCGGAGCACCCCGATACCGACGATGGAGGAGACATGGCAGCGGAGTCCTCGTTCGACGTCGTGAGCAAGGTCGACCGTCAGGAGGTCGACAACGCGCTGAACCAGGCCGCCAAGGAGGTCTCGCAGCGCTACGACTTCAAGAACGTCGGCGCCTCGATCGCCTGGAGCGGCGAGGGAATCGTGATGACCGCCAACTCCGAGGAGCGCGTGAAGGCGGTGCTGGACGTCTTCCAGACCAAGCTCATCCGCAGGGGCATCTCGCTCAAGGCGCTGGAGACCGGCGAGCCCAAGCAGTCCGGCAAGGAGTACCGCCTCGACGCCGCGCTCAAGCAGGGCCTGAGCAGCGAGAACGCGAAGAAGATCAGCAAGATCATCCGCGACGAGGGGCCCAAGGGTGTCAAGACCCAGATCACCGGCGACGAGCTGCGCGTCTCGGCGAAGAGCCGCGACGATCTCCAGGCCGTCATCGCCCTGCTCAAGGGCGCCGAGGACCTGGACGTGGCGCTGCAGTTCGTCAACTACCGCTGACTACCCGGCCTGATCGGAAGCGGCCGGCCCGCACAGCCGCCCCGGCCCTGCCCGACGACGGCGCCAGCCGCTCACCGGTACGAGCGGTAGCCACCGGCCATCTGCTCGAGGCGCTTGATCCGCTTCGCCATCGGCGGGTGGGTGGCGAAGATCGCCGACATCCCGCCGCCGCGGAACGGGTTGGCGATCATCAGGTGCGAGACGTCCACCAGCTCGCGCTCCGCCGGGAGCGGCGCCCGGCGCGTGCCCATCTCGAGCTTGGCGAGCGCCGAGGCCAGGGCCATCGGGTCGCCGGTCAGCTCGGCGCCGTCAGCGTCCGCGTCGTACTCCCGTGTGCGGCTGATCGCGAGCTGGATGAGCATCGCGGCGAGCGGGGCAAGGATCAGCATCGCGAGCAGCACGAGCGGGTTGCCGCCCCCGCCGCCGACACCGCGCCGCCCGCCGCCACCGAAGATCAGCAGCATCTGCGCGACGGCCGTGATCATCCCGGCGAAGGCGGCCGCCACCGACGAGATCAGGATGTCGCGGTTGTAGACGTGCATCAGCTCGTGACCCAGGACACCCCGCAGCTCGCGCTCGTCGAGCAGCGTGAGGATGCCCTCGGTGCAGCACACCGCCGCGTTCTTCGGGTTGCGTCCGGTGGCGAAGGCGTTCGGCGAGCCCGTCGGCGACACGTACAGGCGGGGCATCGGCTGCCCGGCGGCGGTCGAGAGCTCGCGCACGATCCGGTACATCGCCGGCTGCTGAGCCTCGGTCACCGGCTGGGCGCGCATCGCGCGGATCGCGATCTTGTCCGAGTTCCAGTACCCGTACGCGGTGCCCAGTACGCCGAGCCCGGCGAAGAGCCAGATGTACTGCCCGTCCCCGATGAACCACCCGAGGGCGAGGACCACCGCCCACAGCAGCCCGAACAGCCCGGCGGTCTTCACCCCGTTCAGGTACCTGCGACCCACGTGGACTCCTTCCGTCCGTCCCAGCATGCCCGATAACCCAGGGGAACGCCGGGCGGGGGTCACCGCTTCCCGCGCGACCTCGTCGCGCCCGACCGTCCGCGACGACGTCGCGGCCCCTGCCTGACCCCAGCCGTGAAGTCGGCCTGGTGCCCGGCCTCAGCGATCCGGGCGCATGATGGCGAGCATCTCGTCCCGCGGCACGACCTTGATCCGCTCCCGGCCCTGCGGCTCGCCGAGCGCCCGCTCATGGGCGTCGAGGACCATCCAGCCGGACCACTCGACGGGCCGCACCCCCCGCTCGGCCAGGAAGGCGAGCACCGCAGGGGGGTCGCGCTCGGGGGCCGGTGGCAGTGCCTCGGCATCGGCCACCAGGTTGCGGATCGTCTCGGTGGCGTCGGACTTGGTGTGCCCGATCAGCCCGACCGGCCCGCGCTTGATCCAGCCCGTTGCGTACACCCCGGCCAGCTGCTCGCCGTCGGCGTCGACCACCCGACCCTCCCGGTTGGGTACCACGCCGGCGACGTCGTCGAACGGCACGCCCGGCAGCGGGGACCCGAAGTAGCCGACCGCGCGGTAGACGGCCTGCACGTCCCAGTCGTGCATCTGCCCGGTCCCGGCCACCGAACCGTCCCCCGTCAGGACGGTGCGCTCGGTGCGCAGGCCGGTCACCCGCTCGTCGCCCAGAACCGCGACCGGCCGGTGCAGGAAGTGCAGGTGGATCCGCCGGCTCGCGGTCAGCTCCTCGGGCTCCCTTAGCGTCCAGTCCGTGAGGGTCTTGACCACCTGCTTGGTCTGGTTGGACGAGTGGATCGCGGCCATCGACCCCGCATCGAACTCGAAGTCCTCGGGGTACACGACCACGTCGACGTCCCGCAGCTTGCCGAGGTCGCGCAGCTCGAGGGTGCTGAACTTCGCTTGCGCGGGCCCGCGCCGGGCGAACACGTGCACGTCCGTCACCGGGTTGGACGCCAGCGTCTTGTAGACGTGGTCCGGGATCTCCGTGGTCAGCAGGTCGTCCGCGTGCTTGGCCAGCATCCGCGCGACGTCGAGCGCGACGTTGCCCGCGCCGATCACTGCCACCTGCCGCGCCTCAAGCGGCCAGGTGTCCGGCACGTCGGGGTGCCCGTCGTACCAGGAGACGAAGTCGGCGGCACCCATCGAGCCGGGCAGGTCGACGCCCGGGATCGCGAGGCTGGCGTCCCGGATGGCACCGGTGGAGAAGACGACGGCGTCGTAGAAGCGCCGCAGGTCGTCGATCGTCACGTCCGTGCCGTAGTCGACGTTGGCGAGCAGCCGGATGTCGCCACGCTCGAGGATCTTGTGCAGCGCGACGATGATCTGCTTGATCCGCGGGTGATCCGGGGCGACGCCGTAGCGCACCAGGCCGAAGGGGACCGGCAGCCGCTCGAGGAGATCGATCGCGACCGGCAGGCCCGACTTGGACAGGATGTCGGCCGCGTAGATGCCGGCCGGACCGGCCCCGACGACGGCGACGCGCAGTGGTGTGCTGCTCACGGGTGGTGGAAACCTTCCGAATGCGGCAGGGGCTCGGAACTACCCCGCGGTCACTGGATCAAGTGTAGGCGGGCAAGCGGAGCGTTCCCGTGACTCGGGCGCTAGGTTCGCCGGGTGACCTCGCCCGACCCGCATGGCGTGCCCGCGCGGCTGAGCCGCCGCGGGCTGGCGTTCGGCACCTCGGCCTATCTGCTCTGGGGCCTGCTCCCGCTGTACTTCCCCCTCCTCGCCCCGGCCGGCCTGGTGGAGATCATCGCCCACCGCGTCGTGTGGTCGCTGGTGTTCTGCCTGCTCGTGCTTGCCGTCACCGGGGGCCTCGGCACGCTCCGCGCGGTCCTGGCCTCGCGGCGCACGACGATGGCCCTTGCCGTTGCGGGACTGCTGGTGGCCACCAACTGGCTGGTCTACGTCCACGGCGTGCTCTCCGGTCACACCATCGACGCGGCGCTCGGCTACTACATCAACCCGCTGGTGACAGTGGTCCTCGCCGTGCTGGCGCTCGGCGAACGGCTCCGTCGGGCCCAGTGGTTCGCCGTCGGGCTCGGCGGTCTCGCCGTGACCGTGATCACCGTCGGGGTGGGGCGCCCGCCCTGGATCGCCCTGGTTCTGGCGGTCACCTTCGCGTGCTACGGGCTGCTGAAGAACCGGGCCGGGCGAACCGTCGGCGCCGTGACAAGCCTGACCGTCGAGACGGCCACCGTGACCCCGATCGCGCTCGCCTACCTGATCTGGCTGGGCACGACGGGCGCACTGAGCTTCACCGCCGACGGCCCGCTGCACATGACCGCCCTGGCGGCGCTCGGCGTGATCACCGCGGTCCCGCTGCTCCTGTTCGGCGGCGCCGCGCGGCGCCTCCCGTTGAGCGTCGTAGGACTTCTTCAGTACCTCACGCCGACCATGCAGTTCCTCGTCGCGCTCCTGGTGTTCGGCGAGGAGATGCCCGCCGCGCGCTGGGCGGGTTTCGGACTGGTCTGGCTCGCCCTGGTCGTGCTGACGCTTGACGGCCTGCGGGCGGGCCGCGCCATCCCCCGCCGGTCCCGCCCGACGTCGCGGTAGCGACGCGATCCGGGGCGCTGACCGGCGTCGGGCTCGCTCTTCGACGGATGACCCGGAGCGACTAACCTGCACGCCATGAACGTGCCAGGCTCAGGGCGCAGGGCGGCGCGACCCGCCCGGTTGCCGGCGGCGAGGTCGCCGGCGGCGATCCGCGCCGTCCGTGCCGTCGGCAGCGCGATGACGGCAGCGGCGTGGATCCGCAAGCCGGTGAAGCCACGGATGAGCCGCCGCCGGGCACACCTGGTCGCCGGAGTGCTCGGTGTCATCACGCTGACGATGGGGGCCGGCTCCGCCGCCGCCTGGATCCGGACCACGCCCCCCGTTCCGCCGCCGGAGCGCACGGTTCTGGGGCCGGTCTCGATCCATTTGCCGGACGACGTCGGACCCTGGTCCGCGGCTCCGGACGAGCGACTTGACCGGCTGCGGGCCAGCAGCGCCCTGGTCGTTGTGGAGGTCGACGGGGCGTGGGGCGTGGTCGCCCCGGGAGCGGTCGTGGTGACCGTGATGACCGCCGGGCTGCCGGTCACCGGCGGCGGCGAGGAGCTGCTGCCCGAGCTGCCCAACGACGGCTGGGCGAGCTGGACGAGTGGCCGCGGCCGACACGTCGTCGGCTCCGGGGTGACGAACGGAACCCGCTCGCTGACGCTCGCGCTCGTGGGCGACGAGATGGTGATCCTCGACGTGTCGGGACCGGTTGCCGCATTCGACTCGGGGAGCCTCAGGGCGGCCTTCGAGGGCGCGGTCGTCGAGTCCGTGGCCGCCGACACGGCCTGATCCCGGCCCCGAGGTCGCGCTCCGATCGGCTGCGCCGGGCGGGCGGCGGGCCGCGGCTCGCACCCCGGGAGCCCGTGCGGCAGCCCTCGAACTGGCCCCAACTCGTTACTCAAACGTTACGTCTTCCCTGTGATGTTACCGCTAACATCCATCCCACGGGCCGCGGCGGTTCCGCGGGAGGCAGCACCCCAACCGGCATCCGTCCGGACCAGAACGAGGAGGTTTTGGGTATGAGGAAGCACTTCATGTCGACCCTGGCGATTGCGGGGGTCACCGCCCTCGCACTCGCCGGCTGTAGTGGAGACTCCACCAATGACGACGCCCCCCCTGCTGACAATGGCGGGTCGTCCAGCGAGCTCATTACGGTCGGCTTCGCGCAGACCGGCTCCGAGAGCGGTTGGCGTTCGGCCAACACCGAGTCGATGCGTGAGGCATTCTCTGAGGCGAACGGCTTCAACCTGATCTTCAACGCGGCGGACAACGACCCCGCAGCGCAGATCTCCGCAGTCCGCAGCTTCATCAACCAGGGCGTCGACGCAATCGTCATCGCCCCGATCGTCGAAGACGGCTGGGACGACGTTCTTCAGGAGGCGAAGGACGCCGGTATCCCGGTCATCCTTGAGGACCGCACGGTCACCGCTTCCGAGGACCTGTACGCAACCTGGGTCGGCCTCGACTTCACCCGCGAGGGCGAGATGGCCGGCGAGTGGGCAGCCGAGCAGTTCGGCGACACCCCCACCCGCATGGTCGTCCTTGAGGGCACCGTCGGTTCCGCTCCGGCCAACAACCGGGCGGATGGCTTCAACTCGGCCATCGAGGGTACAGCGATCGAGACCATCGACTCGCAGAGCGGCGACTTCACCCGCGATGGCGGCAAGGCCGTCATGGAGGGCTTCATCGCCAACTACGGCATCGACGGCATCGACCTGCTCTACGCGCACAACGACGACATGGGGCTCGGTGCCATCGAGGCGATCGAGGCCGCGGGCGGCGTCCCCGGTGAGGACATCATCATCATCACCATCGACGCGGTGCACGACGGCATGGCCGCCCTGATCGAGGGCAAGATCAACTACATCGTGCAGTGCAACCCGCTGCTCGGTGAGCTTGCTGCCGGCCTCGTGAAGGACGTGCTGGCCGGCAAGCCCGTCGAGAAGAAGTACTACGTCGAGGACCTCGCCTTCACCCCGGAGACGGCCGCAGAGGTGTTCGACACCTGGCCGTACTGATCCTCTCGGTGAGAGCGCACTGATCCAGTGCAACTGAAGTAAGGTCAGATCGCTCCACCGGGGATCGGCTCGTGCCGGTCCCCGGTGGGGCGAACACCCCCGCGAGAAGGAACACCAAAAACCATGGCCGTGGACACCGACGTCCCCGCTCTCGTCGAGATGCGAGACATCACAATTCAATTCCCCGGGGTGCTCGCGCTCGATCGAGTCGACTTCTCCCTTCGCGCCGGTGAGATCCACGCCTTGATGGGCGAGAACGGCGCGGGCAAGTCCACCCTCATCAAGGCCCTCACCGGTGTCTACAAGATCGACAGCGGCAGCATCAAGATCGGGGGCCGGGACAAGCAGTTCCACTCCACGGCCGACGCTCAGAGCGCTGGAATCTCGACGGTTTACCAGGAGATCAATCTCTGCACGAACCTCTCCGTCGGCGAGAACGTCATGCTCGGCCATGAGCCGCGGCGTCTCGGCCGGATCAACTGGAAGTCCGCGCACCGGGAGGCGTCGCGTCACCTCGAGGGCATGAACCTGCATCTGGACACGCACTCGTTGCTCTCCAGCCACCCGATCGCCATCCAGCAACTCGTCGCGATCAGCCGGGCGATGGTGCTCGACGCGAAGGTGCTCATCCTCGACGAGCCCACATCGAGCCTCGACCGAGGCGAGGTCGAGCAGCTCTTCGGCGTGCTGCGCGGACTCCGCGACAAGGGCGTCGCCATCCTCTTCGTGAGCCACTTCCTCGAGCAGGTGTACGAGATCGCGGATCGCATCACGGTCCTTCGCGACGGGCAGCTGGTCGGTGAGTACCTCGTCGACGAGCTCCCCCGCGACGTGCTCGTGACCAAGATGATCGGCCGTGAGATCGTCGAGCTCGCCGCGATCTCAACCACCGCCGCGCGCGAGATCGACCGGACCGGCGCGCCCGTCCTGCGCGCCAGGGACCTCGGCCGCCGGGGCTCGGTCCAGCCGGCTGACGTAGACGTCTACGCGGGTGAGGTCGTCGGCATGGCCGGCCTCCTGGGCTCCGGGCGCACCGAGCTTGCCCGGCTCCTGTACGGGGCGGACAAGCCCGACACGGGTCAGATCGAGGCGAATGGCGAACCGACAAAGCTGACCAACCCGCGACACGCGATCGAGCATCAGATCGCCTTCTCGAGTGAGAACCGGCGTGATGAGGGAATCGTCGCCGACCTCACGATGGCCGAGAACATCATGTTCGGGATCCAGGCCCAGCGCGGCTGGCGCAAGGTGAAGAAGTCCGAGCAGGACTCGATCGTCGCGGACTTCATCGCGGCTCTCGACATCCGGCCGACCGACCCGTCCATCCCGGCGGGCAACCTCTCCGGCGGGAACCAGCAGAAGGTGCTCCTGGCGCGTTGGCTCGCGACGGCGCCCAAGCTCCTCGTGCTCGACGAGCCCACCCGGGGCATCGACGTGGGCGCGAAGGCTGACATCCAGCGCAAGGTCGCCGAGCTCGCGGCGCAGGGACTGTCCGTAGTCTTCATCTCCTCGGAGCTCGAGGAGGTGCTCCGCATCGCGCAGCGCGTAATCGTGATGCGGGATCGCCAGAAGATCGGCGAGGTGGACCCGCACGGCCTCGACGTGGAAGGCCTCGTCGACTACATCGCAAACACCGAAGTGGGGAGCGTGGCACGGTGAGAATCCTCAGGCACCGGCTGTTCTGGCCCGCTGCGGCCCTCATCACGCTGATCATCATCAACACCCTCTCCAACCCGAACTTCGCGCGGATCACGGTGCGGGACGGTCAGCTCTACGGCAACCTCATCGACATCCTGCGGCAGAGCGCCCCGCTGATGCTCGTCGCCCTCGGCATGACGCTCGTCATCGCCACCCGCGGCATCGACCTCTCGGTGGGTGCGATCATGGCGGTCTCCGGCGCGGTCGCCCTGACGATCATCGACAACTCACCGAACCCCGGCAGCCTCAGCACCGTCCTCATCGCGGTCGTCACTGCGCTGCTCGTCTCCCTGGTCCTCGGCGTGTGGAACGGGTTCCTGGTGTCGGTGCTCGGGATCCAACCGATCATCGCGACGTTGGTCCTGATGCTCGCCGGCCGGGGAGCCGCGCTCCTCGTCACCGGTGGCTTCATCACGACGGTGAACAGCCCGCCGTACAAGCACATCGCGGCCGGATACCTGCTGTTCCTGCCGTTCGCCATCGTGATCTGGCTCGTCGCCGTCGCCCTCGTGGGCCTGGTCGAGCGCCGGACAGCGCTGGGCGTGCTCACGGAGGCCGTTGGCATCAACCCGGAGGCGAGCCGGCTCGCCGGCGTCCGCTCCCGCAGCATCACCTGGAGCGTCTACATCGCCAGCGGCTTTCTCTCGGGTATCGCCGGAGTCATCTACGCCTCGAACATCATGGCGGCGGACGCGATCAACGCCGGCTACCTGATCGAGCTGTACGCCATCCTGGCGGTGGTCCTGGGCGGCACGTCGCTGATGGGCGGCAAGTTCTCCATCGCGGGCACCGTGATCGGCGTGCTCACCGTCGGGGCGCTCCGGTCGACCATCCTGTTCTTCGGGGTGCCGTCGGCGCAGGCCCCCGTCGTCTTCGCGGTGGTCGTGATCATCGTGGTGCTGATCCAGTCCCCGCTCGTGCACCGCCTGGCGGCGCGGGTCAGCGCCCGGACGCGCCAGCAGTCCGACAGCACTCCCACCCCGAACCTGACGGAGACCGCATCATGACCACGATCGAGGCCACCACACAGCGGCGCCGCATCGAGGTCGGCGGCATGCTGCGGACGTTCACCTCCCGGCACGCGTCGGCCCTGCCGACGCTCACCGCGGTCGTCGTGCTGTTCCTCGTGCTGATCGGTGCCGAGTCTGAGTTCAACAACTTCATGACGGGTCGAAACCTGTCGTCGCTGCTCCTCGACAATGCCCACCTGCTGGTGCTCGCCGTCGGGATGACGTTCGTCATCGTGACGGCGGGGATCGACCTGTCCGTTGGCTCCGTGATGGCGTTCACGGGCATCGTCGGGGCAAGCCTGGTGACCAGCGGGGTGTCGGCGGGGATCGCCATCCCGGTCATGCTCCTCGGCGGAATGGCGATCGGCCTCCTGCTCGGCATCCTGGTGCAGTACTTCAACGTCCAGCCGTTCATCGCCACCCTCGCGGGGATGTTCCTCGCGCGAGGGCTGACCTTCGTGGTGAGCCAGCAGTCCATCCGTGTGGAGGACCCGTCGATCCTGTGGCTGCAGACCCAGCGGTTCCGACTCGGCGACTGGTACATCACCCCCACCGGGATCATCGCCCTGACGATGGTGGCGATCGGTGCCTACGTGATGGCGTTCACCCGGTTCGGCCGCACCGTGTACGCGATCGGCGCCAAGGGCGAGTCCGCCCGGCTGATGGGCCTAAAGGTGGCCCGCACCACGGTGCTCGTGTACGTGATCAGCGGGTTCTGCGGCGGCCTTGCCGGCCTGATCCTGACGGCCTACTCGGGCGCCGGCTACCCCCGCTACGGTCTCGGTGCCGAGCTCGACGTGATCGCCATCGTCGTCATCGGCGGCACGCTGCTGAGCGGTGGCCGCGGTTACGTCCTCGGTTCGCTGGTCGGCCTGTTCGTCTTCGCCACGATCCGGCAGGTGATCTCGTTCATGGGCGCCGAGCAGTCCTGGCAGAACATCATCGTCGGGATCCTGCTGCTGCTCTTCATCGTGGTGCAGCGCGTGATCGTCGCGCGGACCGCTCGAAGCGGTTGACGGCAGAGCTCGGCCGGTAGCCCCGAGTGCACCGGTCCGCTCAGGCGGACCGGTGCACGAGTGCCTGGGTGAAGTCGATGAGCGCCCGCTTCACGGGGCCGTCGGGCACCGGGCCCAGGGCGTCGATCGCCCGGTCCGCCCAGTGCGCCGCCTGCACCCGCGTCGCCTCGACGACGTCGTGCCCGCCGAGCTCGGCGACCGCGCGGTCCAGTGCGTGGTCCTCCGACAGATCGGAGTCGAGGAGTGCCAACAACCTCCGGTCGGACTCCGACCCGTCGCCTGCGCCGACCCGACGACGCAGCAGCAGCGCCGGCATCGTGGGCACCTGGTCCCGCAGGTCGATGCCCGGGGTCTTGCCGGTGACGCTCCGGTCCGAGGCGAGATCGATGACGTCATCGGCCAGCTGGAAGGCGACGCCCGCCGCCTCCCCGTACCGGGTCAGCGCGTCCTGCACCTCCGGCCCGCAGCCGGCGAACATCGCACCGAAGCGCGCCGAGGTGGCCAGCAGCGACGCCGTCTTGTCCGAGAGCACCTGGAGGTAGTGGTCGACCGGGTCCGCGCCCTCGGGGGGGCCGACCGTCTCGTGCAGCTGGCCGAGGCACAGCCGCTCGAAGGTGGCGGCGAGGATCCTGATCGCCTCCGGCCCCAGCCCGGCCGCGATCGCCGAGGCCCGCGCGAACACCAGGTCACCGGTGATGACCGCCACCCGGTTGCCCCACACCTCGTGCGCGGACGGCGCCCCCCGCCGCACCGGCGCGGAGTCCATCACGTCGTCGTGGTAGAGGGTGGCGAGGTGGGTCAGCTCGACCACGACGGCGGCGTCGACGACCTCCGGCCGGTCGCCGTCCCCGAGCTCGGCGCAGAGCAGCGTGAGCAGCGGCCGGAGCCGCTTGCCACCCGCCTCCACGAGGTGCCGGGAGGTGGCCCCGGCGAGCTCGTCGGAGTGCGCCACCGCATCCAGCAGCCGCCGCTCGACGACGGCCAGGCGCCCGCTGAGCCGCTCCGCGAGCCGCGGGTCAGCCTTCGGCAGCGGCGTGGGCGTCACGGGATGAATCTTGCCGCATCGCTCAGCGCGCCCAGCAGCGGCGACGGGAGCACGCCGAGCAGGAGGGTCCCGGCCGCGGCGATGCCGACCGCCACGACCGTCAGGCCCTCCCCGCCGACCACCGTCGTCCGATCGCCGAGCGCACCGGGCTCCGTGAAGAACATCAGCACCACGAGTCGGACGTAGAAGAACACCGCCGCAGCCGAGGCGAGCACGCCCACCGCGACGAGCCAGACGAGCCCACCCTCCACGGCCGCCGCGAACACCGCGAACTTGCCGGTGAAGCCGGCCGTCAGCGGGATGCCCGCGAAGGAGAGCATGAACAGGGTGAAGGCCGCGGCGAGCGCGGGGTGCCGCCGACCGAGGCCCGCCCACTGGCTGAGGTGGGTCGCCTCGGCGACGACGGCGCCGCCCGGTCCGGTGTTGACCTCGCGCACCAGCGAGACCACCCCGAACGCCCCGATCGTGGCGAGTCCGTAGGCGAGCAGGTAGAACATCACCGACGCGATGCCGCTCTGGTTCAGCGCCACGACACCGACGAGCAGGAACCCGGCGTGCGCGATCGACGAGTAGGCGAGCATCCGCTTGACGTCGGTCTGCACGATCGCCACCACCGTGCCCAGGACCATGGTGAGCACCGCCACGCCCCACAGGGCGGGCATGATGTCCCACTCGAGGGGCGGCAGCACCACGTACACGATCCGCAGCAGGGCGCCGAAGGCGGCCACCTTGGTGCAAGCGGCCATGAAGCCCGTGACCGGGGTCGGGGCACCCTGGTAGACGTCCGGGGTCCAGGAGTGGAACGGCACCGCGCTCACCTTGAACAGCAGTCCGACGACCAGCAGCGCGACTCCGGTCAGCAGGAGCGGGTCCAGCCCGGAGACGGAGCTCACCGCAGCGGCGATCTCCGCCAGCCGCACCGAGCCGGCGAACCCGTAGAGCAGGGCGGCGCCGAACAGGAAGAAGGCCGACGCGTAGGCGCCCAGCAGGAAGTACTTCATCGACGCCTCCTGGCTGAGCAGGCGGCGTCGGCGGGCCATTCCGACCAGCAGGTAGAGCGGCAGCGAGAGCACCTCGAGGGCGATGAACAGGGACAGCAGGTCCCCGGCGGCCGGGAAGATCATCATCCCGCCGAGGGCGAAGAGCGTGAGGGGGAAGACCTCGGTCTGCACCAGGCCCTTGCGCAAGGCGAGCACCTCGTAGTCGGAGCCCGGCACGGCCGCCGACGACGGCGCGAACGCATCCTCGCCCGAATGCGTCCGGTCGGCCATGACGAGCAGCCCGAGCAGACCGAGCACGACGACGACCGCCTGCAGCACGAGGGCCGGCCCGTCCAGGATCATGGACCCGCCGAGCAGCACCTCGCCGCCGCCCTCGACGACGTCGCCCCACAGGGCGGCGAGCGCGACCAGCGCCCCGGCCATGGCCGCGAGGGCAAGGACGAGCTGCACGAGGCGTCGGAGCCTGAGCGGAACGAGGGCCTCGACCAGCACGCCAAGCACCCCGGCGCCGAGCACGATGATCACCGGGGCAAGGCTGGCCCACGGGATCGTGGGAGTCGTCACTGGTCACTCCCGTCGTCGGTGCCGCTCTCGGGCGGCGCGGCGGCCTCCACCGAGAGGTCGGCGATGCCGAGGTCGGCGACGGTCTGGGTCGCCGGATCACGGACCAGGTCGATCACGGGCGCCGGGTACAGGCCGAAGACCAGGAGCCCGGCGATCAGCGGCCCGACCACCCAACGCTCGCGCCCGGTCAGGTCGGGTCGGGGGTCGAGGGACTCCGGCCGGGGCCCCGTGAAGATCCGCTGGTAGGTGATCAGGACGTAGAGCGCGGCCAGCACCACGCCGAGGGTCGCGACCACCGCGGCCGGCCGGTTCGCGGCGAACGTGCCGACGAACACGAGCAGCTCGCTGACGAAGGGGGCCAGGCCCGGCAGCGAGAGGGCGGACAACCCGGCGACCAGGAAGGTGCCGGCCAGGATCGGCAGGCCGCGCTGCAGCCCGCCGTACGCCCCGATCCGGGCCGTACCCCAGCGCGCCACCAGGAACCCGGCAAGCAGGAAGAGGGCGCCCGTGGACAGGCCGTGGGTGAACATGTAGAGCGATGCGCCCTGGGTGCTCACCGAGGTGAAGGCGAAGATGCCGAGCACGATGAAGCCGAAGTGGCTCACCGAGGTGTACGCGATCAACCGCATCAGGTCCTCCTGGCCGATGGCCAGGAACGCCCCGTAGAGGATCGAGATCACCGCGAGGACGATGATCACCGGTGCCGCCCAGCGGGACGCGGCGGGGAACAGCGGGAGGCAGAGGGTCAGCATCCCGAACGTCCCGACCTTGTCCAGCACCCCCACCAGGAGCACGTTCGTGCCCGCCGGCGCCTGCTCGGCGGCGTCGGGCAGCCACGTGTGCACCGGCCACATCGGCGCCTTGATGGCGAAGGCGAGGAAGAAGGAGGCGAAGATGGCGCGCTCCACCCAGGTCGCCATCTCCGTGCCGACGAGCGTGTCGATCAGGAAGCCGTCCGGGCCGCCCGGACCCTGCACGTACAGCGCGATCACGCCGGCCAGCATCACGAGGCCGCCGGCCAGGGAGTAGATCAGGAACTTCACGGCGGCGTACCGGCGCTGGGCGCCGCCGAAGGCGCCGATCATGAAGTACACCGGGATGAGCATGGCCTCGAACAGGACGTAGAACAGGAACACGTCCCGGGCGGCGAACACGGCGATCGTCAGGGACTCGAGGACCAGGATCAGGGCAACGTAGTCGCGGATCCGGCGCCCGGTGGAGTCGGCCGGGGAGCCCTCGCCCGCGGCGGGCGCGTCACCCAGCGCGTCGCCGTCCGCCGCGTCCGGGTGCTCGCGCCAGGCGGCAAGCAGGACCACCGGCACCAGCAGCGCCGAGAGCAGGACGAGCAGCAGCCCGACCCCGTTCACCCCGAGCGCGTAGTTGACGCCGAAGGCCGGGATCCAGGAGACCTGCTCGGTGAGCTGCACCGTCCCGGCGGAGCTGATGTCGAAGGCCACCAGCACCAGCACCGCCAGCCCGAGCGCGACGAGCGAGACGCCCACCGCGACGTGCCGGGCCCAGCGCCGCAACCCACCGGGCAGCGCCCAGACGAGCCCGGCGCCGACGAGCGGCACCAGGATGAGGCTGGTCAGCCAAGGGAACGACGAGTTGATCATGAGTCCCCTCAGATCCGGAAGGCCAGGACGACGACGACCAAAGCCACGACGCCCAGGACCATGGTCAGCGCGTAGGAGCGGACGAATCCGGTCTGCAGGCGGCGGAGCAGCTCACCGGAACCGGCCACCCCCCGGCTGATCCCGGTGACCGTCCCGTCGACCACCCGCCGGTCGCCGAAGACCAGGGAGCGGGTCAGGTACTGGCCGGGACGCATGAGCAGGGCCTCGTTCACGTCGTCGGCGTACAGGTCGCGTCGGGCGGCCCGGGTCAGCACGGAACCGCGCGGGGGCACGACGGCGACCGGGGCTGCCGCGTACTGGCGCCAGGCGAGCACGACGCCGGCGGCGACGAGCAGGAGCGTGAGGGTCATGATCAGGGGCACGGGGAGCACGGGGTCGTGGTGCTCCAGCTCGCCGGTGACCGGCTCGAGCCAGGTGGTGAACCCGCCCCCGATGGCAAGCACGCCACCGAGCAGCGCCGACCCGCCGGCGAGGATGATCATCGGCCAGACCATCAGGCCGGGAGCCTCGTGCGGATGGCGCACCGGTCCGTCGGCGGGTCCGCCCGGCACCATCCCGCTGCCGTCGTCCCAGCGCCGCGACCCGTGGAAGGTCATCAAGAACAGGCGGGACATGTAGAAGGCCGTGATCCCGACGCCGACGAGGGCAACCGTCCCGAAGACCCACGGCTGCCAGCCGCCGTCGACCGCGTATGCCGACTCGATGATCCGGTCCTTGCTCCAGAAGCCGGAGAACGGGGGCACCCCCATGATCGCCAGCCAGGCCAGCGCGAACGTCACCCAGGTGAGCTTCAGGTAGCGCGACAGGGCGCCGTACCGGCGCATGTCGACCTCGTCGCCCATGCCGTGCATCACCGAGCCCGCCCCGAGGAACAGGCCGGCCTTGAAGAACCCGTGCGTCAGCAGGTGCAGGATCGCGAACGCGTACCCGATGGGGCCGAGGCCGGCGGCGAGCATCATGTAGCCGATCTGCGACATCGTGGAGGCCGCGAGAGCCTTCTTGATGTCGTCCTTCGCGCAGCCGACGATCGCCCCGAAGATCAGGGTGATCGCCCCGACGATCGCCACCACCAGCAGGGCGGTCGGCGCCCCCGCGTACACCGGGGCGGATCGGATCACCAGGTAGACGCCGGCGGTGACCATGGTCGCCGCGTGGATCAGGGCGGACACCGGAGTGGGGCCGGCCATCGCGTCCCCGAGCCAGGACTGCAGCGGGAACTGCGCGGACTTTCCGCACGCGGCGAGCAGCAGCAGCAGGCCGAGCGCCGTGAGGGTCGGTTCGCCCGCCTCCGGCGCGCCCGCGAACACCGTCTGGAACCCGGTGCCGCCGAACACCGCCACCATGATCATCACGGCGACCAGCAGGCCGACGTCCCCGACCCGGTTCACCACGAACGCCTTCTTGGCGGCGACCGCGTTGGGCAGCTCGCGGTTCCAGAACCCGATCAGCAGGTAAGAGGCCAGCCCGACGCCCTCCCAGCCGACGAACAGCAGGACGTAGGAGTCGGCGAGCACCAGCAGCAGCATCGCCGCGACGAACAGGTTCAGGTACCCGAAGAACCGGCGCCGGTCGACGTCGTCGGCCATGTAGGCGATCGAGTAGACGTGGATCAGGGTCCCCACGAACGTCACGAGGAGCACGAAGCTCATCGACAGCGGGTCGACGAGCAGGCCCAGGTCGACGGTGAACGCGCCCGCCGGTATCCAGGTGCCCAGGGCCAGGCTCTGCACCCGCTCCGCCGGGTCGAGCCGGAGCATCGCCACCCAGATCGCGGCGGCTACGACGAAGGCGGCGCCGGGCACCAGGGCGCCGAACCAGTGCCCCCAGCGGTCGCCGCGCCGACCCACCAGCAGCAGCACGGCGGCGCCGAGCAGCGGCAGCGCGACCAGCAGCCAGGCGGCACCGACGACCCCACCGGCGGCCCCCGCGGACAGTGCTGACATGTCGCTCCTCAGCTCTTCAGCAGGTTGACGTCGTCGACCGAGGCCGAGCGGCGGGTGCGGAAGATCGCCACGATGATCGCCAGGCCGACGACCACCTCCGCGGCGGCGACCACCATGACGAAGAGCGCGACCACCTGCCCGGTGAGGTCACCGTGGATCCGGGCGAACGTGACGAACGCCAGGTTCGCGGCGTTGAGCATCAGCTCCACACCCATGAAGGCGACGATCGCGTTTCGGCGGACCAGCACGGTCGTCGACCCGATTGCGAACAGGACAGCGGACAGCACCAAGTAGTTGCTCGGGTTCACCGCACCTGCTCCTCGCCCGTGATGGAGCGCTCCGGCGGGCTGGAGCCGGTGGCCTCGTCGCCCAGGTGGGCGTGCACCTCGCCGACCTCCCGCTCCTGGCCGCGGACCCGCAGCACCCGCGGCACCGACCCCTCGACGGGCCGGCCACCGGGTCCGAGCGCCGGGACGTCCATCGCGTTGCTCCGGGCGTAGACGCCCGGAGCGGGCAGGGGGGTGAGCGACTCGCCCGCGGAGACCCGCGCGTCGGCGCGCTCCCTCTGGCCGACCCGACGAACGAGCCGGCGCTGGTGGGTGAGCACGATCGCGCCCACCGCAGCGGTGATCAGCAGGATCCCCACCACCTCGAGCGCGAACACGTGGTCGCCGAAGATGATCCGCGCGACGCCCACCGGGTTGGAGTCCGCGTTCGCCTCCGCGAGCCCGGTCGCGGTGAGGCCGGCGGCCGTCAGGACGACGCCGACCAGAACCGCGCCCAGCCCGGCGCCCAGCAGCAGAGCGACCCAGCGCTGCCCGGTGATCGTCTCCGTGAGCGAGTCCGACGCGTCCACGCCGACGAGCATCAGGACGAAGAGGAAGAGCATCATCACCGCGCCGGTGTACACGATCACCTGCACCACGCCGAGGAAAGGCGCCTCCTGGGCGACGTAGATCACCGCGAGCGACACCATTACGACGATCACGCTCATCGCCGCGTACACCGTCCGCCGAGCGAAGATCAGGCCGAGCGCGGCGAGCACCATCACCGGGGCCAGCACCCAGAACAGCACGGCCTCGCCGGTGGAGGTCCGGCCGGTCTCGGCCAGGCCGGTGGCAAGCTGCGCCGCGGGCAGGGCCAGCGCGATCATCTGCCCTCCCTGGGGGTCTCTGTCCCGGCCGGCCTGCGCAGCGCGTCGAGCGACGGGTCGTCCGGTCGATGCTCCGCGACCCAGTCGATCTGCTCCGGGACCGGTCCGGACACCGCCCCACGGTAGTAGTCCACGTCGCGCATCCCGGGCGGCATCGGGTGCGGCGCGGCGAGCATCCCCTCGGAGAGCGGGACCAGCAGGTCCGCCTTCTCGTAGATCATGCCGCTCCGGGTCGGGCCGGCGAGCTCGTACTCGTTGGTCATCGTCAGCGCACGGGTCGGGCAGGCCTCGATGCAGAGCCCGCAGAAGATGCACCGCAGGTAGTTGATCTGGTAGACGCGGCCGTACCGCTCACCGGGGGCGAACTGGGCTTCGGGGGTGTTGTCCGCGCCCTCGACGTAGATCGCATCGGCCGGGCACGCCCAGGCGCACAGCTCGCAGCCGATGCACTTCTCCAGCCCGTCGGGGTACCGGTTGAGCTGGTGGCGGCCATGGAAGCGCGGCTTCGTCGGCGCCCGCTCCGACGGGTACTCCTCGGTGATCACCGGCTTGAAGATCGACGACAGCGTCACGCCGAAGCCGGCAACCGGTGCCAGCAGCTCACCTACCGGGTTCTTCTTCGGCAGCAGCGAGGGGGCCGGCGCCGGGTCGGTCGGCCGGTCCACCCCGGACTGGCGACGGGTCAGGTCCTTGTCAGCCATTGGACTCCTCCTCGTCGGCTTCCCCGGCCTCGAGCAGCGCGGCTGGGGCCGTCACCTCCTGCTCGGCGAGGCGGCGGCGCTCGGACGGCGGGAGCGTCTGCCCGGGCAGCGGCGGGACGGGGTATCCGCCGGCGAACGGGTCGAAGGGCTTCCGCAGCTTGCGGGGGGGCGCCTTCTCCGGGATCACGAAGGAGACCGCGACGCCGATCAGGGCGACGACGCCCACCCCGATGACGAGCGTCTGCAGGTCGATCCCGGTGAACTGACGCACGCCCTGGACCGCAGCGACCATGACCACCCAGGCGAAGCCGGCTGGGATGAGCACCTTCCAGCCGAACCGCATGAACTGGTCGTACCGGAGCCGGACGAGCGTCCCCCGGATCCAGACGAACAGGAACATGAAGAGCCACAGCTTGGCGAGGAACCAGAGCAGCGGCCACCAGCCGGTGTTCAGCATCCCGTCGTTGATCGCCGACAGCGGCCACGGGGCGCGCCAGCCGCCGAAGAACAGCGTGGTGGCGACGGCGGAGACGTTGAGCATGTTGATGTACTCGGCGAGGAAGAACCAGGCGAACTTCATCGACGAGTACTCGGTCATGTACCCCGACACCAGCTCGCCCTCCGCCTCCGGGAGGTCGAACGGCATCCGGTTCGACTCGCCGATCATCGAGATGACGTAGATGACGAAGGCGGGCAGCAGGGGCAGGAACCACCAGACCTGGGTCTGGGCGGCCACGATCTGCGAGGTCGACATCGAGCCGGAGAGGATGAACACGCTGACCAGGGAGAGGCCCATCGCCAGCTCGTAGGAGATCACTTGGGCGGTGGAGCGCACGGAGCCGAGCAGCGGGTAGGTCGACCGGGAGGACCAGCCGCCCAGAACGATGCCGTATACGCCCAGGGCGGCCGCGGCGAGGATGTAGAGCACCGCGACGGGGAAGTCGGTCAGCTGCAGCGGCGTGACCACGCCGAAGATGCTCACCTCGGGGCCCATCGGGATCACGGCGAAGACCAGCAACGCGCAGAACACGGAGATCATCGGCGCGACCAGGTACGACAACCGGTCCGCCGCGCGGACCGTGATGTCCTCCTTGAAGAGCAGCTTCATCGCGTCGGCGATCGGTTGGACCAGCCCGAACGGGCCGTGCACGTTGGGCCCCCGGCGGATCTGCATCCGGGCCACCACCTTGCGCTCGAACCAGATCGCAAACAGCACGCTCAGCAACAGGAAGACGATGATCGCGACGGCCTTGAGCAGCACGATCCACCAGGTGTCGTTGCTGAAGTCCGCGGCCCCGGGGGCAACCTGCGCAAGAACCATCACGATGCCTCTCCGTTGAGCGCGGCCGGCGCGATCGACACGACCTGACCGGCGTCGGCCCGAAGCGTCCGGCGCACCATCGAGCCAGGCGAGTGCGTCGGGAGCCAGACGACGCCGTCGGGCATCGGGGTGACCACCAGCGGCAGCGTGATCTGGCCGTGGTCGGTGCGCACCGTCAGCCCGTCACCGCTGCCCAGCCCCAGAGCAGCCGCCGTCGGCTCCGACAGCCGGGCGACCGGCCGCTGCGCCGTGCCGGCCAGGAACCGCTCGCCGTCCTGGCACCGGCCCGCGTCGAGCAGCAGGTGCCACGTGGCGAGCACCGCCTGGCCGGGACCAAGTGCGGGCGGCTCACCGGCTGCGACGTCGGGGGGTGCCACCCGCGGTCCGTCCCACTCGCCCAGCTGTTCCAGCTCCGCGTGCACCTGGGCGATGGTGCCCAGCCCCAACGCCACGCCCATGGCGCCGGCGAGCGCGTCCAGCACGCGGTGGTCGGCCATCGAGGTGGACGTGAGGGCCTGGGGGAACGGGCGGCGCCGGCCCTCCCAGTTCAGGTACGTCCCGGCCCGCTCCACGGGCGGCGCGACCGGCAGGACGACGTCGGCCATGGCCGTGACCGCCGACGACCGGACCTCGAGGGACACCAGGAAGCCGGCCGCCAGGGCCGCGGCCGCAACGGCGGGGTCCGGCAGGTCCGCCGGATCGACGCCGCCGACGACGAGGCCGCCCAGCGCGCCGCCGGTCGCCGCGGCGAGGATCTCCGAGGTGCTCCGGCCGGGATCGGCAGGCAGCGACCCGACCTCCCAGAGGGCGGCGAGGTCCACCCGGGCGGCCGGATCGGTCACCGGCCGGCCGCCGGGTAGCAGCGCCGGGAGGGTGCCCATCTCCAGGCCGGCGCGCTCACCGATCCGACGCGGGATCCAGGCCAGGCGGGCTCCGGTGCGCGCCGCGATCCGCAGGACGGCGCTCAGGCCGCCCGGCACGGCCGCGAGCCGCTCGCCGACCACGATCACCGCGTTCTCGTCCAGGGCGGCCGCCGCGTCGCGGAGGGCGCCGCGGGACTTCGGCCCGACGGCGTCCAGCACCTCGGGCTCCGTGCCGGGTGCCGCCCGCAGCAGCGTCGCACCCAGGCGTTCCAGCCCGCGGCTCGCGAAAGGTGCTACCGAGAACACCCGGGTCCCGGCGCCAACCGCCTTGCGCAGCCGGAGGAACAGGATCCCGCCCTCGTCCTCGGGCTCGAGGGCCAGGAGCAGCACGGCCGGCGCCCGGCCCAGGTCGTCGAACGTGACGCCGGTGCCGACAACCTGACCGAGGAACGCCGCCTCCTCCGCGGAGTGCGGCCGCGCCCGGTGGTCGACGTCGTTGCTGCCCAGGACCACCCGGGCGAACTTGGCGTACGCGTAGCTGTCCTCGAGCGTGAGTCGGCCACCCGGCAGCACGCCCACCCCGCCAGCCGCACGAGCCGCGGCCAGGCCCTCGGCCGCCCGGTCCAGGGCCTCGCTCCAGCTCGCGGGCCGAAGCTGCGAGCCGCCGTCGTCGGTCTGCTCGCGCACCAGGGGGACCGTCAGCCGGTCCGGCATGCCCTGCCAGGTGAAGCCAAACCGGTCCTTGTCGCTGATCCACTCCTCGTTGACCTCGGGGTCGTTGCCCGCCAACCGGCGCAGCACGACGCCGCGCCGATGGTCGATCCGGATCGCCGCGCCGTTGCTGTCGTGCTCGGCGACGCCGGGGGTCGAGATCAGGTCGAAGGGCCGCGACCGGAACCGGTAGGCCGCGCTGGTGAGCGCGCCGACCGGACAGATCTGGATGGTGTTCCCGGAGAAGTAGGAGGCGAACGGGCGCCCGGAGGTGTCAACCGTCGCCTGTCCGACCGGACCCGCCGGATCCTGCGCCGCGACCCCGCTGGCCGCGTCGATCGGCGTGCCGTCGGGCTGCACGCCGCGGTACACCTTGGCCGGCTCGGCCCCCTCGAAGCCGAGCACCCCGGGGTCGAAGACGCCGACCTGCTGGCCGGGCAGACCGTGCACCGCGTCCCCCGGCGAGCCGCCGCCGCGACCCTGCATGTCGATGAAGGGGTCGCCGGCGATCTCCTCGGAGAACCGGGTGCAGCGCTGGCAGAGCACGCACCTGTCGCGGTCGAGCAGGATCTGGGTGGAGATCGCGAGCGGCTTTGGGAAGGTCCGCTTCACGTCGTGGAACCGGGACGTCCCGCGCCCGTTGCTCATCGCCTGGTTCTGCAGCGGGCACTCCCCGCCCTTGTCGCAGGTGGGGCAGTCCAGCGGGTGGTTGATCAGCAGGAACTCGAGCATCCCGTGCTGGGCCTTGTCCGCGACCGCCGAGGTCCGCTGGGTGGCGACCACCATGCCCTCGGTGGCCTCGATCGCGCAGGACGCCTGCGGCTTGGGCATCGGCCGGACCGTGCCCTCCCGGTCGGGGACCGCCACCTCCACCAGGCACTGCCGGCACGCGCCGACCGGGGAGAGCAGCGGGTGCTCGCAGAACCGCGGGATCGCGATCCCGAGCTGCTCCGCGGCCCGGATCACGAACGTCCCCCTCGGCACCGACACCTCGATGCCGTCGATGGTGAAGGTGACCTCCTCCGGGGGGGCGACGGTGCGCGGATCGGCGGTCATGAGTGCGCCCCGGTCGCCGCCTCGCTGAACGAACGGCCGTCGGCCCGGCGCGGCGAGTAGTCGAACAGGGCCGACGCGACGGGGTCGAACGGGCAGCCCGCACCGGTGATGTGCGCCACGAACTCGTCGCGGAACAGGGCGATGCCCGAGGTGACCGTCAACGTCGCGCCGTCGCCCAGGGCGCAGAAGGCCCGGCCGAGGATGTTGTCGCACACGTCCAGCAGGGTGTCCAGGTCCGCCATGGTCCCGAGGCCGTGCTCGATCCGGGACAGGATCTGCTTCATCCAGTAGGTGCCCTCCCGGCACGGTGTGCACTTGCCGCACGACTCGTGCGCGTAGAAGTCCGCCCACCGCGAGATGGCCCGGACGACGCAGGTGGTCTCGTCGAAGATCTGCAGCGCGCGGGTGCCGAGCATCGATCCAGCCTCGCCCACCGACTCGTAGTCCAGCGGCACGTCCAGGTGGGCGTCGGTGAGCAGCTGGGTGGAGGACCCGCCCGGCGTCCAGAACTTGAGCCGGTGGCCCTCGCGGATCCCGCCGGCCAGGTCGAGCAACTCGCGCAGCGTGATCCCCAGCGGCGCCTCGTACTGCCCCGGCCTGGTGACGTGCCCCGAGAGGGAGAACAGCCCGAAGCCGGTCGACTTCTCGGTGCCCATCGACCGGAACCAGTCGGCGCCGCCGGTGATGATCGACGCGACGGAGGCGATCGTCTCGACGTTGTTGATCACCGTCGGGCGGGCGTACAGGCCGACGACCGCCGGGAACGGGGGCTTGAGCCTCGGCTGGCCCCGCTTGCCCTCGAGCGAGTCGAGCAGGGCGGTCTCCTCGCCGCAGATGTAGGCGCCGGCCCCGGCGTGCACCACGACCTCCAGCTCGTACCCGGTGCCGAGGACGTCGGCGCCCAGGTAGCCCGCCTCGCGCGCCTGGGCGACCGCCTCGAGCATCCGGCGGTACACGTGCAGCACCTCGCCGCGAACGTAGATGAACGCGCGGTGGCAGCCGATGGCGAAGGCGGTGATGATCGTGCCCTCCAGCAGCAGGTGCGGGTCGGCCATCATCAGCGGGATGTCCTTGCAGGTGCCCGGCTCCGACTCGTCCGCGTTGACCACCAGGTAGCGCGGGCCGCCGTCGGGCGGGGGCAGGAAGCCCCACTTCATGCCCGCCGGGAAGCCCGCCCCGCCGCGACCCCGGAGCCCCGAGTCCTTGACGGCGGTGATGATGTCCGCCGGGTCCATCCCGAGGGCGGTGCGCAGCGCGGAGTAGCCGCCGTGGTCGACGTAGCTGCCCAGGTCCCAGGACCGGTCGGCGTCCCAATGGGCGGTGAGCACCGGGGTGAGTGTCATCACGCTTCCTCGTCGTCGGTCGCACTGTCGGCGCTGTCCCGCGGGTCGTGCGCCGGGGCCAGACCCGTGTCCTCGGTGGGCGCGACGGAGTCGCCCTGCGCCGGCGCCTCGGCGCTGGACTGCTCGCCGCCCGGCACCGGCTCGACCGGGGCCTGCTGGGCCGGCGTCGGCGGGCGCCGTCCCGTGGGGTCGGCACCGGCGTGCGGCTGGTCCGGTGCCGCCCAGCCCTTCTCCCGGGCCAGACGCAGACCGACCAGAGTCGGCTCCCCCGCGCCGACGCCCTCGCCGCCGCGACCGTCGGGGAAGCCGGCCAGGACGCGGGACGTCTCCTTGAAGGTGGCGACCGACTCGGCCCCCCGGGTCGGGGCGACCGGCTCGCCCGCCCGCAGCGCGTCGACCACCGCCGTCGCCGACTCCGGGGTCTGGTTGTCGAAGAACTCCCAGTTGACCATCATCACCGGGGCGTAGTCGCACGCCGCGTTGCACTCGATGCGCTCGAGCGTGATCGCGCCGTCGTCGGTGGTCTCGTCGTGCCCGACACCCAGATGCTCGGACAGCCGGTCGAAGATCGCGTCGCCGCCCAGCACGGCGCACAGGGTGTTGGTACACACCCCTACCTCGTAGGTGCCGCAGGGATGGCGCTTGAACTGGGTGTAGAACGTGGCGACACCCGACACCTCGGCGGTGCTGAGCCCGAGCAGCCGGGCGCAGAGGGCGATCCCGTCCGCGGTGACGTAGCCGTCCTCGGACTGCACCAGATGCAGCAGCGGGAGCAGCCCGGACCGCGGATCCGGGTACCGGGCGATGATCGCCGCGGCGTCGGCCTCCAGCCGGGCGAGGGTCGCGCCGTCGTATCCCATCAGCGGTCCACCCCACCGAGCACCGGGTCGAGGCCGGCGACGGCCACGACGACGTCGGCGAGCATGCCGCCCTCGCAGAGCAGCGAGACGGCCTGCAGGTTGTTGAACGACGGGTCCCGGAAGTGCGCCCGGTAGGGCCGGGTGCCGCCGTCGGAGACCAGGTGCACGCCCAGCTCCCCGCGGGGCGCCTCGATCGCCTGCCAGACCTGCCCGGCCGGGACCCGGAAGCCCTCGGTGACGAGCTTGAAGTGGTGGATCAGCGCCTCCATCGAGGTACCCATGATCTCCCGGATGTGGTCGAGGGAGTTGCCCATCCCGTCCGCCCCGATCGCCAGCTGGGCGGGCCAGGCGATCTTCTTGTCGGCCACCATCACCGGCCCCGGACCCATCGCCTGGAGCCGGTCGAGGGCCTGCTCGACGATCCGCAGCGACTGGTAGCACTCCTCCAGCCGGAGCACCACGCGCGCGTAGGAGTCCGCGTCGGTGGAGGTCGGCACGTCGAAGTCGTAGGTCTCGTACCCGCAGTACGGGGTGTGCTTGCGCACGTCGTAGGGCAGGCCGGTGGCCCGCAGCACCGGGCCGGTGATCCCCAGCGCCATGCACCCGGTCAGGCTGAGGTGCCCGACGCCGATCAGCCGGCCCTTGAAGATCGGGTTCGCAAGCATCAGGTCCCCGAGCTGGCGCAGGTAATCCCGGATCAGCGGCAGCGCCTCCCGGACGGAGTCCAACGCCCCCGGCGGGATGTCCTGGGCGACGCCACCGGGCCGGACGTACGAGTGGTTCATCCGCAGGCCGGTGATCATCTCGAAGATCTTCAGGATCTCCTCGCGCCCGGTGAAGCCGACCGTCATGATCGTGGTCGCGCCCATCTCGTTGCCGCCGCTGGCCAGGCCCACCAGGTGGGAGGCGACCCGGTTCAGCTCCATCATCAGCACCCGGATCGCCGTGGCCCGCTCCGGGACGTCGGCTGTGACGCCGAGCAGCCGCTCGACCGCCAGGCAGTAGCCGACCTCCTGGAACAGCGGGGCCAGGTAGTCCATCCGGGTGCAGAAGGTGACGCCCTGGGTCCAGTTGCGGAACTCCATGTTCTTCTCGATGCCGGTGTGCAGGTAGCCCACACCGGCCCGCGCCTCGGTCACCGTCTCGCCGTCGATCTCCAGCATCAGGCGGAGCACGCCGTGGGTGGAGGGATGCTGCGGCCCCATGTTGACGACGATCCGCTCCTCGCCGAGGCGCGCCGCCTCCTCGGCTATCTGGGACCAGTCGCCGCCGGTGGCCTCGAAGGTCGGGGCGCCCTGCGGGTCGATGACCGGCGGGCTCGCGTGGGGGGTCTGCTCGGCCATCAGATGTACGCCCGCCGCTGGTCCGGCGGCGGGATCTGCGCGCCCTTGAACTCGACCGGGATCCCGCCCAGCGGGTAGTCCTTGCGCTGCGGATGGCCCACCCAGTCGTCGGGCATCTCGATCCGCGCGAGGGCCGGGTGCCCGTCGAAGATGAGGCCGAAGAAGTCGTAGGCCTCCCGCTCGTGCCAGTCGTGCCCCGGGTACACCTCGACCGTCGAGGGGATGTGCGGGTCGGCGTCCGGCGCCGTCACCTCGAGCCGAATGCGTCGGCCGTGGGTGACCGAGCAGAGCAGGTACACGGCGTGCAGCTCGCGCCCGGCATCCCCGGGAAAGTGCACGCCGGACACCCCGAGCCCCAGCTCGAACCGCAGGTCGGCGTCGTCGCGCAGCGCCCGGCAGACGGCCAGCAGGTGCTCCCGGCGCACGTTCAGGGACAGCTCGCCGCGGTCCAAGACCACGCTCTCGACGGCCTCGTCGAACGCGACGCCCGCTTCCGCGAGCACCTCCGCAAGGATGTCCACGACCTCGTCGAACCAGCCTCCGTAGGGAGGCTCGCTCGGGCCGGGCATCGCGATCGTCCGCACCAGGCCGCCGAACCCCGACGTGTCGCCGGTGTCGGTGGCGCCGAACATGCCGCGGCGCACGTCGACCACCTCGAGGGGTTCGCGCCGACCGGAAGGCAGGTTCTGCGCCCCGCCCTCCAGAGCAGCCTCGGTTGCGGTCTGCGGCGTGTCGGACGACGGCGTGCCCACCGTACCCTCGCCGCCCTTGGCCGCGGCCGCGGCATCCCGCGCCTCGGCGGGCGGGTCGGCCGGCGCGCCCCGGTCGGTTCGGGCGTCGTCGTCGCTCACCGCAGCAGGCCCTTCATCTGGGAGGTGGGCGTCGCGGAGAGGGCGGCAGCCTCGGCGGCCCGGGCGGCCTCCGCGCGGTTCACGCCGAGCGGGGCGCCCTGCACCTGCTCGTGCAGCGCGAGGATGGCGTTCAGCAGCATCTCGGGTCGCGGCGGGCAGCCGGGCAGGTAGATGTCGACCGGGACGATGTGGTCGACGCCCTGGACGATCGCGTAGTTGTTGAACATCCCGCCCGAGGACGCGCACACGCCCATCGACAGCACCCACTTGGGCTCGGGCATCTGGTCGTACACCTGGCGGACCACCGGCGCCATCTTCTGGCTCACCCGGCCGGCCACGATCATCAGGTCGGCCTGGCGCGGGGAGGCCCGGAACACCTCCATGCCGAATCGGGAGATGTCGAAGCGGGGGGTCCCGGTGGCCATCATCTCGATCGCGCAGCACGCGAGGCCGAACGTCACCGGCCACATCGAAGCCTTGCGGACGTAGCCCACGAACTTCTCCACGGTCGTCAGCAGGATGCCGGACGGCGCCTCCTCGATGCCCATGGTGTCCCTCCCTCCCGTTCGTCGGTCGTCGTGCGTGCCCCTGCGCCGATCAGTCCCAGTCGAACCCGCGCCGGCGCCACTCGTACACGAAGGGAACGGTGATCAGCACGATGAATGTGACCATCGCCACCACCCCGAACAGCGCCAGCTCGCCGAAGGCCACCGCCCACGGGTACAAGAAGACGACCTCGATGTCGAAGATGATGAAGCTCATCGCCACCAGGTAGTACTTGACGGGGAACCGCCCGCCCGAGGCCGCCTGGGGCGTGGGGTCAATCCCGCACTCGTAGGCCTCGAGCTTGGCGCGGTTGTAGCGCCGCGGGCCCAGCACGGCGCTCGCCGCCACCCCGCCGATGGCGAGCACGGCGGCCACGCCCATCAGGGCCAGGAGCGGCACGTACGGGTTGCTCATCGGGCCCTCCTGGCTGGCTCGGGCCGCCTCGCCGACCGACCGGCCGGTTCGCGGACGCACGGGGACACGGACCCCGCCGAGTGTGGTCGGCTCATGCGGCCGGCGCAATCCGGCTCAGCGTGGCTATCACGCGATCCGACAGGTCGCCGCCGCGCGGCTCGTACACGTCCGCCAGCAGCTTCATCACCAGGCGCATCAGGGCGGGACGCGGCAGCCCGTACCGGGTGCACAGGTGCATCACCGTAGGGTGCTCGATCAGCTTCACGAACACCCGGCCGAGCGTGTAGTAACCGCCCAGGTCGGCGGCCATCACCCGCGGGTAGGTCGCGAGCACGCGGTCGCGCGCGACGGCGCTGCCCCGGGACTTGGCCTGCACGATCACCTCGGCGGCCCGGCGGGACGCCTGCATCGCGTAGGCGATCCCCTCGCCGTTGAACGGGCTGACCATCCCGCCGGCGTCGCCGACCAGCAGCAGGCCCCGGGTGTACAGCGGCTTGCGGTTGAAGCCCATCGGCAGCGCGGCGCCCCGGACGGGGCCGACCTGCCCCTCGGGGGAGAACCCCCACTCCGACGGGGTCGCCGCGACCCACCGGCGGAGCATGTCCTTGTAGTCGACGCGGGTGGTGGTGGCCCGCGAGCTGACGCTGCCAAGCCCGACGTTCGCCGTGCCGTCCCCGAGCGGGAAGATCCAGCCGTACCCGGGCAGCAGGTTGGACCTGCGCGGGGGCCCGTCCCACAGCTCGAGGTGGGACTCCATCCACTCGTCGTCGTGCATCGGGGTGCGGTAGTAGGTCCGGACCGCGACGCCCATCGGGCGGTTCGGGTTCTTCTCGATGCCGAGGGCGAGCGCGAGGCGCGCCGAGACGCCGTCGGCGGCGATCACCACCGGCGCCCGGTAGGTGACCTCGTCACCCACCTTCCGGCCGTCGTCGTCGACCGGGCGGGCCGTGACCCCGATCACCCGGCCGGTGCGCTCGTGCAGCACGGGCCCGGTCACCGCGGTGCGCTGCAGGACCTTGGCGCCCGCCGCGGCGGCGTGCCGCGCGAGCGCGTCGTCGAAGTCGCGCCGGGTGCGCGCCAGTCCGTAGTCGGGGAACGAGTCCAGCTGCGGCCAGGGGAGCTCGAGCCGGTGGCCACCGCCGTAGACCCGCAGCCCCCGGTTGCGGATCCAGCCGTCCTCCGCCCGCAACGGCAGGCCCATCGCGACGAGCTCGCGGACAGCCCGCGGGGTGAACCCGTCGCCGCAGACCTTGTCGCGCGGGAAGGCCGACTTCTCCAGCACGACGACGTCCAGGCCGGCCGAGGCGAGGTAGTACGCGGCTGTGGAGCCCGCCGGACCGGCACCCACGACGACGACGTCCGCGTCGAGTTGCACCGTCACCACGCGCCGCTCCTCAGCTCCCCCGCGGGACCTTGTGAAGGGATTCACGAGCACCAACCGCGTCAGTGTATCCACGGCGCAGACCGGGTTCCGGACAGACGCTGCGGTGCAGCGCGACGATCCCGCCGCTGAGGTTCCGGTAGGCCACCTCGGTCCAGCCCGCCGACCGCATCCGGCGCCCGAGGCCCGCCTGGTCGGGCCAGGCCCGGATCGACTCGGCGAGGTACACGTAGGCATCCGGCGAGCTCGACACCGCACGGGCGACCGCGGGCAGGGCCCGCATCAGGTACTCGGTGTAGATCGTTCGCCACGGGCCCCACGTCGGGGTCGAGAACTCGCACACCACGAGGCGACCGCCGGGCCGGGTCACCCGGAGCATCTCGGCCAGCGCGGCGTCGGTGTCAACCACGTTGCGCAGCCCGAAGGAGATGGTCACGGCGTCGAACGCGTCGTCCGCGAAGGGCAGCCGCACGGCGTCCCCGGCCACGAACGGCAGGTCCGGCCGGCGGGCCTTGCCCTGCGCCAGCATCCCCGTCGAGAAGTCGCAGGGCACCACCCGGGCACCGCGCGCGTCGAACGGGTCGCTCGACGTGCCGGTTCCCGCCGCGATGTCCAGCACCAGCTCGCCGGGCCGGGGATCGACGGCCGCGGTGGTGGCCGCGCGCCAGCGCCGGTCCTGCCCGAGCGAGAGGACGGCGTTGGCGAGGTCGTAGCGGCGCGCGACGGCGTCGAACATCGCGGCGACCTCATGGGGCAGCTTCTCGAGGCTCGCGCGCGGCATGCCCCCAGTCTTCCAGCCCTGCGGGGACGTGCGTCCACCGGGCGCACACCCCGGCTTTCGCGAGGCGTCGCCCGGCCGGCCGTAGGCTTGGGGACGATGATCTCCGACCTGCCCGCGGCGCACGACGCCCGGCCGCTCCCCCTCGTCGCCCGGACCGTCGCCCTCGACCCCGCCGAGCTGCCGCGCGACCTGATCGACCTGCTTCCCCCGACCGGCGGCCTGGCATGGGTGCGCCGCGGGGACGGCCTCGTCGCCTGGGGCGAGACGGCCCGGATCCGCCGCGTCGGGCCGGAACGGTTCCGCGACGCCGAGTCGGCCTGGCGGGAGCTTGCCGACCGCGCAGTCGTCCGCGACGAGGTGCAACTGCCGGGCACCGGACCCGTCGCGTTCGGCGCGTTCGCCTTCGCCGACCGCTCACCCGCCGGTGGCGCCCTGGTGGTCCCGCGGGTCGTGGTCGGGCGCCGCGGCGACGCCGCCTGGCTGACCACGATGGACGTCGGGGCGGTCGGCGCGCCCGACGACCTCGCCGCCCGGGAGCGACCACGCAGCCCGGGTCCCGTGACCTACGCCGACGGCGCGCTCGACGCGACTGCCTGGCGGCGGGCCGTCGAGCACGCCTTGGCCGAGATCCGGTCCGGGCGGCTGGACAAGGTGGTACTGGCCCGGGAGGTGCTCGCGACGACGACCCGGCCGCTCGACCCCCGGTGGGCGCTGCGCCGGCTCGCCGCCGAGTACGCCGCCTGCTGGACGTTCGCCGTCGACGGAATGCTCGGCTCGACGCCCGAGCTGCTGCTGCGCAGCGAGAAGGGCCTGGTCACCTCCCGGGTGCTGGCGGGGACCATCCGGCGGACCGGCGACGACGACGCCGACCTTGCCCACGCCGCGGTGCTCGCGCACTCCTCCAAGGACCTGGAGGAGCACGAGTACGCCGTCGAGTCCCTCGCCGAGTCCCTCGCGCCGTTCTGCTCGTCGACCAACGTCCCCGAGACGCCCTTCGTGCTGCACCTGCCGAACGTCCTGCACCTGGCGACCGACGTGACCGGCGTCCTGAGCATGGGCACGTCGACACCTTCCTCGTTGGGCATAGCCGCCGCCCTGCACCCCACCGCCGCGGTCGCGGGCACGCCCACCGAGCAGGCCTGCGACCTGATCGCCCGGGTCGAGGGGATGGATCGGGGTCGCTACGCCGGGCCCGTCGGCTGGCTGGGCGCCGACGGCGACGGCGAGTGGGCGATCGCGCTGCGGTCGGCCGAGATCGGGCCGGACCCGCGCCGGCTGCGCCTGCTCGCGGGTTGCGGGATCGTGGCCGCCTCCGACCCCGTCGCCGAGCTTGCCGAGTCCGAGGCGAAGCTGGAGCCGATGCGGTTCGCCCTGGCGGAGTGACTCAGGGACCAGCGGCGACTTCGCTGATCGCGGCCGTGACGGCCGTCGTCAGCCTGGCATGCAGCCCGCGTCGGCCCGCCCGGTCGACCGGGACCTCCACCACGGTCGTACCGGCCACCGGGGCGCGAAGAGCCGAGCGCAGCGCGTCCAGGTCGCCCACCCGGGTGTGCGGCACCCGGTAGCCGGCGCACAGCGCGGCCAGGTCGGTCCCGTGCGGGGTCGCGAAGACGCGCTCGAACACCCCCGCCCGCTCCGGCTCCCCGTGCTCCAGGGTGGCGAACACCGAACCGCCGTCGTCGTTCGCGACGATCACCTGGAGGTCGGGACGTCGCTCCAGCGGTCCGGCGAGCAGGCCGCCGACGTCGTGCAGGAACGTCAGGTCGCCGAGCTGGGCGCGCACCGGGCGGCCCAGGCCCAGCGCGACGCCGGCCGCCGTCGAAACGGAACCGTCGATCCCGGACAGGCCCCGGTTGGCGATCACCACGGGCGGCTCCGACCAGGCCGCGACGAGGTCCAGGTCGCGGATCGGGTTGCTGGCGCCGACCACGAGCACGTCCTGCGGACCGGTCGCCGCGGCGATCTCGGCGGCGAGCGCCGGGCCGGTCATCCGGCCGTTCCCGGATGCCGCGAGAACGGCGCGCACGGCGCGCGCCGCGGCGCTGCCCGCCCGGTGCCAGCGCGCCAGCCAGTCCGAGGGCGCCCCGGCTTCCGCGTGCGGGTCGAGCAGCCACGGCGGGACCTGCTCGACGATGTGCGTCGCGCCCCGCCCGATCTCCGGATGCGCCGAGCTCAGCTGGGCCACGACCAGCGACTCGACGTCGCGCCGGACCAGGAGGGCGTGCACCGAGCGGCTCAGGGTCGGCCGGCCGAGGACCACCACCCGGCGGATCTCCGGTCCGAGCGGCTCGAGCGCGAGCCGGTAGCAGGCGATGGCGTTGGGGCCGCCGCGGGACCCCGAGGAAGGTTCCGCCAGCAGGGGCCAGCCGTTCGTCTCGGCCACCCGCCGGGCGATCGCTCCCGCCCCGTCGCCGGCGACCACGACCGTGTGCACGGCGGGCGACCAGGGCACCAGGGCGTTCCGGGACGACCAGCCCAAGGGGCGGTCGGCCGCCCGGGCGGCCTGACCCTCCACCGGGCGGGTGGTCAGCGGAACGGGCCACGGCTCGCCGTCGGGCACCAGCGGCTCGCGGTAGGCGAGGTTGATGTGGACGGGCCCGGGGTCGCCGGCCCCCGCCCCGGTGGCCAGGGCGACGGCCTCCGAGACCACCCGGCGCAGGTGGCGCTCCTCGTCCGCGCTCCCGGTCGGGGCGGACATGTCGAGCAGCAGCCGCAGGGCGCCGGTGAAGATGCGCACCTGGTCGGTCGTCTGGTTGGCGCCGGTCCCCCGCACCTCGTGCGGCCGGTCGGCGGTCAGCAGCAGCAGCGGCAGGCCCGCATGGTGCGCCTCGAGCACCGCGGGATGCAGGTTCGCGACGGCGCTGCCCGACGTCGTGACGACCGCGACCAGCGCGCCGTCGTTGCGCAGCGCCGCGGCCCGGGCGAGCCCGACCGCGAGGAACCCCGCGCACCGCTCGTCCACCCGGACGTGCAGCTCCAGCTCGGGGGCATGTGGGTCGCGCCCCTCGTCGCGGCGGGCGGCCTCGGCCACCGCGTAGGCGAGCGGCGCGCTGCGCGAGCCGGGGCTGAGCACGACGTGCCGCAGACCTCGCGCGGCGAGCGCCTGGAGCAGCACCTGTGCGGATCGGATCGCCGGGACACTCATCGCAGGGCTCCTGCCACGCTCGAGAGACGTTCGGTCCAGCGTCGGGTCAGCTCGGGGTCGGCGGCGTGCCGCGCGAGCAGCCGCGGGTCCACCTCCGGTCGGCGGACCGGGAGCATGCCGCCGACCGGGAGCAGCGGGTCGGCGACCAGGTCCCCCGCGAGCAGGCGGGCGGTGCCGAGGCCGCACGCGAGGTCCAGCTCGGGAAGGGCCGCCGCCAGGGCGACGCCGGCGGCGAGCCCCACGGAGGTCTCCAGGGCCGACGAGACGACCACGGGGATGCCCAAACGCTCGGCGATCTCGAGGCAGGCCCGCACCCCGCCGAGCGGCTGGACCTTGAGGACGGCCACGTCCGCGGCCTCGGCCCGGACCACCGCCAGCGGGTCCGCCGCCAGCCGGATCGACTCGTCCGCGGCCACCGGGACGTCGGTGGCCCGGCGCACGGCGGCGAGGTCCGCCAACGACGCACACGGCTGCTCCGCGTACTCCAGACCGCCCGCCGCCCGCGCCAGCTCGCGCAGGCGCCGGATCGCGGTGCGGGCGTCCCAGGCGGCGTTCGCATCGACCCTGATCCGCCCGCCCGGCCCCAGCGCGTCCCGGACCGCGGCCACCCGCTCGATGTCCTCGGAGTGGCTCTGCCCGGGTTCCGCGACCTTCACCTTGGCCGTCGCGCACCCCGATTCCCGGACCAGCGCGGCGGCGCTCGCCGGATCCACCGCCGGGACGGTGACGTTGACCGGGATCTCCGCGCGCCGCGGCTCGGGCCACCCGACGTCCGCCGCCTCGGTCGCGGCGAGCCACCACCGGTGCGCCACGACGTCGTCGTACTCCCAGAAGGGGGAGAACTCACCCCACCCCGCGTCGCCGCGGATCAGCACGCCGTCGCGCGTCGTCAGCCCGCGAAAGCGCTCTCGCATGGCGATCGCGAAGACGGTCACGTCCACGCCTCAACCGTAGTGCCGCCCGCCGCGGCACGGTCCCCCGGACGCGATGCGACTCCCGCCGAGGGCGCCGCTCACGGCTCGGGCGCGGGCACCTCGCCACCGAAGAGCCGCAGCCCGACCATGCCTGCGACGATCAGGACGAGCGAGACGATCTTGCCCACCGTGGCGGCCTCGTTGAAGAGCACGATGCCCAGCGCGGCGGTCACGACCGTGCCGAGCCCCGTCCAGATCGCGTAGGCCACCCCGACCGGGAGGGTGCGCAGGGACCAACCGAGCCCCGCCATGCTCGCGGCGAGGAGCACGACGAAGGCCATCGTCGGGCCGAGCCGGGTGAAGCCGTCGGAGGCCTTGAGACTCAGCGCCCACGCCGACTCGAGCAACCCGGAGACCACAAGTACCAACCAAGCCACGGCGTCCTCCCTGTTCGCGCTGCCGGATCGGTGAACGGTACGCCGCCCGTCGCTACTGTGGCGCCATGAGCGCGCTGCCCGGGGTGTCCGAGACCTTCGACGAGGCCCGGTGGCGCGTCGTCGACGGGTTCGACCTGACCGACATCACCTACCACCGCGGGGTCGAGCGGGGCGACGACGGCGTGCGCGACCTGCCGGTGGTGCGCGTCGCCCTCGACCGGCCCGAGGTGCGCAACGCCTTCCGGCCGCACACCGTGGACGAGCTGTACCGGGTGCTAGATCACGCGCGGATGAGCCCGGACGTGGCGGCGGTGCTGCTCACCGGGAACGGCCCGAGCCCCGCGGACGGCGGCTGGGCCTTCAGCTCCGGCGGGGACCAGCGGATCCGGGGCCGCGACGGCTACCGGTACGCCGACGGCGAGGAGGCGGACTCCGTCGACCCGGCGAGCGCGGGGCGGCTGCACATCCTCGAGGTGCAGCGGCTGATCCGGACCATGCCGAAGGTCGTGATCGCCGTCGTGGACGGCTGGGCCGCGGGCGGCGGTCACTCCCTGCACGTGGTGTGCGACCTGACGATCGCCTGCCGCGAGCACGGCAGGTTCAAGCAGACGGACGCCGACGTCGGCTCGTTCGACGGCGGGTACGGCTCCGCGCTGCTCGCCCGACAGGTCGGGCAGAAGCGGGCCCGGGAGATCTTCTTCCTCGCCAGGGAGTACTCCGCCGACGACGCCGCCGCCTGGGGCGCGGTGAACGAGGTCGCCGCGCACGACGACGTCGAGGGGCTCGCCTGGTCCTACGCCCGGACGATCGCGACGAAATCGCCCCAGGCGATCCGGATGCTGAAGTTCGCCCTCAACCTGCCCGACGACGGCCTTGCCGGCCAGCAGGTGTTCGCCGGCGAGGCGACACGGTTGGCGTACATGACGGACGAGGCGGTCGAGGGGCGCGACGCGTTCCTGGCCAAGCGGCCGCCGGACTGGTCGGCGTTCCCCTACTACTTCTGAGCGCTCAGCTCGACAGGAACCAGACACCGAAGTCGAGCAGGCTGCGCAGCGCGAGCGAGCCGGCGATCATCACGCCGAAGAGCAGCGCGACCGCGACGGCCACCGGGATGGTGGTGCGCAGGTGCGCCCGGGCGTCGTCGTCGCGGGCCGGGAGGTCGTCCAGGTGCCGGATGTCGTGCGGGGCGGTGATCTGTGCCATGCCCCCAGCGTGCGCGTCGGCACCCCGCGGGCACATCGGTCCGGCGACCGGTCTCCGGGGCCCGCCGATGGGCCGCAGGTCTCAGCGCGGCCGACCCGCCTCATCCTCAGGTCGTAGCCGGCCGTCCACCCCAGCGCTCAGCCGATGGTCAGCGAACCCTTCCCGGCTGGGACGAGCTCGACCCACGTGTTGCCCGGCGCGAGCAGCGCCGGTGCGCCATCTGGCAGGAAGAGCTGCAGCGGGGCGTCCGCCGCGGCCTTGCTCCATCGCACCGCGACGGTCATCCCGCCGGTCGCGAGCACCGCGTCACCCTCGCCCACCAGCTCGTAAGTCGGCACGGGCGCGCCGCCCTGGGCGCCGAACCCGCTGTTCGGGTGGCCGGCTGTGATCGCCACAACGTTGACCGCAGCAAGCCGGTTCCCGGCGGCGTCGGTGGCCGCCGACGAGCCCTCGGACCGCAGCCACGTCCCGCTCGCCGCGTCCCACGACCAGGACGGCTGGGCCTGCCCGGAGAGGCGGAGACTGAGAGTGGTCGCGGGCGCGCCCAGCCGGACGGCGCTCGCGAGCGTCGGCCGCAGCGCGAAGGCGAACTGCTCCCCCGGCGGCGCGCTGTGGTCGGCGTCCGCCTGGTCGAAGAATGCCTGCATGTTGCCGTAGACGTTGTGCGGTGCCGCGCGCCGGCTCACGCGGTAGAGGCCGGCGTCCCCGGCGTCGTGGCTGACCTCCTGAATGGTCAAGTTGCGCACCAGGTTCAGGATCCCGGGCTGGCCACCGGAGTAGACGAGGAGCCCGCGCAGCGGGGCCGTGACCAGCGGGTCCATCGGCCGCACCGACCGGATCGGACCGACCTCCTCAGGGACCTGGGAGTGGTACACCGCGATCAGCCGGGAGACCTCGAACTCGACGATGGTCTCCCACACGACGTCCGCGCTCTCCAGGCCGGACTGCGGCCGGGCGGCACTGGTGTTCTCGATCTTCACCGCGACGGCCGGGCGCTGGGCGACCTCCTCGGTCGGCACTCCCGTGAGCGGCCAGACCACCGGGATCTGCGGCTCGGGCGGCATGGCCCGGGCCGGGGAGATCGTCGGGGTGACGGTGATCGGCTCGGGCACCTCGGGCTCGGGCACCGTGCACGCGGTCGCGCCGACCAGCGCTACCAGCGTCACGGCCGCCAGGCGAACCGCAAGCCGTCGGGTGGGTCGGGTAGCCGCACGCCGGGGTCGCCCGGTTGCGGTCGCGCTCGAACGGGCCACGACAGTGCTCCTCCTCGCCGAATTCCGGCTGTCCCGGGACGGAAGTGCGCCGTCCCGGGGTTCACTGTACGGCGCACCTAGGGTGGGGATGTGAATCGCCTGGTGCCGATGTACCTGGAGGCGCGGAACGACCTGAGCGCCGCGCACCTGGCGGCCCTGGCGGCGGCCCTGGACGGCTCCGGGCCCGCCGTCGCCCCGACGAGCGCGGCTCTCACCGAGCGCGAGGTGCCCGACGGCGTCGCGGCGGTGGTCAGGACTTCCGGGTCCGGTGGGGAACCGCGGGAGGTCATGCTCGGCGCCGCCGCGCTGGAGTCCTCCGCCCGGGCGGCCCACGACCGGCTCGGTGGCCCGGGGCGTTGGCTGCTCGCCCTGCCGCCGCAGCACGCGGCGGGCCTGCAGGTGATGGTCCGCTCGATCGTCGCCGGCACCGAGCCCGCCGTCCTGCCGGCCGTGACCGAGACGGACGTCCTTCGGGCGGCCCGCATCCCCGGCCTGCCCCTGTACGCGTCGCTCGTCCCGACCCAGCTGCACCGGATCCTCGCCGGCGCCGGCCCGGACGGCGCCCTGCCGCCCGCCCTGCGGCCCTGGGCGGACCTCGACGCGATCCTGGTCGGGGGCGCCGCCACCCCGCCGGGCCTGCTCGACCGGGCCAGGGCCGCGGGCCTGCGCGTCGTCACCACCTACGGGATGACCGAGACCTGCGGCGGTTGCGTGTACGACGGCGCGCCCCTGGCGGGCGTCCGGGTGCGGATCGACTCGGGTGCGATCCGCCTCGCGGGCCCCGTCCTCGCGCACGGCTATCTCGACCGCCCCGACCTGGACGCCGAGGCGTTCGAGACCGTCGACGGCATCCGGTGGTTCCGCACGGCTGACACCGGGCTCCTCGCCGACGACGGCGGGCTGCGCGTCCTCGGCCGCCTCGACGACGTGATAGTCACCGGCGGCGTCAAGGTCGCCCCGGTGTCCGTCGAGGAGCTGCTGTCGCTGGACCCGGACGTGGCCGAGGCCTGCGTGGTGCCTGTCGCCGACGCGGAGTGGGGTCAGGTGGTCGCGGCGGTCGTCGTGCCCGCGCCGGGATCGCCCGGACCCGATCTCGACCGGCTGCGCGCGCTGGTCGGACGTACCCTGGGACCCGCCGCGGCGCCACGACGCCTCGTGATCACCGACGCGCTCCCGCAGCGGGGGCCCGGGAAGGTCGACCGCGCCGCGGCGGCGCGGCTCATCCCCGGAACCTGAGGAGAGACATGGCCACCCCGGCGCAGTGGATCGAGGGCGCCCGGTTGCGCACCCTTCCGGCGGCGGTGGCGCCCGTGCTGGTGGGGACCGGCGCGGCCGCGCAGCTGGGCTCCGCCTCGGTGGCCCGGGCCCTGCTGGCCGCGGGCGTCGCGCTGTCGCTCCAGGTTGGGGTCAACTTCGCCAACGACTACTCCGACGGCATCCGCGGCACCGACCTGAACCGGGTGGGGCCGATGCGGCTCACCGCCTCCGGGGCCGCGCGACCGGGTCAGGTGCGGGTCGCCGGGCTGCTCGCGCTCGGCGTCGGCGCGGTGCTCGGCCTCGTCCTCGTGGCGCTCACGGGACGCTGGTGGCTGCTGGTCGTCGGCGCCCTGGCGATCGCCGCGGCCTGGTTCTACACCGGGGGCCGTCGCCCCTACGGCTACCTCGGGCTCGGCGAGGTCGGCGTCTTCGTCTTCTTCGGGCTGGTGGCGGTGCTGGGCACCACTTACACGCAGGCGGACCGGATCTCGTGGCCGGCCGTCGCCGGCGCCGTCGGCATCGGCCTGCTCGCATGCGCCCTGCTCACCGTGAACAACATCCGCGACGTGCCCGGCGACGCGCTGAGCGGCAAGCGGACCCTCGCGGTGCGGATCGGCGAGCACCGGGCTCGCCGGGTGTATGTGTGGCTGCTCGCGTCAGCCCTGCTCGTCGGCCTGGCGTGCGCCGTCGTCGCCCCGGGCGTCCTGCTACTGCTCCTACTCGTGGCGCCCGCAGGCGTGCTCGCGACGACCGTCCTGCTCGGCGCCCGGGGGGTGCTGCTCGCCCCCGTGCTAGTCGGCACCGGGCTGCTGGAGCTCGGCTACGGCGTGCTGCTCGGGCTCGGCCTAGCCATCTGACCGGCCCTCGGCCGCCGCGTCCTCCGCCGCCGCATCGGCCTCGACGGTCGGCGAGAACCGTGGCCGTCCCGCTGACCGGCGGTCCGCGATCCACCTGGCGGCCGCGTCGCGACGCGCGGCGAGCAGCACATACGACAGGGCCCAGGCGACCACCGCGGCGAGCACCACCAGCAGCCAACCGCCCATCCCCGCCAGCCACAGCCCGACGAGGGCGAGGGCGAAGAGCCCCAGTCGCAGCACCGAGTAGATGATCACGGGCATGCTGCCAGCCTAGGCGAGCCGACATAGGCTGGGGGCATGAGGCTGATGGTCTACGTTGTTCCGCTGGCGTTGGCGATCTATGCCCTGATCGACTTCTCCCGCAGCGAGCCGTCCGAGCGCGCCGGCATCCGCCCGCTGGCCTGGTTGGCGATCATCGTCCTGCTGCCGGTGGTCGGCCCGATCACCTGGATCGTGGTCAGCCGCACCCAGGGCCAGGCGCGGGGCGGGGCGGCGCGCCGGCCGTCCGGGCCCAACCCCCGCACGTGGCCGGTGCGCAGGCCCAGGCCCAAGGCGCCCGACGACGACCCGAACTTCCTGTGGCGACTCGAGCAGCAGCGCCGTCGTGCCCGCGGCACGGGCGGGGATCCCGCAGGCAACCCGCCGGAGGCCAACCCGCCGGACGAGTCACCCGACGCCTGAGCGCCGGCGCCCAGGGCCGGCCGACGCTCACAGCCCGCTGTAGCTGTGCAGCCCCTGGAACAGCAGGTTCACGCCGGTGAAGTTGAACAGCACTGTGGCGTACCCGACCAGCACGAACCACGCCGCGCGGCGCCCGGACCAGCCGACCGTCGTCCGGGCGTGCAGGTAGCCGGCGTACACGAGCCACACCACTAGGCTCCACGTCTCCTTGGGGTCCCACCCCCAGAACCGGCCCCACGCGTGCTCGGCCCAGATCGCGCCGGCCATCACCGTGAAGGTCCACAGCACGAAGCCGACGGCCGTCAGTCGGAACGACAGCGCCTCGAGGTCCCGGGCCGGTGGCACCGCGTCCAGCAGCCGCCACCGCGACCCCGCGAGGCGGACGGACCCGGCCGTCCTGGAGTCCTTCAGGAGCTGCAGCGCGCTCGACGCGAAGGACACGGTGAACAGCCCGGTCGCGATCGTTGCGATCGAGACGTGGATGACCAGCCAGTAGCTCTGCAACGCGGGCTCGACGGCGTCGGCCGGCACGTAGAAGGCCGCCAGGCCCAGGCCCAGGGCCACCACCACGAGGCCGACGACGATCGTGCCGAGGAACCGCACGTCCCGCCAGCGGGTGAGCGCGAGGAAGGTCCCGACCGCGACGAGCGTGCCCATCAGGGTGAACTCGTACATGTTCACCCACGGAACCCGCCCGGCCGCGACCCCGCGGAGCACGTTGCCGGCAAGGTGGAGGCCGAACCCCAGCGTCGTGGTCGCCATCGCGATGCCCACGGCCCGCCCGCGGGACCCGACGGGCGGCGGCGCCTCCGACGCGGCGTCCGCCGGGACACCGGCCGCCCTCGCGCCCACGGCCGCCGGTCGCCGCTGCGATCGATCCGCCAGGCGGGACAGGTCAACGGCGAAGCCGACGAACCCGATCGCGTACGCGGTGGTGGCGCCCCACACCAGCATCGTGCTGAGCTCACCCAGGCCCATCGTCCGCCCTTCCGTCGCCGGCCGCCCGCACCGCGGCCAGCACCTTGGTCAGCTCGCCGCTCAGCCCCACGTCGTCCCCGCGGGCCAGTGCCGCGGCGTCGACCATCGTACGTCCGTCGGCCGAGGCCACCCGGAGCCAGACGCGGCGCCGGGGCGTGAACAGGGAGACGATCAGGCCCGCGAGACCCGCGATCGAGAACCCCAGGATCCAGCCCAGGGCCGGGTCGTGCCGCAGGTCCAGCGCGACGAAGCGGGGCAGGGACTCCCAGGTGAACGTGCCGAGCCCGCCGGGAAGGTCGACGGTCTGGCCGGGCTCGACGAAGAACGTCGTCGGCGTGCCGTCGGCCTCGAGCACCTGCTCCATGTCCTCGTCGTCGAGCTCGTAGACGTTCTGCGGCACCCCGGTGTCGAGACCCAGGTCCCCCCGCCAGACCGTGAGCACCAGGAGCGGGTTGTCCGGTTGCGGGTGCACGGAGGCGGCCCCGACCGGCGTCACCACGGCGGTCGGGAGCAGGTAGCCGACGATCCCGATCTGATCGCCGACGGAGACGTCCGGGACCTTGATCACGCCCCGGGAGGTGTACCGGTCGTCCTCGGGCAGGAACGGGACGGCACCGGCGAACGCCACCTCGCCCGCGGAGTCGAGCACCGTCACCCGCGGCGCGAACCCGTTGCCCTGCAGGTAGACCTTGGCCCCGCCGACCGAGAGCGGATGGTTCACCCGGATCACGGCCGACCGCTCGGGCTCGCCCGGCTCCCGGACGCTCACCTGAGCCCGGAAGTCCCGCGGCCGTCCCTCGGCGGTGAACTCGGACGTGAACTCGTCCAGGCGGAGCGTGAAGGGCACGAGCGAGCTTGGACTGAAGGCCGTCCCCGCGACGAAGGTGTCGTAGTCGGTGACGGCGTTGGCGAACCCCCGCCCCTCGACCACCAGCGCCTGTCCCCGGTAGTGCAGCAGCTGCCCCGTTGCGACCGCGACCAGCAGGCCGACGAGGGCCAGGTGGAACACCAGGTTCCCGCTCTCGCGCAGGTATCCGCGCTCGGCGCTGACCGTGCGCGTCCCGTCCGGCTCGGTCGCCAGCCGCACCCGGAAGCGGGGCAACAGGCGCACCGGACCCACGAGCGCCGCCCGCGCGGCGTCGACCACCTCGCCCGGCGGGACGCCGGTGGTCATCCGGTCCCGGACGGCGAACCTGTCGAATCGGCGGGGCACGCGCGGCGGGGGCGCGAGCAACGCCCGCAGGTGCTGACCCACCCGCGGGACGATGCAGCCGATCAGCGAGACGAAGAGCAGCAGGTAGACGGCGGAGAACCACACGGACGCGTACACGTCGAACAGCCCGAGGCGGTCCAGCCAGACCCCGAGCGACGGGTTGTCGGCGAGGTACCTGGCGACGGCCGACGGGTCCTGCGGGCGCTGCGGTAGCAGCGATCCCGGCACCGCGACGATCGCCAGCAGCATGAGCAGCATCAGCGCCACCCGCATGCTGGTGAGCTGGCGCCAGGTCCAGCGCAGCAGACCGACGGCACCGATCGGCGGCGCTGGCTCGGCCATCACACGACCGTCTCGAAGCCGCCGATGAGCCCGGTCAGCGCGCCGGTGAACGCCGACCACAGCCCGGTGACCAGCGCCAGCCCGACGAGCACCAGCAGGCCCCCGCCGACCCGCATGATCGTCAGTCGGTGGCGGCGCAGGAACCCGACGGCCCGGGCCGACCTGTCGAAGCCCAGCGCGATGAGCAGGAACGGGAGCCCGAGGCCTAGGCAGTACGCGACCGACAGCGCGGCACCCCGGCCGGCCGAACCCTCATCGAGCGCAAGCGTGTACACCGCGACCAGGGTCGGGCCGATGCAGGGCGTCCAACCAAGGCCGAACACGATGCCCAGCACCGGCGCGCCCCAAAGCCCGGTTGCGGGCGCGATCCGCGGCTTCGCGGTGCGCTGTGCGAACGGCAGCCACCCGATGAAGACCAGACCCATCCCGACGACGACGACGCCGAGCACCCGGGTGAGCACGTCGCTCCACTGCGCGACCAGCCCACCGAGCGACCCGGCCAGCACCCCGAAGGCGACGAAGACCACGGTGAACCCGCCCACGAACAGCGCGACGCCGGCAACCACCCTGCTCCGGGGCGCAACGAGCGCAGGCGCGCGGCCGGGCGGGACAGGGGCGTGCCCGGCCGCGTGGGACCCGGGCGGGACAGGGCCACGGCGAGCCCCACCGGACCCGACCATCCCGCTGACATACCCGAGGTACCCGGGCACCAGCGGCAGCACGCACGGCGAGGCGAACGAGACCAGCCCGGCCAGCACCGCCAGCGGGAGGGCGAGCAGCATGGACCCGTCCAGCACCGTCGCCTGGATGTCACCGACGAGCCCGAGCAGCGTCACGCGGCCTCCGCCAGCAGCTCGTCGATCAGCGCGCGCATCGTGCTCGGGTCGATCACGCCGAGGACGCGGGCGGCCACCATCCCGGAGCGATCCAGCAGCACCGTCGTCGGGACCGCCTGCACCGGCACGACGCCCTGCAACGCGGCAACTGCGGAGCCGTCGGCGTCGTGCACCGACGGGTACGGGATCGAGAAGGTGCGCTCGAAGGCCTGCGCGGCTCCGGCGTCGTCGGTCGAGTTGATGCCCAGCAGGTGGACCCCCGCATCGGCGTAGTCCTCGGCCAGGGCGACGAGGTCCGTTGCCTCCGCGCGGCAGGGCGGGCAGGCGGCGTACCACGTGTTCAGCACGACGACGTCGCCGCGCCAGCCGGCCAGGTCGATCGGCTCCCCCGCGAAGTCGACGCCGACGACCTCCACGGGGCCCGTGCGGTCCGCGGGCTCCCAGGTGGTCACGGACCGGTCGCCGGACACGTAGCCGGTCGGCTCGCCGGAGTCGTCCCAGCCCCCGGTGATCGTCGGCGTGCAGCCGACCAGGCCGAGCGCCCCCGCCACGGTGAGCGCCGCCAGGATCCGCCGAGGCCGCACCCTCACGCCCCGGGGACGACTGGGGCGTCGGGCAGCAGGTCCCCGGCGGGCTCGGAGTAGCTGATCTCCAGGCTGCCGTCCGTCCAACGCAGCGACGTCAGCGAGGCGAGGGTGCACTCCCGCCGCCGCGGGTCGTGCCAGAGCCGCCGACCCTCCAGAGACTGCCGGGTCACCCAGATCGGCAGCTGGTGGCTCACCACGACCGCCTCGTGGCCCTCCGCGGCGTCCCGGGCGGCCGCCACGGCGGCGAGCATCCGCGCCACCTGCTGGCGGTACGGCTCACCCCACGACGGCCGGAACGGGTTCCACAGGAACCGCCAGTGCCGCGGCCTGCGGAGCGAGCCGTCGCCGACGCCGAACGTCATGCCCTCGAAGTGGTTCGACGCCTCCACGAGGCGATCGTCGACGTGCGCGGTCAGGCCGAGCGCCTCGGCGATCGGCGCCGCGGTCTGGCGGGCGCGCTGGAGCGGCGAGGTGACCAGGTGGACGACGTCGTGCCCGGCCAGATGCTCGGCGACGCGCCGGGCCATCTCGTGGCCCCGCTCCGAGAGCCCGAACCCGTCGAGGCGGCCGTAGACCACGCCCGACGGGTTGTGCACCTCGCCGTGGCGCAGCAGATGAACCGTCGTCGTGGTCATGGGTCCAGTCTCCCCCAACCGGCGCCCTGCTCGGGTCCCGGGCCCGGTGGGGCCACCGCCGACATCGCCTCGCCGAGGGCACGGAGCTGCGCGTCGCTGATCCGGTCGACGAGCTCGGCCCGCACCGCTTCGACGTGCCCCGGCGCCGCCGCGGCAAGGGCCCCGAAGCCCTGCTCGGTCAGCACGCAGCTCACCCCCCTGCCGTCTGCGGGGCAGGTCCGCCGCTCGACCAGCCCGCGCCGCTCAAGGCGGGTCACCGTGTGGCTGATCCGGCTCCGGGACTGCACGAGGGACCGGGCCAGCTCCGACATCCGGACGGAGCGCGCCGGCGCATCGGAGAGCCGGACGAGGATCTCGTACTCGCTGAGGGAGAGACCGGCGTCGCGCTCGAGCTGACGGTTCAGCGCCTCGGTCAGCCTCGCTGTCCCCGCCAGGTAGGCGCGCCAGTGGCGCTGCTGCTCCGCGCTGAGCCAGGGCTCGCGCTGCGTGGCGGCCATGCATGCCACCGTAGTAGAAGCGTCAACTACTCATCGCCCTTGCGGCGCTCGTGGAAGGCGAGGATCTGCAGCTCGGTGGCCAGGTCGACCGACCGCACGTCTACGCCGTCCGGGACCCGGATCACGGCGGGGACGAACGTGAGGATCCCGGTGACGCCTGCCGCCACCAGGCGGTCGCACACGTCCTGGACCCCCTCGGCCGGCATGGCGAGCACCGCGAGGCGCGCCCCGGTCCGGCGCACGACGGCGTCCAGGTCAGCCTCGTGCTCGACCACCAGCTCGGCGACGGTGCTGCCCACCACCTCGGGGTCCGCGTCGATCAGGGCCGCCACCCGGAACCCGGTGCCGACGGCCGCCACGTAGTTTGCCAGGGCGTGTCCGAGGTTGCCCACCCCCACGATCACCACCGCCAGGTCACCGGTGAGGCCGAGCGCGGCCGCGATCTGCGCCTGGAGGTGCTCCACGTCGTAGCCCACGCCCCGGACGCCGTGCGAACCGAGGAAGGACAGGTCCCGCCGCAGCTGGGCCGGGCCGACGCCCGACGCCCCGGCCAGCTCCCCGGAGGACGTGCGCGCCACCCCGGCCTCCGCCAGCTGGTCGAGCACCCGCAGGTACAGCGGGAGGCGCGCGACCGTGGACGCCGGGATCTCCCGGGTCACGCCCCGGCCTCGACGGCCCGCTGCACCCGGCGGGCGTCGAGGCGCCAGTAGCCCTGCTGAACACCGTCGACGGTGACGACCGGCACGAGCTCCCCGTACGTCTCCGCCACCGCGAGGTCATCGTCGACGTCCACCTCGGACCAGGTCACCCCGGTCGCGTCGGCCACCTCACGGACCACCGCGCGAGCGGCATCACACAGGTGACACTCCTGCCGTACGTACAGGATCACCCGGTCGTTCGCCTCCACAGCCATGAGGCCACCCTAGAACGGTGACTACAGTTGACGGGTGCCCGAGCCGACTTCTGCCTCCGTCGGCCCAGAACCAGACCCGTCCCGCACGGCCGCCTTCTTCGACCTGGACAACACGATCATCCGCGGCGCGAGCGCGTTCCACCTGGCTGTGGGCCTGCGCAGTCGCGGCTTCTTCGGCACCTGGGACCTGATCACCTTCGCGTTCCACCAGGCCCGCTACCTCGCGTTCGGCGAGAACCTCCGGCAGATCGCGACCGTCCGGACCCGCGCGCTGGACATCGTCGCCGGCCACTCGGTCGCCGAGATCGCCGCCGTCGGCGAGGAGATCTGGGACGAGGTGCTGTCGCTACGCATCTTCCCCGGCACCCAGGCCCTGCTCACCGAGCACATCGAGGCCGGCCACCAGGTGTGGATCATCACCGCCAGCCCGGTGGAGATCGGCGAGCTGATCGGGCGTCGACTCGGCGCGACCGGCGCGCTGGGCACCGTCGCGGAGCACGTCGACGGCATCTACACCGGGCGGCTCGTCGGCGACATGCTGCACGGCAGGGCCAAGGCGGAGGCCGTGCGGGTGCTCGCGGAGTCCGAGGGCCTGGACCTCCAGGCCTGCTATGCGTACGGAGACTCCACGCACGACGTGCCGATCCTGTCGTCAGTGGGTCACCCCGTGGCGATCAACCCCGATGCACGCCTGCGCCGGCACGCCCGGGCCGTCGGCTGGCCGATCCAGGAGTTCCGCGGCCGTCGACGCGCCCGCCGGGGCGCCCAGACCGCGAGCGTCGCGGGTGCGGCCTGGGTCGCGGGACTGATCCTGCGGGCGATCCGTCGGGCTTTCCGACGACGGCTGGGGTGAGGCGCCGCTCGAGCGCAGGCGGCCGGATCTACTGGCCATCGCCCGGGCGCACAGTTCGGGCCCGGCACCGCGGCACCGGGCCCGGATATCGCGCGAGGACTACTTCTTGTTGCGGCGCTGGTGACGCGTCTTGCGCAGCAGCTTGCGGTGCTTCTTCTTGGCCATGCGCTTTCGGCGCTTCTTGATGACAGAGCCCACGGGTCCTCGCAGATGTGATCGGGTCGAACCCTGGGGCCGGTGGCCGGCAGAGCCCTCGCGCTCGGGAAAGTCCGCGGCCCACTCTACCGGGTCCACCGACGCGCCGCGTCCGCGCTCCTCAGCCGACCCGTGCCTGAGGCTTTGGGCCGAGGGCGTCCCGGTCCCGCCGCCTCAGGAGGAGAGCTCGTCCCGCGCCGACGGCGGCGTCGAGGAGGCCGCGAGGTAGGCGTCGAGGGCGTCCTGCGGCACCCGGAAGGAGCGCCCCACCCTGACCGCCGGCAGCTCGCCGCTGTGCACGAGGCGGTACACCGTCATCCGGGACAGCCGCATCATCTCGGCGACCTCGGCGACCGTCAGGTAACGCACCCGCCTGCTCTCCACGCTCCACATCCCGTCGGTGCCGCTCGATGCGTGCCGGCGCGGTCCACCCGCGCTCGGCCACACCCTAGGCCCTGGTGGTACAGGAGTGATAGGGGTGATTAGAGTGAACTCGCTCCGTCGGGCGCCTCGAGGTCGTGGAGCCCGAAGACCGCCCGCACCGTCTCCCCGATCGCCCGACCGGCTGCACCGTCCGGATCCACCGACTCGTCGGTCGTCAGGCCCGCCGTCCCGTCACCCATGACTGCCGGCGCCGGGAAGCCGAGCCCTCGCAGCACGTGCTCCCGCCAGGCCGCGGGCACGGGCGTCCGTGGGTCCACCGGAGCGTGGGCGGCAATCGCAAGCAGGTGCGTCCAGACCCGGGGCACCACCTGGGCGATCGCGTACCCGCCCCCGCCCAGCGCCAGCCACCGACCCTCCGCCAGGTCGTGCGCGGCGTCGTGCACCAGGGCCGCGGCCGTGCGCTGGGCATCGACCGAGACCGACAGATTGGCCAGCGGGTCGAGCCCATGGGCGTCGCAGCCGTGCTGGCTCACGACGAGGTCCGGACGAAAAGCCGTAAGCAACGGGAGCACCACGGCGGTCACCGCCCGCAACCACGCGGCGTCCTCGGTGCCTGCGGGGAGGGCGACGTTCACCGCCAGGCCCCGCGCCCGGGGCCCGCCGATGTCGGTCGCAAAGCCGCTGCCCGGGAACAAGGTTCTCCCGCTCTCGTGCACCGACACGGTAAGCACCCGCGGGTCGTCCCAGAACGCATGCTCGACGCCGTCGCCGTGGTGCGCGTCCAGGTCGACGTAGGCCACCCGCCGGGCGCCGGCGTCCAGCACCGCCCGGATGGCCGCCACCGGGTCGTTGTAGATGCAGAAGCCCGACGCGCGATCGGGCATCGCGTGGTGCAGGCCGCCGGCCAGGTTGACCGCGTGCTCGGCCGCCCCTCGCCACACGGCGAGCGCCGACTCCACGCTGCCCGCCACGGCCCGGGCTGCCGCGTCGTGCATGCCGCTGAACACCGGGTCGTCGTCGGTGCCGAGCCCGCGCGCCAGGTCGGGGAGCCCCGTCCGCTCGGCGCGCCGAACCGCCGCGACGTAGTCCAGGTCGTGCGCGTACCCGAGGACTTCGTCCGGCGCCGGATCGGCGCCGACCACGTCGACGCGATCCAGCACCCCGAGTTCGCGGGCGAGCCGGAACGTCAGGTCCAACCGCAACGGCGCCATCGGGTGCCGGGGACCGAAGTCGTACCCCAGCAGCGCCGGGGACCAGACCACGCGGGCGCGGCGGGCGGTCATGGTTCACGGTAGCCCGGGGCCGCTCGTCGCGAGCCCCGACGGATCGCGATGTGCCAGAGTGGGTCCGCTGAGTCGCTCTCGCATGCGGAGGTGGGGATGGAGGTCCCGCGTCCCCTCGCGGCCGCGCGCAACTTCGTCGACGAGGTAGCCCGCCACTCCCCGGCCCGGCTGGCGCTCACGGTCTTCGCAAGCGTGATCGCCGTGTTCACCGCGCTGCTGTCGACGCCGCAGGCCACCGCCTCGGGGGAGCAGGCTCCCTTCGCGGACGCCCTGTTCACCGCCACCTCGGCCGTCTGCGTCACCGGACTGGTCACGGTCCCCACGGGCACCTATTGGTCCTTCTTCGGCCAGGTCGTGATCCTCGTGGCGATCAAGATCGGCGGCCTCGGCGTGATGACGCTCGCCTCCCTGCTCGGGATGGCCGTCTCCCGGCGCATCGGCCTCACCCAGCGGCTGCTCACGGCCTCCGAGACCCGCAGCACGGGGCTGGGTCAGGTCGGCTCCCTGATCCGCGTCATCATCATCACCTCGCTCGCGATCGAGGCGGTGATCGCCGCCGTCCTGATCCCGCGGTTCGCCACGCTCGGCGAGGACCTGGGCGAGGCGGTCTGGCACGGGGTCTTCTACGCCATCTCTGCCTTCAACAACGCCGGGTTCGTCCCGACGGCGGAGGGCCTCGCGCCGCACGTCGCAGACTGGTGGCTCGGGCTGCCCATCCTGGTCGGCGTGTTCATCGGCTCGCTAGGCTTCCCGGTGATCTTCAACCTGTCGCAGCGCCGGCGCGGTCAGGGACGCCTCACCCTGCACACGAAGCTGACGCTCGCGGTCTCCACCGCCCTGCTGGTTGCGACAACCATCCTGATCGGCGCCTTCGAGTGGAACCGCCCCGAGACGTTCGGACCCCTGAACGGCCCGACGAAGGTCCTGGCGGCCCTGTTCAGCGGCGTGATGCCGCGCTCGGGCGGGTTCTCCACCGTGGACACCGGCGAGATGCACGAGGCGAGCTGGCTCGTCACGGACGCCGTGATGTTCATCGGCGGGGGCAGCGCCTCGACGGCCGGCGGCATCAAGGTGACCACCCTCGCCGTCCTGCTGCTGGCCATCTACTCCGAGGCGCGCGGCGACCGGGACATGGAGGCGTTCGGTCGCCGGGTCCCGATGGAGAGCCTGCGGCTGGCCGTCGCGGTGACGGTGATCAGCGCGCTCACGGTGTTCGTCGCGACCTTGGTGTTGCTCGAGGTCACCGGCTGGCCCCTGGACGTGGTGATCTTCGAGGTGATCTCGGCCTTCGCCACCGTCGGGCTGAGCACCGGGGTGACCCCCGACCTGCCCGAGGCGGGCAAGTACGTGCTGTCCGTGCTGATGTTCGTCGGCCGGACGGGGACAATGACACTGGCTGGCGCCCTCGCCCTGCGCGACCGGCGCAGGGTGATCCGCTACCCCGAGGAGAGGCCGATCATTGGCTGACGACCTGTACCCGACCGAGATCCAGCCCTCGCTGGACACCGAGGTGCCCGCCGGAGTGCGCCGCGCGAGGACCGACAAGGAGACCAAGGGCAAGGGGGTGCTCGTGATCGGCCTCGGCCGGTTCGGGTCGTCCATCGCCCTGACGCTCGAGCGGCTCGGTCACGACGTGCTCGCCGTGGAGCGCTCCGCGGACCGCGTGCAGCACTACAGCGGGCGCTTCCCGCTGGTGGAGGCCGATGCGACGAACCCCGAGGCGCTACTCCAGCTCGGCGCGAGGGAGTTCGGCGTCGCGGTGGTCGGGGTGGGCACGTCGCTCGAGGCCAGCGTGCTGATCACCGGCAACCTGGTCGACATGGGCACCCAGCAGATCTGGGCGAAGGCGATCTCCGCCGAGCACTCGCGCATCCTGCACCGGATCGGCGCGCACCACGTGGTGCTCCCGGAGGCCGACGCGGGCAACCGCGTGGCGCACCTGGTGAGCGGCAAGCTCCTGGACTACATCGAGGTCGAGGACGACTTCACGATCGTGAAGATGCGCCCGCCGCGCGAGACCCAGGGGTTCACCATCGGCCAGTCCCAGATCCGCAAGCGGTACGGCGTCACGGTGATCGGGGTCAAGCCGCCCGGGGAGGACTTCCTCTACGCGACCGAGGAGACCCGGATCTCGGCGAACGACATCCTGATCGTCTCGGGTCACGCCGCGCTGCTGGAGCGGTTCGCCGCCCGACCCTGAGCGGCCGTGCGGCCCGCGCCAGGGGCGCGAGCCGCACGATTCCTCCTCAGCCGGCTATCGGGTCTCGGAGCGGCTCTTGTTGTAGATGTCGAACGCGACGGCCAGGAGCAGGACGAGGCCCTTGACCACCTGCTGGACGGGCGTCTCGACCCCCATCAGCTGCATGCCGTTGCTCATCACGGCCATGATCAGGCCGCCGACCATCGCGCCAGGCACCGTGCCGATCCCGCCCGTGACGGCCGCTCCGCCGATGAAGCAGGCGGCGATCGCGTCGAGCTCGAACATGTTGCCGGCCGCGGGCTGCGCGGCGTTGGAGCGGGACGCGAACACCAGACCGGCGACGGAGGCGAGAACGCCCATGTTGAGAATGACGCCGAAGTTGACCCACTTGGTCTTCACGCCGGACAGCGCGGCAGCGGTGCGGTTGCCGCCCAGAGCGTAGATGTGCCGGCCGAACACCGTCCGGGTGGTCACCAGCCCGTAGGTGAGGATCAGGACCGCGAGCAGGATCAGCACGTTCGGCAGGCCACGCCAGTTCGCGAGCTGCCACGCGAACCACATCACGACGGCGGCGACCAGCACCAGCTGCAGCGCGAACACGTAGATCGGCTGGACCGACTGCTGGTAGGCGATGCGGGCCCGCCGGGAGCGCCACTGGCTCCAGGCGTAGGCGACGACCGCGATCGCGAAGATGACCAGGGTGAAGATGTCGTACCCGGGCCCACCGAGCAGACCGTTCTGGAACCCCGCGGCCAGGAAGGTGAACGGCTCACCGAACGGGCCGAGCGAGACGCTGTTGAGTACGAGGGCGGCCAGGCCGCGGAACAGCAGCATGCCGGCGAGGGTCACGATGAACGCCGGGATCCCGACGAACGCCACCCAGAAGCCCTGCCACGCGCCGATCAGCACGCCAACCGTGAGTCCCGCGAGGATGCCCACCCACCACGGCATCTGGTTCTTGACCACGATGACCGCGGCCACCGCGCCGACCACGGCCACGACCGCACCGACGGACAGGTCGATGTGCCCGGCGATGATCACCATCACCATGCCGATGGCCAGGATGAGGATGTAGGAGTACTGCAGGACCAGGTTGGTCAGGTTCCCCGGCCCGAGGGACAGGCCGTCGGTGATCACGGCGAAGAACGCCACGATCGCCACGAAGGCGATGTAGATGCCGCTCTGGCGCAGGTTGGTGGTGAACAACTCCTTGATGGAGGCCGCGACACTCATCGCACCTGCTCCCTCTCCTTGGTCATGAGCTCCATGAGCTTCTCCTGGGTTGCCTCCGCCGCGGGCACCTCGCCCGTGATGCGCCCGAAGGCCAGCGTGTAGATCCGGTCGCAGATGCCGAGCAGCTCGGGCAGCTCGGAGGAGATCACGACGACCGCCTTACCGGCCGCGACCAGCCTGTTGATGATGGTGTAGATCTCGTACTTGGCGCCGACGTCGATGCCGCGCGTTGGCTCGTCGAGGATGAGCACGTCGGGGTCGGTGTAGATCCACTTGCTGAGCACGACCTTCTGCTGGTTGCCCCCGGACAGCTTGCCGGTCAGGTGCAGCACGCTCGGGGTCTTGATGTTCAGGCTCGTCCGGTACTCCTCGGCGACGTTGATCTCCTCGTTGCCGTTGACCCACCCACGCTTCGAGATCTTGCCCAGACCCGCGGCGGAGATGTTCCGCTTCACGTCCTCGATCAGGTTCAGCCCGTACTTCTTGCGGTCCTCGGTGGCGTAGGCCAGGCCCTGCGAGATCGCCTCCGCGACGCTGCGGACCTTGATCTCCTCGCCGCGCTTGTAGATCCGGCCGGAGATGTCGCGACCGTACGCGCGGCCGAAGATGCTCATCGCGAGCTCGGTGCGCCCGGCGCCCATCAGCCCGGCGATCCCGACCACCTCGCCGGCGCGCACGTTGAAGCTCGCGTTCTCGACGACGACTCGCTCGGGCTGCGTGGGGTGGTGCACCGTCCAGTCCTCGACCCGGAGCACCTCCTCGCCGATCTCGGGCGTCCGCTCCGGGAACCGGTGCTCGATGTCACGGCCGACCATGCTCCGGATCATCCGGTTCTGGGTCGCCTCGGGGGTGGACATGTCGAGCGTCTCGATCGTCTTGCCGTCCCGCAGGATCGTGGTCCGGTCCGCGATCGCGGCGAGCTCGTTGAGCTTGTGGGAGATCATGATGCAGGTGATGCCCTGGGTGTTGAGCTGGCGGAGCAGGTCCAAGAGGTGCGCGGAGTCCTGGTCGTTCAGCGCCGCGGTGGGCTCGTCCAGGATCAGCAGCTTGACCTCCTTGGAGAGCGCCTTGGCGATCTCGATGAGCTGCTGCTTGCCGACGCCGAGCTGGCTGACGTGGGTCACGGGGTTCTCGTTCAGGCCCACGCGGTCCATCAGCCTCGCGGCCTCGGCGTTGGTCCGGTTCCAGTCGATCAGCCGGTCGCGGCCGCGCTGCTCGTTGCCGAGGAAGATGTTCTCGGCCACCGACAGGAAGGGGATCAGCGCCAGCTCCTGGTGGATGATGACGATGCCCTTGGCCTCGCTGTCGTTGATGCTGTGCAGGACGGCGCGCTCGCCCTCGAAGATGATCTCGCCGTCGTAGGTGCCGTGCGGGTACACCCCGGACAGCACCTTCATCAGCGTCGACTTGCCTGCGCCGTTCTCCCCGCAGATCGCGTGGATCTCGCCCCGCTCGACCTCGAGCGTGACGTCCTGGAGTGCCTTCACGCCGGGGAAGGTCTTGGTGATGGAACGCATCTCCAAGATGTGGTCAGTCATGTGAGCCCTCTCGTAGCCCGGGCGACCGGCCGGGCGCCGGTCCGAGGTCTACACCCCGGACCGGCGCCACGGCTAGTGCAGTCGATTCATCACCCGGCGACGCCGGATGCGACCTCTTCCGCGGTCCAGTAGCCGGAGTCGACCAGCAGCTCCTGGATGTTGCCCGCGTAGACGATGTCCGACTCGAGCAGGTACGAGGGAACGATCTTGACGCCGTTGTCGTACGTCTCGGTGTCGTTCGCCTCGGGCTCCTCACCGTTCAGGTACGCCGTGGCGGCGATGACGGCCTGCGCGGCGAGCTTGCGGGTGTCCTTGAAGATCGTCGCGAACTGCACGTTGTCGGCGATCAGCTTGACCGACTCGATCTCCGCGTCCTGGCCGCTGACGACCGGGAAGCCCGCGTCGACGGTGGCCGGGTAGCCGGCGTTCTGCAGCGCGACGATGATGCCGCGGGACAGGCCGTCGTACGGCGAGAGAACGCCGTCAACCTGGGAGCCGTCGTTGTAGGTGGAGGTCAGCAGGTCCTCCATGCGCCGCTGAGCGGTCTCCTGCTGCCAGCGCAGGATGTTGACCTGCTCGATCGCGGTCTGATTGGACTTCACCACGAGGGTGCCGTCGTCGATCAGCGGCTGCAGGATCGACATGGCGCCGTTGAAGAAGAAGTAGGCGTTGTTGTCGTCCAGCGAGCCCGCGAACAGCTCGATGTTGAACGGGCCGGTCGCGTCGCCCTCGGAGCCGTCCTCGTTGAGGATGCCCAGGCCGACCAGGAGCGACGTCGCCTGGAGCACGCCGACGTCGAAGTTGTCGAACGTCACGTAGAAGTCGACGTTCTCCGAGTCGCGGATCAGCCGGTCGTACGCGATGACCGGGATGCCCGCGTCAGCGGCGGTCTGCAGCTGGCCGGACAGCGTGGTGCCGTCGATCGCCGCGATGATCAGGGCACGAGCGCCCTTGGTGATCATCTGGTCGACCTGCTGCTGCTGGGTCGGGATGTCGTCGTTGGCGTACTGGAGGTCGACCTCGAAGCCGAGCTCCTCCAGGCCCTCCTTGACGGCGTCGCCGTCCGCGATCCAACGAGACGAGGTCTGGGTGGGCATCGAGACGCCGATCAGGCCACCCTCCTCGGGCTCGACGACGTCGACGTCGGTGTCGGTGTCGGTGTCGGTCTCACCCGCGCCGCCACCACCGCAAGCTGCCAGCGTCATCGCGAGCGCGATGCCCGCCGATACCGCGGCGAATCTGGTCCTTCTCATTTGTCCTCCTCAGGGACCTGCATTTCCTTCATCTGTTGGCCGCACCTGGGGGCGCGACCACCGGGCCTAACCGAGCCACCCGGCCGCCATGAGATGCCGGCCAGGGAGCGCCGTTTGAACTACTCCACCGCGACCACGTCGGCACCTGCCCGACGCAAGCGCTGGACCTCGTGCACCGGGGCCGATGGCCCGGTGACGATGGTGTGGACGTCCGCGAGCCTTGCCACGCGGCCGAGGTGCACCTGTCCGAGCTTCGAGCCGTCAGCGACGATCACGGCTCGCCGGGCGGCGGCGATCATGCGTCGCTTCACCTCGGCCTCGGGCAGGTTGATGTTGGTGACCCCGTGCTCGGAGTCAAGTCCGTTGCAGCCGACGAACGCGAGATCGGCGTGCAGCTGTTCGAGCAGCACCGTCGCCATGGGGTTCACCAGGGAGTGCTGCAGCCGGCGCAGCGTGCCGCCCGTGACCACGACCGTCAGCCACTCCATCGCGGGCTCCAGCTCGAGCGCGATGTTCAGCCCGTTGGTCACCACGACCACCTGGCTCAGGTCGGTCCTGGCCACCAGCGCGCGCGCCACCGCGGTGGTCGTCGTGCCGACGTCGAGCAGGACGCTCATCCCGGACGAGACCAGGGAGGCGGCGTACTCGCCGATCCGCTGCTTCTCGCCGGCGAACTCGACCAGCGACTCCTCGAAGGAGGGCTCGGGCCGGGCATGTCCCGCCGGGGCCATCGCCCCGCCGCGTACCCGGCGCACCGCGTGGGAGATCTCAAGGGCGGCGAGGTCCGCGCGCACCGTCACCTCGGAGATCCCGAACGCCTCCGCCAGGTCCGCGACGCGCACGAACTCGCGGTCCGCGATGACCTGGAGCATCCGCTCCCGTCGCACCGTGACCGGCAGCAGCTCGATCTCTTCCTTGAGCACGTTCACACTCTCCGGCCCCTGTACCGGTTGAGTCAACTTAGTGAAGTCAACTTTTGATTGCGAAAGGATAACGGGATGGCATCGGTGGCTGGCGCACCAACGACGAAAGCCTGTCTCCTTCTCATACGCGGCGTTTGAGCCGACTCCGGCGCTCGCGGCGCGCGAGTCGGGTTGCCGTATCGAAAGCGAACGAAACACTCCGATGGTGCCATGGCATGGCTCGGCGACCCCGAAGGGTGTGCGTCCCCCTGCGAAATGGGCGCTCACATGCCTCGTGCGAGCCGGTGGTACGCCTGGTTCCAGCGAAGCTCGTTGCCGAACTGTCGCGTGCTGGTCCCCTCGTCGATGACGGCCAGCTCCGTGCCCGCGATCTCGGCCAGATCCACGAACGCCTCGAGGCCGACCTGGGTCGTCAGGACCGTGTGGTGGGCGGCGCCGGCCATCAGCCAGGCCTCGGCCGACGTCGCGAAGTCGGGCCTCGGCTTCCATACCGCGCGGGCGACCGGCAGGTTGGGCAGCTCGGCGTCGGGCGGCACGATGTCCACAACGTTCGCGGTGAGCCGGAACCGGTCGCGCAAGTCGGAGAGGGCCACCACGAGACCCATGCCGGGGTCCGTGTCGAACACCAGGCGCACCGGGTCCTCGCGGCCGCCGATGCCGAGCGGATGGATCTCCAGCGACGGCTTGGCGGTCGTCAGGGTCGGGCAGATCTCCAGCATGTGCGCCCCGAGGATCTTCTCGTCCCCGGGCACCATGTTGTACGTGTAGTCCTCCATCAGCGACGCGCCGCCGGGCAGCCCGGCCCCCATCACCTTGGCGGCCCGGACCAGGATGGCGGTCTTCCAGTCGCCCTCGGCCCCGAAGCCGAATCCCCGCGCCATCAGGCGCTGGACCGCCAGCCCGGGGAGCTGGCGCAGGGCGCCCAGGTCCTCGAAGGTCGTCGTGAAGGCGGTGGCGCCGATCTGGCCGAGCAGGTTGAGCAGGGCGAGCTCCTGCCGGGCGCCGTAGCGGAGCGACTCGTGCCGGTCGCCGCCCTTGCGCAGCACCGGGACTACGTCGTAGGTGGCCTCGTACTCCGCAACCAGCGCGTCGACGTCGGCGTCGGAGACCTCCGCGACGGCGTCGACGAGGTCGTTGACCCCCCAGGTGTTCACCGAGACACCGAACCGCAGCTCGGCCTCGGTCTTGTCGCCCTCGGTGACGGCGACGTTTCGCATGTTGTCGCCGAACCGCGCCAGGCGCAGCTCGTGCATCGCCGCCCAGCCCGCGGCCGCGCGGACCCAGGTCCCAACCTTCGCCTGGACGGCGGGGTCGCTCACGTGCCCGACGACGGTCTTGCGGGCGACCCCCAGCCGGGTCTGGATGTAGCCGAACTCCCGGTCACCGTGTGCGGCCTGGTTCAGGTTCATGAAGTCCATGTCGATCGTCGCCCAGGGCAGCTCGACGTTGGCCTGGGTGTGCAGGTGCAGCAGCGGGGTGCGCAGCGCGTCCAGGCCGGCGATCCACATCTTCGCCGGGGAGAACGTGTGCATCCAGGCGATCACGCCGATGCAGGCCTCGGACGCGTTGGCGTCCAGCGCGAGCTGCCTGATCGATCCCGACTCCTTGAGAACCGGCTTCCAGACGACCCGGACGGGCACGGCGTCGGAGCCGTCGAGCTGGGCGGCGATGGCCTGCGACTGCTCGGCGACCTGCCGCAGCGTCTCCTCGCCGTACAGGTCCTGGCTTCCGGTGCAGAACCACACCTCACGGTCGGGATACGCGGTCATCCGAGCTCCTCGTGCTCTCGCGGGGGGTTTGCGGTTCCGGACTGGCCGTACACGTTCTGGTAGCGCTCGTAGAGGCGATCGATGTCGGACTGGGCGATCGGGAGCGGATCGCCGAGCTGGCGCGAGATGTGCACGGTGCGCGCCACCTCCTCGACCATTACCGCGGCCTTCACCGCCGACCGGCCGTCCTTGCCGATCGTGAAGGGGCCGTGGTTGCGCATCAACACGGCCGGGGAGCGCGAGTCGCGCAGGGTCTGCACGATGCCGCGGCCGATCGATTCGTCACCGATCAGGGCGAACGGCCCCACGGGGATCGCCCCGCCGAACTCGTCGGCCATCATGGTCAGGACGCACGGGATCGGCTCGGCGCGGGCTGCCCAAGCGGTCGCGTAGGTGGAGTGGGTGTGCACCACTCCGCCCACCTCGCGCATGTGCCGGTACACGTACGCGTGCGCCGCGGTGTCCGACGACGGCGATCGGTCGCCGTCGACGAGCACCCCGTCCAGGTCGCACACGACCATCGACGCCGGCGTCAGCTCGGAGTAGGAGACCCCGCTGGGCTTGATGACGAAGAGGTCAGCCGAGCGCAGCCGCTGGGAGACGTTCCCAGCGGTCCACACCACCAGATCCCAGCGGGGAAGTTCTGCATGCAGGTCGCAGACCAAGCGGCGCACCTGCTCGACCTCCTCGAGCACGTCGCTCGGGTAGCCACCCAGGCCCTTGACCATCACCGGATCGCCTCCGTCGCGGCCTGCTCGATCGCGAGCCCGGCCCTGTAGCGCTCGAGGTACGCGGCGTAACCGGCGACGTCGTCGTCGTCGGGCTCAGCGACATCGACCTCGGCCTCGCCGAAGAGGCGGGTGCTCAGGAACGTCTGGAGGTCGAGCTCGGACGCCGCGCCGAGGTAGGCCGCCAGCGCGGCCATCCCCCAGGGTCCGCCCTCGCTGGCGGTGCGGGCGACGGCGACGGGCGCGCCAACGGCCGCGGCGAGGAGCCGCTGGGCGACTCCGGCGGTCCGGAACAGGCCACCGTGCGCATAGAGGGTGTCGAGCTCGACGCCCTCGGACGCCAGCACCCGCATGCCGAGGCTCAGCGTCCCGAAGACCCCGTAGACCTGCGCGCGCATGAAGTTCGCGAGCGTGAGCTCGCTGTCCGGGGTGCGCACGAACAGCGGGCGCCCCTCGGTCAACCCGGTGATCGGCTCGCCGGACAGGTAGTTGTAGGCGATCAGCCCACCACCGTCCGCGTCGCCGTCGAGCGCCTCGCGCAGCAGCGCCCCGAACACCTCGTCCGGCTCCGCGGGCCGACCGAGCGCCGCGGCGAACCGGCCGAACAGCTCGGCCCACTCGCCGAGCTCGCTCGCGCCGTTGTTGCAGTGCACCATCGCGACCAGGTCGCCCGCCGGCGTCGTCACCAGGTCAAGCTCGTGGTGCACCCGCTCGAGGGGACGCTCGAGCACCACCATCGCGAAGATCGAGGTCCCGACGCTGACGTTGCCGGTCCGTGGGGCCACCGCGTTCGTCGCGACCATGCCGGTGCCGGCGTCGCCCTCGGGGGGGCACACCGCCGCACCGGGCCGCAGCGTGCCGGTCGGGTCGAGCAGCGCGGCGCCTTCCTCGGTGAGCCGGCCCGCCTCCTGTCCGGCGACCAGCACCTCCGGCAGCAGGTCCGCCAGGTGCAGCTCGGACCGGCCGGCAATCAGCTCGTCGAACTGCTGCAGCATCCGGCGGTCGTAGTCCCTGGTGGCGACGTCGATCGGGAAGATGCCCGATGCGTCGCCCACCCCCACGACCTTGCGCCCGGTCAGCCGCCAGTGCACGTACCCGGCGAGCGTGGTGAGGAAGGCGACGGAGCCCACATGCGGCTCGTCGTCCAGGATCGCCTGGTACAGGTGGGCGATCGACCAGCGCAGCGGGATGTTGTGCCCGAACAGGGCGCTCAGCTCGGCGGCGGCCGCGCCCGTCGTGGTGTTGCGCCACGTCCGGAAGGGCACCAGGAGCTCGTCGGCCGCGTCGAAGGCCAGGTAGCCGTGCATCATCGCCGAGACCCCGAGGGCGTCGACGATGGTCAGCCGCACGCCGTGGCGCCGCTCGACGTCGGCCTGCAGCGCGCCGAAGCAGCCCTGCAGGCCGGACCAGACCGCGTCGAGGGAGTAGGTCCACATCCGGTCGACGAACTGGTTCTCCCAGTCGTGGCTGCCGCTGGCGATGGGCGTGCCGTCCGGGGCGATCAGCACCGCCTTGATCCGGGTTGAGCCCAGCTCGATCCCGAGCACCGCGCGACCCGACTCGATGTCTGCCCGCGGGTCGTGCGGGCGCTCGTCGGGGGTCATCGTTGGTCTCCATCGCGGCTCTGCGGTACAGCCCGAATGTTAGCGTTCACATTCCCCGCGGTGTCAAGAGCGTGCGGCCACCAGTTGGCCGTCATCCGCCCGTGGCAGCGGCGACGATGTCCAGGCCCTCCTCGAAGATGACGAAGCACCGCTCGAGTACCCCGCGCAGCGGGTCGGCGAAATCGGTGCCGTGCCAGTGGTGCAGGGCGCCGAGCAGGCCGCCGATGAAAGCGTGGGCGAAGACCTGGACCTCCAGATCCGCCGACGGGCGCCCGAGTCGTTCCGCCAGCAGCTTTCCGATGGCCTCGGCCAGCACGTACGTGTGGCCGTTCACGGCGGACTCCAGCGCAGGACTCCCCATGATCAACCGGAGCCGGCGCGCCACTCGTTGTTCGTCCTCGTCGGTGAACCCGGCCATCGCCACCCCGATGGCGCGCCGCAGGCCGCTGAGCGGCACCGGATCGGCCAGTGCGGCCCTCATCACGCCGGGCAGGATCCGGTCGAACTCGTCCCAGACCAGGATCTGCTCCTTTGCGCCGAAGTAGCGGTACACGCTGCTCGGCGAGACGTCAGAGGCCTCCGCGATCTGCTCCACGGTGACGTCGGCGTAGCCGTCCCGCTCGAACAGGTCGAGAGCGACGGTCTGGATGCGATGCATCGCCGCGAGTCGCTTCCGGTCGCGGAGCCCGAGATCACCGGTGTCCATCCGGCCAGAGTACCCCAACTGACTGTGACTCTCAGTTGACAGTCGCTTGCCCAGACACCTACTGTCAGTTGAAAGCCACTGTCAGCAGCATGGGAGTGCCGTCGTGGAGCAAGTGATTCGAACTCGTGGGCTGACCAAGTCCTTCGGCAGCACCCGCGCCCTGACGGGCGTCGACCTCACCGTCGAGCGCGGTGAGGTGCACGGCTTCCTGGGGCCGAACGGCGCCGGCAAGTCGACGACCATCCGGATCCTGCTCGGCCTGCTGCGCAAGGACGGGGGCGAGGCCCGCGTGCTCGACTCCAGCCCCTGGCACGACGCCGTCGCGCTGCACCGGCGGCTCGCCTACGTCCCCGGCGACGTCAACCTGTGGCCGAACCTCTCCGGTGGCGAGGCGATCGACCTGCTCGGCGAACTGCGTGGGTCGCTCAACCGATCACGCCGCGACGAACTCGTCGAGCGCTTCCAGCTCGACCCCACGAAGCGGTGCTCGGCGTACTCCAAGGGCAACCGGCAGAAGGTTGCGATCGTCGCCGGCCTCGCCGCCGACGTCGAACTGTTCCTGCTCGACGAGCCGACCAGCGGCCTCGACCCGCTGATGGAGACCGTGTTTCAGGACGTCGTCCGGGAGATCACCGCCAGCGGCGGGACGGTCCTGCTGTCCAGCCACATCCTCGCCGAGGCCGAGGCGCTCTGCGACACCGTGTCGATCATCCGGGAGGGCCGGATCGTCGAGTCCGGCTCGCTCGCGAGGCTCCGGCACCTCACCCGAACCACGCTGCAGGTGACCACTCGCGAGCCCTTGGACGGCCTTGAGGCGACGCCGGGCATCTTCGATGTCGCGATCACCGACGCCGGGCACACCGCGCGATTCGAGGTCGAGGCCGACCAGCTCGGCTCCGTCATCGAGCACATCGGCCAGCACGGCGTCATCGCGCTGACCAGCGCGCCACCCACGCTCGAGGAGCTCTTCCTGCGCCACTACGGGGAGGAGCTCGCCACGTTGGCCGGGAACGGGAACGGAAAGCTTGGGGTCGGCACCCGTCGCGGGCGTCGGGGCGGCACTGCGCGGGCCGAGCGGTGACCGCGCTCACCGGGACCCGGCGGCTCGTCCGGCTCGCCCTGCGTCGGGACCGGATCATCCTGCCGGTCTGGATCGCCGCGATCGCCGGACTCGCCTGGGCGATGGTGGCCAGCTACAAGTCCACGCTGCCGACCGAGGCCGACCGCGTCGCCGCCGTCATGTTCGGCGCCTCCAACCCCATGGCTCGCGTGTTCGACGGCCCGGCCTCGGGCACCGACGTCGGTGCGATGGCATTGGTCGAGGGCTGGAAGGTGCTCGCGATCCTCGGTGCGCTGATGAGCGCCCAGGTGGTCGTCCGGCACACCCGCGCCGACGAGGAGCTGGGCCGCGCCGAGCTGCTCGGATCCGCAGTTGTCGGCCGGCACGCCCGGCTGTCCGCCGCCCTCGCCGTCGCGGCCGGAGCGAACGTAGTCCTCGGGCTCACCGTCGCTGTCGCGATCGCGGCACCGAACGACCTCGCCTGGACTGGCGCCTTCGCGGCGGGAATGGCGACGACCGGCATCGGCTGGGTGTTCGCAGGCGTCGCAGCGATCGGCGCTCAGGTGTTCAGCACCGCCCGCGGCGCGAACGCGGTGGCGGGCGGCGTACTCGGCGTCGCGTTCCTGGTGCGCGCCGTCGGCGACCTGATGGGTGACACGACCGACGGCGGGCTGGTCGTCCGGAGCGCCTGGCCGTCGTGGCTCTCGCCGTACGGATGGGGGCAGCAGGTGCGGCCCTTCTCCGAGGACAACTGGTGGATCGGCGGGCTCTTCGTCGCCCTCGCCCTGGCCCTCGTCGTGGTCGCATTCGCGCTCACCGAGAACCGCGACCTCGGGGCCGGCATGGTCCAGCAGCGTCCCGGACCTGCCCGCGCGGCCCGAGGGCTGCTGTCGCCCTTCGGCCTGGCCTGGCGGCTGCAGCGCGGCATCCTGCTCGTCTGGGTCGTCGGACTCGGTGCCTTCGGCGCGGTCTTCGGCTCCATCGGCGACGAGGTGGAGGGGTTCATCGCCGACAACGACTCGGTCCGCGACATGTTCGCGCTGCTCTCACCTGGCGCGGATGTTGTGCAGATCTATTACACCTTCGTGATGGCGATCATCGGTATCGCCGCGGGCGGCTACGCCGTCCAGGCACTGCTGCGGATGCGCGCCGAGGAGATGTCCGGGCGGGTCGAGCCGCTCCTCGCGACGGCCGTCGGGCGACACCGGTGGCTCGGGTCCCATGTGCTGATCGCCGGCCTGGGGACTATCGGGGTGCTCGGCGTCGCCGGACTCTCGGGCGGGGTCGTGTACGGCGCAATGACGGGGCGCTGGGCCGACGGCATCGGCGACCTGAGCGCGGCGGCTGCCGTCCAGATGCCGGCGGCCCTGGCCCTGGCGGGGTTCGTGGTCGCGGTGTTCGGGTTCCTCCCCCGCTGGGCCGGCCCGATCACCTGGTTCGCGCTGGCCACTGCACTTGTCATGGGTCAGCTGGGGGCCCTCTTCGACCTCCCGCAGTGGCTCTTGAACGTCTCGCCGTTCACGCACGTGCCAAGGGTGCCGGCCGAGGCGTTCACCACGACGCCGGTTGTCTGGCTCACCGTCGTGGCGGTCGGCCTCGGCGCGCTCGGCTTCGCAGCCTTCCGGCACCGGGACCTGGCCATCGGGGCCTGAACGTGATCAGGCGCGCGGCGGGCCGCTGCTCGCGCGCACGACGATGCTGGGCTGGATGAGCTCGGGCTTCACCTGCTCGCCCGCGATCGACGCGAGGAGCTGCTCCATGCACCGCCGGCCGAGGCGGCCGAACTCCTGACGGATGGTGGTCAGCGGCGGGTAGAAGTTCGCCGATCCGTCGACGTCGTCGAACCCGACGACGGAGACGTCGTCGGGCACCCGGACGCCGCCCTCGGCGAAGGCCCGCAGCAGCCCGAGTGCCAGCTGGTCGTTGGCCGCGAAGACCGCCGTCGGGAGGTCTCCGGCGATCAGCTCCCTGCCGACCTCGTACCCGCGGTCGGCGCTCCAGTCACCAAGCACCATCGTCGTGGCGGTGAGCCCGGACGCGACGAGCTCCGCGCGCCAACCGCGGACGCGGGCCCGCGCGTCGAGCCAGTCGGTGGGGCCGGCCAGGTGCAGCACCTCCCGGTGCCCGAGGCCGACGAGGTGCCGGACGGCCATCCGGGCGCCCGCGTGCTGGTCCACCGCGACGCTGAGCAGCGGGCCGGGCAGGTCCTTCGGCCCGACCATCACGATGGGGACGGGCTCGTGGAAGCCGCGCACCGCCTCGACCGCGTCGTCGTGCGCGGCGAGCACCACCACCCCGTCGACGCCATGGGACATGAAGTGCTCCAGCACCTTGCTGACCGAGTCCGCCCGCCACTTGTCGACGGTGGCCACGCTCACGTACAGCCCGGCGTCGCGCGCGGCGACCTCGATCGCGATGAGCGTGCTCGTCGGCCCGAAGAGCGCCGACCCCGATGTGACGACGCCGATGATCCCGCTCCGGCGGGTGACGAGGGTCCGGGCGGCGCTGTTGCGCCGGTATCCGAGGGTGGCGATCGCGTCGAGGACCCGCTGACGGGTCTCCTCGCGGACCCGGGGGTGATCGTTCAGTACTCGCGAGACGGTCTGATGGGACACCTCGGCGAGCTCCGCGACGTCGCTCAGGGTCGGCGGCCGCGGCGCGTTCACCCGGCCTGCCCCCCCGAGTCGGCCTCGCGCGCCAGTTCCCTGGACCGATCCCGGGCCGCCGCCGCCGCCGCCACGATGGCCGCACGCACGCCGTGCGCGTCCAGCTCCCGCAGGCCCGCGACCGTGGTGCCGCCGGGCGAGGAGACCCGCTCACGCAGGGTGACGGGGTGATCGCCGGTCTCGACGAGCAGACCCGCCGCTCCGCGGAAGGTGGCCACGGCCAGCTCGAGCGCCTGGTCCCGACCCAGGCCGAGGAGAACCCCCGCCTCGGCGAGGGCGTCGACCAGGTAGAAGACGTACGCGGGACCCGAACCGGAGATCGCCGTCACCGCATCGAGGTCTTGCTCGGGCACCGTCACCACGAGCCCCGTCGCCGCCAGCAGCGTGGCGACCGCGGCCAGGTGCTCGGGCCCGGCGACGGAGCCGGCGCTCATCGCGCTCGCGCCCTGACCGATCACCGCGGGGGTGTTGGGCATGACCCGGACCACCGGTGTCCCCAGCGGTAGCCGCGACTCGTAGAAGCTCGTCGGCAGGCCGGCGACCACCGTGACCAGCAGGCACCCCTCGGCGAGCGCCGGCCGGGCCTCGGCGAGCGCCTCGGCCGCGTCCTTGGGCTTAACCGCGAGGAGCACGATCCGAGCGCCCCGCACGGCGTCCTGCGTGCTGGTGGCGACCCGCACCCCGTGACGCTCCGCGAGCTGCGCGGCCCGATGTTCGACCTTCTCGCTGACCACCAGGTCGGCCGGCGACAGGCCGGTCCGCAGCATCGCGGCGACCAGCGCCTCGCCCATCACGCCGCCGCCGAGAACGGCGACCGGCCCGTCCGGCGCGTCCATCAGAGGGGGAAGGCCGTGAAGACGTCCCGCAGCTCCTCGAGCGGTCCGTCGAGCTGCAGCAGCACCGTCTGGTTGGTCCACCACAGCGACCCGGTCCCGTCCGCGCGGGGGATCAGCATCCATCGGCCCACCTGCTGGCCGTCGACCTCGACGATCCCGTCCTCCGGCGAAGGCGCTGGTGCGGCGGTCTCGTCGGCCGTCGCCTCCTCGGACGCCTCGGGCTCCTCGGCCTCGCCCGGCGCCGCCTGCGCGGCCGCGATGGCCTGGTCGAACGCGGCCTCGGCCCCCTCGGCGTCGCGCCACTGACCCGCGTAGAGCGTGATGTTCCTCGCCCCGTCGCTGTAGACGAGGTAGTAGCCCTCCAGGCCGCCGTTGAGCAGGGGTTCATCCCACTCGCCGTAGTCGGCGAGTGCGAACTCGAGCACCTCGGACGGCAGGGACTCGAAGAACGGGGTACCCGCCGCGCGCTCGACGGGGTCGATCGTCGGCGTCGGCTCGGGGAGAGTGATGATCTCCGGCTCGAGCGGCTCCGGCGCGGCCGGCCGCATGAGGAAGAAGACGACCGCGGCGATCGCCCCGAGTGCGACGACCCCGATGACGATCCAGAGCCACAGGGGCGGACGACGTCGTCCCGGCTCTTCCTCGCCCTCGCTCGAGTCGGGCGGTACCGGGGGGACCCCGGACTCCGACATCGAACGGCGGGTTGGCGACGACACCGGTCCCGACGGGGACGAAGTCGGGTTCCACGACTGGGGCGGAGTCGGCGGCTGGGTCACCTGAGCCACTGATCGACGGGTCGGCGGCGGCTGCGTCGCCGGAGGGTAGGACTGCTCGGGCGTGGGGGCGGTCGGCGGCTCGCTGTTCACCGGCGCGAACGGCCACGCGCCCCGGTTGTTGGCCCCCGGGCTCTGGGGAGTCCCCGCGCTGTGTGACATACACCCTCCCTGACAGTCTCGCGGTCAGCCTAGGCCCTGTCCGCCGGTGCGAGCGCGCACGACGCCGCAGGTCGAGACGTTCGCCCTCGGGTCGGTGAGCGGCCCTCCGTCCTACTCCGGGGGTGCGTCGACAGGGTCAGGGGGTGCGACGCCGCAGGGTCAGGGTGCCGAGCAGCAGGGCGCCCACGATGAAGGCCAGGATCGCTCCGACGGCGCCCTGAACGTCACCGAAGGTTCCGCCGGCGGCGAGATCCTGCAGCGCCTCCATCCCATAGGTGAGTGGCATCGCACGGGAGAACCACTCGAGCGCGGTCGGCATCAGGTCACGCGACATGAGCAGACCGCCGGTGATCAGCTGCGGGAAGATCAGGACGGGCATGAGCTGGACGGCCTGGAACTCGGTGCGGGCGATCGCCGAGCCCGCGAGCCCGAGTGCGGTGCCGAGGATCGCGTCCAGAACCGCCACGAGCACGATCAGCCAGAGCGATCCGGCCACCTCCATGCCGTAGACCCAAACCGTCACCCCGGTGAGGACCAGCGCCTGCACGACGGCGAAGAGCCCGAAAGCGAGCGCGTAGCCGAGCACCACGTCCGCCTTGCCGATCGGCGTGGCCATCAGCCGTTCAAGGGTTCCCGACTGCCGCTCGCGCAGGGTGGCCACGCTGGTGACCAGGAACATGGTGATCAGCGGGAAGAGCCCGAGCAGCAACGGGCCCATCTGATTGAGCACCGGCGTGCCGTCGAACATCCAGGCGATGAGGCCCAGGACCAAACAGGGCACGAGGATGAGCAGCCCGATGGTGCGCGGGTCGTTGCGCACCTGGCCCAGCACTCGGGCGGCCGTGGCGACTGTGAGGCGCGGGTTCATCGAAGGACCTCCGTCTCGGCGCCCTGGGTTTCGACGAGGGTGAGGAAGACGCCCTCCGCGTCGGCGGCGCCCGTGCGTTCCAGCAAGTCGGGCAGGGTCGCGTCCGCCAGCAGGCGGCCGTGGCGCATCAGCATCAGGCGGTCGCAGCGCTGGGCCTCGTCCATCACGTGGCTGGACACCAGCAGCGTCGCCCCGCGCTCGGCCAGCCGGCGGAACAGCGCCCACAGGTCGCGGCGCAGCACCGGGTCGAGCTCGACCGTCGGCTCGTCGAGCACCAGGAGCTCCGGCGCTCCTAGCAGGGCCACGGCGAGCGACGCGCGCGACCGCTCGCCCCCGGACAGCACGCCCACCCGTCGCCCCGCGATCGCCGCGAGGTCGACGTCGTGCAGGGCGCGGGCGACGTCGTCCTCCCCCGCCCCGAGCAGCCGACCGAAGTAGCGGAGGTTGTCCGCGATGGACAGGTCGGCGTAGACGCTCGGCGCCTGGGTGACGTAGCCCACCCGGCGCCTGAGGTCGGGGTGGCCGGCGGGCAGGCCGAGCACCTCGAGCGTTCCGGTGACGTTCGACTGACCGCCGACGACGGCGCGCATCAGGGTGGTCTTGCCGCTTCCGCTCGGTCCCAGGAGACCCACCACCTGGCCGGAGGGGACCTCGAAGTCCATCCCCTCGATGACGACGACGCCGTGCCGCGCGCCGCCGCGCACTACCCGCAGGTTCTCGGCCCGGATCGCCGGTGCCGCGTTATTCCTCATGTGGGGAATATAGCGCTCCCGCGGCCCGGTCGGAAGGACCTTGGGCCCTGCTTCGGTGCGACGATTCGGGCAGCTTCCGGTTCAGCCCGCAGGGGACGGCCTCGTCGGGTCGTCGAGGTACCGCTGGATCACCGGGCCGGCCTGTTCCACGATCCTGTCGAGGGGGGTCGACGCGAGCGGCTCGAGCCGCAGAACGTGCCGGGCGAGCATCAGGCCGGCCATGTGGGCACCCACCAGGTTCATCCGCAGGGCGATGTCCGGGCCGGTGAGGACCGAACCGATCCGGGAGAAGACCTCCTGCGTCAGGTACTCGCGGACGGCATCGGCGTCCTCGCTGGACGCGGCGGCGCCGAACACCAGCCGTAGGCGGTCGGACGCGTCCGGCCGCTCCCACGCGCCGAGGACGGTTCGGACGATGCGCTTGCCGAGATCCCCCACGTCGCCGAGCGTGATGCCCTCCGCGATCTGCTTGGGGTTGATCTGCGCGTCCACGATCGACGTCGAGAAGATCTCGGCCTTGCCTCCGGCGAACCAGTAGCGGACCAGGGCCGGGTCGACGCCCGCCCGCCGGGCGATGCCGCGCAGGCTCGCGCGGTCGTAGCCGCGTTCGGCGAACTCCGTCCGCGCCGCAGCCAGGATCGTGGCCTTGGTGTCCTGGCCCTTGGCCCGCCTGCCGCGCGGCCGCCGCGGATCCGCCGCCCCGGGCGTCTGCGCCATGCTCAGCAGCGTAGACGGGCTGGTGGACCGTGTGTCGGGTCGGGCACGGCAGGCCCGTCCGGGGATCGGCCCGGGCATGGGCGCGGTTAGCGCCCCTGGGCGGGACGGGCCTGCCGTGTCCGACCCCGGCGCGCCCTGTCAGAAGCCCGCGCTAGCGT
>CAYGGX010000001.1:87658-116983 GCA_964349585.1 uncultured Actinotalea sp.
GACGGGCCTGCCGTGTCCGACCCCGGCGCGCCCTGTCAGAAGCCCGCGCTAGCGTGCGCCTCATGTCAGTGACGAGCCGCGCCCCCCGGACCGCCCGACCGGGGCACACCTGCACAGAGTGCGGCTGGACCACGGCCAAGTGGGTCGGCCGGTGCGGCGAGTGCCAGGAGTGGGGCACGGTCATTGTCGACGGCGTCGCGACCGCGGGGCCCCGGACCACGGCCACGGCTCCCCGGGCGCCGGCGCGACCGATGTCGGAGATCGACGTGACGGCGGCGAGGGCCCGGCCCACGGGCGTCGGCGAGCTGGACCGGGTGCTGGGCGGCGGCATCGTGCCGGGTGCGGTGATCCTGCTGGCCGGCGAGCCCGGCGTCGGGAAGTCGACCCTGCTCCTGGACGTCGCGAGTCGGGTCGCCGACGCCTCGGGTCAGCCCGTGCTCTACGTCACCGGAGAGGAGTCCACCGGGCAGGTGAGGCTGCGCGGCGAACGGATCGGGGCGCGCTCCCCCGGGGTTCTGCTAGCCGCCGAGACCGACCTCGGGGCGGTCCTCGGCCACCTGGCGAGCCACCGGCTCGCCATGCTCGTGATCGACTCGGTGCAGACGATCGCCTCCGCCGAGGTGGACGGCGCGCCCGGCGGGGTGAGCCAGGTCCGCGAGGTCGCGGCAGCACTCATCGCCGCCTCGAAGGAGCGCGACATCCCCACGCTGCTGGTCGGCCACGTCACGAAGGACGGCGCCGTCGCGGGCCCGCGCACGCTCGAGCACCTGGTGGACGTCGTCTGCCAGGTGGAGGGCGACCGGCACTCCAGGCTCCGCCTGCTCCGGGCGACCAAGAACCGCTACGGACCGACGGACGAGGTCGGCTGCTTCGACCTAACCGAGCGCGGCGTCGTCGAGCTTCCCGATCCGAGCGGGCTGTTCCTCTCGACCGCCGTCCAGGACGTCCCCGGGACCTGCGTGACCGTGACGCTCGAGGGCCGCCGGCCGCTGGCCACCGAGATCCAGGCCCTGGTCGCCCCGACCATGCTTACCAACCCGCGGCGAACCACCAGCGGGATCGACTCCAGCCGACTGGCGATGGTGCTGGCGGTGCTGCAGCGTCGGGCAGGCGTGCCCCTCGCCGACCAGGACGTCTACGCGTCCACCGTCGGCGGGGCCCGCGTCATCGAGCCGGCAGCCGACCTCGCGGTCGCGCTCGCCGTGGCCGGGAGCGCCGCCGACCGCCCACCGCTGGCGCACCTCGTGGCGTTCGGTGAGGTCGGCCTGGCCGGCGAGCTCCGGCCGGTGCTGGGACTGCCCCGTCGGCTTGCGGAGGCTCGCCGGCTGGGGTTCACGACCGCCGTGGTCCCGCCAGGCGACGCCAAGGCGCCGGACGGGATGACCCTGCTCGTCGCAGCCGATCTCTCGACAGCCGTGCGGCTCGCCCTCGCGTCACCCGCCGAGCGGTGACGGCTCGCGTACGCTTCTGACCGTGGCAACCACCGAGCGTCCCACCGAGGACACGCTGCGCTCGACCCTGGCGGCAGTGGCGCCCGGAACCGCGCTGCGTGACGGCCTCGAGCGCATCCTGCGCGGACGTACCGGGGCGCTCGTCGTGCTCGGCTACGACCGGGTCGTCGAGTCGATCTGCTCGGGTGGGTTCGCGCTGGACGTGGAGTTCTCCGCCACCCGGCTCCGGGAGCTGGCCAAGATGGACGGGGCAGTGGTCGTCGACCACGACGCCACCCGCATCCTGCGTGCGGCGGTGCAGCTGCTGCCAGACCCCTCGATCGAGACCACCGAGTCCGGCACCCGGCACCGCACCGCCGAGCGGGTGGCGAAGCAGTCCGGGTTCCCGGTGATCTCGGTCAGCCAGTCGATGCGCATCGTCGCGCTTTACGTTGGCGGCTCCCGTTACGTGCTGGAGGGTTCGGACGTCATCCTGTCGCGCGCCAACCAGGCGCTCGCCACGCTCGAGCGGTACAAGGCGCGCCTCGACGAGGTGAGCGGAACCCTCTCGGCCCTGGAGATCGAGGACCTGGTCACGGTCCGGGACGTGGCCGCCGTGGTGCAGCGGATGGAGATGGTCCGCCGGATCTCCGAGGAGATCGGCGGGTACGTGGTCGAGCTGGGGACCGACGGCAGGCTGTTGTCCCTCCAGCTCGACGAGCTGGTCGGCGGGATCGGCGCGGACCGCCAGCTGGTCATCCGCGACTACGTGGATCCCGGTCGCAGCGGGCGCCGCCTGGTGGAGGCCCAGAACGCCCTCGCCACGCTCGACGCGAACGAGCTGCTCGACCTGGCGCACATCGCCCGGATCCTGGGCCTGGCCGGCCCGGAGGACTCCTTGGACGGCGCCGTCGCGCCCCGTGGCTACCGCCTGCTCTCCCGGGTGCCGCGACTCCCGGCCACCGTCGTGGACCGGCTCGTCGGTCACTTCAGCGGCCTGCAGAAGCTCCTCGCCGCCGGGATCGAGGAGCTCATGGCCGTGGACGGTGTCGGCGAGCAGCGGGCCCGCGCGGTCCGCGAGGGCCTGTCCCGGCTCGCCGAGTCCAGCATCCTCGAGCGGTACGTCTAGACCCGGTCGGCAGGCGAATCAGCCCGCCAGCTCGAACGACTCCGGCTCGCTCTCGGCGCCCGCGAGCTTCGCGACCGCGCGGTACCAGCCGGTACGAGGAGCGGGCAGGTCCGCGCCGCACTGCTCGTTCGACCGGACCCGGGTCCACTGCATCGTCGAGGTGTCGGCCGCGCCGGCCGCCAGGAGGATCAACCGCTCGGGGGTGTCTGCGGCCACGCAGTCGAGCGACGACCAGATCCGGTCCGACCCGGAGGTGATCAGGAGCTCGAGCCGTGCGGCGCCCGCGTCGATCGCGCAGCTCGCCTCACCGGTGTTGGTGATCAGCACGGAGAGGTTCGGTTGCGCACCGGCCGCATACGAGCCGGCGTCGGCGTCCACGACGAGTGTCAGGTCGGCCGCCGTGCACGTCCGCGTCCCGGTGGCCGGAGCCTCCGTCTCGGTGCCCGGCTCGTCGGCGAGCGTCTCGTCGTCGGGGGAGGTGGCCTCGGCATCGCCGCCGCCGCGGAGCGCGGCCGAGATGATCGTGACGAGGAGGAGGATCACGAGCGCGGCGCCGCCGAGCACGACGAGCCGCCGGGTCCAGTACACCTGGGGTGGTTCCGGTCCGGCAGGCCGCAGCAGGACGTTCATGGCGCCACCTCCCTCGGTGCAACGCTACGACCGCCCGGTCCCCGGAACGGGACGCCGCGCCGGGGGCCGCGCATCCCGCCGCGACTCCGGCCCCGGCCCCGCGAGCCTCGAGCCTCGAGGCGGCATGATGCAGGTGTGCCCCGCCCGCCCCTCCGCGACCCGCTGCCGCCGGGTCTGCTCGCCTTCGCCACGCGCGGCGAGTCCTGGGCGGCCTGGCTCGCCGACCTGCCCCGGCTGGTGGGCGAACTGATCGCCGAGTGGCAGCTTGTCCCGGACGGTGCGTCGATGCACGGCGAGTGCGCGCTGGTCGTCCCGGTGCGCGACGCCGCCAGGCGGTCGGCCGTCCTGAAGATCAGCTGGCCGCACTGGGAGGCCGAGACGGAGCACCTCGCCCTCGGGCAGTGGCGGGGGGACGGCGCGGTCGAGCTGCTGCGCGCCGACCCGCGCCGGTTCGCCCTGCTGCTCGAACGGGCTGAGCCGCGCGACCTCTCGTCGATCGCGGTCGACGACGCGTGCACGGTGATCGCCGAGCGGTACGCCCGCCTGCACGTCCCGGCCCACCCCCAGCTGCTGCCGCTGTCCGGACGCGTCCGCGGGTGGTGCGACCGGCTTGCGGCACTTCCCCGCGACGCGCCCGTTCCTCGTCGGTTCGTCGAGCAGGCCGTCACGCTGGGCCGGGCACTCGCCGACGACTCCGCGACCGACGGGGTGCTGATCCACACCGATCTGCACTACGCGAACGTCCTCGCCGCGACCCGCGAGCCCTGGCTGGTGATCGACCCGAAGCCGCTGTCCGGCGACCCGCACTACGAGGTGCCACCGCTGCTCAACAACCGGTGGGCCGAGGCCGTGGCCACTGGCGACCTGCGGAGCACGATCCGTCGACGCATGGACCTGGTCACCGACGCCGCCGGCCTGGACCGGGACCGGGTACGGGACTGGACAGTCGTGCGCATGATGACCAACGCCCTGTGGGAGATGGAGGAGGCAGGGGGCCGCGGTGAGGAACCGAACAAGAAGGTCCTCGCGTCCTGCGTCGCGGTGGTCAAGGCCGCGCTGGACTGAGCGCGGGCGGCAGGCTCAGAGCTCGAGCAGCATCCGGGTGTTCCCCAGCGTGTTCGGCTTCACGTGCGCCAGGTCCAGGAACTCCGCCACTCCGTCGTCGTGCGATCGGAGCATCTCGGTGTACACCTCGGCGTCCACGGGGGTCCCCTCGATGGGCGCGAACCCGTGGTGCGAGAAGAACTCGACCTCGAAGGTGAGGCAGAACACCCGGCTCAGGCCGAGCACGCGGGCCCGATCGAGCAGCCCCGTGAGCAGGGCGTGGCCGATCCCCCGGCGGCGTCGGTCCGGGCGCACCGCGAGCGTGCGCACCTCGGCGAGGTCGGACCACATCACGTGCAGCGCCCCGCACCCGACCACCTCGCCGGTCGGATCCTCCGCGACCATGAACTCCTGGACCGCCTCGTAGTACCCGACCAGCTCCTTGGGGAGCAGGATGCGCTCGACGGCGTACGGGTCGACCAGGTCGCGGATCGCGCGAACGTCGCGTGGCAGGGCGGGCCGGATCAGGTACGACGACGGGTTCACGCCGATCACCGTAGCCCCCGCCGCCCGGTCCCCGACGCGGACCCGCAAGTGCGTTTACGATCGGCTCGGGGCGGGTGAGAGACTCCACGGGTGCCGCACCTGATGCTCTACTCGCCCCGGATCGCCGGGAACACGGGCGCGGCGATCCGACTGTCGGCGGCGACCGGCGCGAGCCTGCATCTGGTCGAGCCGCTGGGCTTCGACCTGTCCGAACCCAAGCTGCGCCGGGCGGGCCTCGACTACCACGACCTGGCCGACGTCGTCGTGCACCCCGGCCTGGACGCCGCGCTGGACAGCCTTCCCGGCTCGCGGGTACTCGCGTTCACGACCGGGGCGACGACGTCGTATGCGGACGTCACCTATGCCGACGACGACGTCCTGCTGTTCGGCCCGGAGCCAACAGGGCTGCCCGACGACGTCCTCGCCCACCCCCGGATCACCGCCCGGCTACGGATCCCAATGCTGCCCGGCAGGCGGTCCCTCAACCTTGCGAACGCCGCGGCCATCGCGGTCTACGAGGCGTGGCGACAGCTCGGCTTCACCGGGACGCAGCCGGGCGGTTCCCCGCGTCCGTGACGGGCGGTCGGCCTAGGCGACCACGCCTTCGAAGGTCCCGAGGTCCGTCGGGCCGAAGCTGACGTTCAGGGACGCCGAAGCCCGCACCTGCGAGCCCGCGCCGGTCCCCTCGAACCGAGTGGTAATGGTCAGACAGTAGGGGGTGTCGTACGGGCGCGCCTGGAGCACGAGGTCCCCCGCCTCCGACCAGGCGGCCGCGGCCGCGATCGGCGACCGGCTCGCCCCGCTGCGGCCCCGCAGCGTGCCGGCTCGTCCCCGCTTCCGCATGGTTCCCAGGGACCACTGCCCCGAGCCGACCGCGACCGCCTCGACCTGGCGCGCGGCGCGCCAGGTCAGGCTCTCGGGGACTCCGTCGGGCCCCGCCGGGCCGAGCTCCACCTCCGCGATCCGTGCCGGGTTCGGGGCGAGGCGGATGGTCATGCCCGCCGGGAGCCCCGGGGCGTTCGACGTGCCCAGGGGCGGCTCGAGCCGCAGGTCCGCCAACCGCCGGGCCAGGTCGGTCGAAGTCGCCGCCGACCCGGACTGGTCCGTCGGCGCACCCGACCCACCGGTCGTCGGCCCGTCGAGGGCCGGGAGCAGGTGCCGCCACACCCGGTCCAGCACGCCCTGGAGGTCCGGGGTTCCCGAGGTGATCGCGATCACGGCGTCCTGCTCGGGCGACACGATGCAGAACTGACCGAAGGCCCCGTCGCCCCGGTAGACCCCCGGCGGCTGGCAGCGCCAGAACTGGTAGCCGTAGCCCTGCGCCCAGTCGATGGAGTCGATGTGGGAGTCGTTGTGCCGGCGGGTCGCCTCCGCCACCCAACCCTCGGGCAGGACGCGGTGACCCCGCCACACGCCGTCGTCCAGGTAGAGCTGCCCGAAGCACGCGATGTCCTCGGTCGTCACCGACAACCCGAAGCCGCCGGTGTCGACGCCGCTCGGGGACTGCTCCCACGTGGCCCCCTCGATCCCCAGCGGCTCGAGCAGCCGCGGCCGCAGGTAGTCGAGGAGCCGTTCGCCGGTGCGCCGCTGGACGATCGAGGACAGCAGGTAGGTCGCCGCCGTGTTGTAGAGGAAGTGGGTGCCCGGCTCGTGGGGCACGGGCAGTGCCAGGAACGCGCGATCCCAGTCCCGGGACGGGAAGACCGCACCGTCGGTCGGGTCCTGGTGACCGGTGGTCATGGTCAGCAGGTGGCGAAGGCGCATCCGCTCGAGATTCGGGTGCGGGCGGTCCGGGACCGCGTCCGGGAGGTGCTCGAGCACCGGGTCGTCCACGGAGAGCAGACCCTCGGCCGCCGCGAAGCCAACCGCGGTGGAGGTGAACGACTTGCTGAGCGAGTACAGCTCGTGCACCACGTCGGCGCGGTACGGGTCCCACCATCCCTCCGCCACGACGACGCCGTGGCGGACCACCATCAGGCTGTGCAGCTCGAGGCCGGAGCGCCTCACGTCGTCGAGGAAGTCGGCGATGCGACCGGCGGAGACATCCTGGGAACCGGGGTTGCTCCGGGGGAGCCGGCGTCGACCGGGCATGGATCCACTCTTCCACGGCGCGCGGACACCCGACCGCGTCGTATCGTATCGTCTGAGCCTGTGCGCCAAACCATGCTCGAGGTCGGCCCCCCGGCGCTGACGACCATCGGCACCCCGGGCCTGTGGGCCCTCACGCTCGCCGCGGTCGTCGGTCTGCTCGCGCTCGACTTCGTCGTGACCCGACGCCCCCATGAGGTGTCGATGCGCGAGGCGCTCGGCTGGAGCGCGTTCTACATCGCGCTGCCCCTCGGGTTCGCGGTGATCGTCTGGAACGTCTGGGGCGGTCAGATCGGGCTGGAGTACCTGACTGGCTATCTGGTGGAGAAGTCCCTGTCCGTCGACAACCTGTTCGTCTACATGCTGCTGCTCACCGCCTTCGCGGTGCCCGCCGCCCTCCAGCAGCGCGTGCTGCTCTACGGGATCATCGGGGCGCTCGTGCTCCGCGGCGTCTTCATCGCGTTGGGCGCGGCCGCCCTGGCGAACCTGGGCTGGGCCTTCCTGCTGTTCGGCGCGATCCTCCTGCTGTCCGCCGTGAAGATCCTGCGCGACCAGCTGCGCGGCCCGGAGGAGGTCGACGTCTCGCAGATGCGCTCCGTTCGCCTGCTGCGCCGGTTCCTGCCAGTCGTGGAGGACTTCCGCGGCACCCGGATGCTCGTGATCGAGGACGGGCGGCGGGCGGCCACCCCGTTCCTGCTGGTCGTGGTCGCGGTCCTGGCCACGGACGTGGTCTTCGCCGTCGACTCGGTGCCGGCCGTCTACGGCATCACGGGTGACCCGTACCTGGTCTTCGCCACCAACGCCTTCGCCCTGCTCGGGCTGCGGGCGCTCTACTTCGTGCTCCAGGGGGCGCTCAGCAAGCTCGTGCACCTGGGGTACGGCCTGGCCGCGATCCTCGCCTTCATCGGCGTCAAGCTGGTGCTGCACTGGGCGCACGACGTGTGGCCGGCGGCTCCGCAGATCCCCACCCTGTGGTCGCTCGCGGTCATCGTCGTCATGCTCGGCATAGTGACCGCGACCAGCCTCTACGCGACCCGCGGGCTCCCGGCCGAGGAGATCCCAGACTGGGCGCACCTCGCCGAGCCCGGCCGACGGCGCCGCGAGCAGCCCGAGGAAGACCGGCAGCCGGCGAGCTGACGGGCTCGCGCCGGGGTCGCGCCCGCTAGATTTGCGCGACAACCCGTCGCACGCGCACCAGAGAGAGCCCGATGACCGTTCGCGTCACGCTGCACCCCGACTTCACCGTCGCGCCCATCGATCGGCGCCTCTTCGGGTCCTTCGTCGAGCACCTGGGCCGCGCCGTGTACACCGGCATCTACGAACCCGACCACCCGACCGCCGACGACGACGGCTTTCGCCAAGACGTTCTGGACCTCACCCGCGAGCTCGGCGTCACCCTGGTCCGCTACCCGGGCGGCAACTTCGTGTCCGGCTACGTGTGGGAGGACGGCGTCGGGCCACGAGACGCCCGCAAGCCCACACTGGACCTGGCCTGGCGGACCATCGACCCGAACACGGTCGGCACCGACGAGTTCCTCACCTGGGCCGAGCGGGCCGGGGTGGAGCCCATGCTGGCGGTCAACCTGGGCACCCGCGGCGCCGCCGAGGCCGCCGCGCTCGTCGAGTACTGCAACGCCCCCGTCGGCTCACGCTGGTCCGACCTGCGTGCTGCCAACGGGCGGGTCGAGCCGTACGGGGTTCGCCTCTGGTGCCTCGGCAACGAGATGGACGGGCCCTGGCAGCTCGGCCACAGCACTGCGGAGGAGTACGGGCTGCGCGCGGCGCAGGCGGGTCATGCGATGCGGCTGGTCGACCCGACCATCGAGCTGGTCGCCTGCGGCTCGTCCTCGATGGACATGCCCACCTTCGGGCCGTGGGAGCGGACCGTCCTGGCGCGGACCTTCGACCTCGTGGAGCACATCTCCATGCACGCGTACTACGAGGAGCTCGACGGTGACCGGGCGAGCTTCCTCGCCTCCGGGACCGCGATGGACCGGTTCATCGACCGGGTGATCGCATCCGCGGACGCGGTGGCCGCGGAGCGGCTCTCGGACAGGCGGATCGCCATCTCGTTCGACGAGTGGAACGTCTGGTACCGGCAGTCGCGGTTCGTCGGAGAGCAGAACCTGCCCCTGCAGGGCGGCAAGGACGGGCCACCCCGCCTCCTGGAGGACGTGCACTCAGCGCTCGACGCCGTGGTTGTCGGGGACCTGATGATCACCCTGCTCAACCACGCCGACCGGGTCCGGGTCGCCTGCCTCGCCCAGCTGGTCAACGTGATCGCCCCGATCATGACCGAGCCCGGCGGGCCGGCCTGGCGGCAGCCGACGTTCCACCCGATCGCCGCGACAAACCGGCTCGCCCGCGGGTCGACCTTCGACCTCCGGGTCGAGACACCAACGATGACGACGGCGCAGCACGGGCAGGTGCCAGTGGTCACCGCGGCGGGCACGTGGGACGCCGACGACGGCGCGCTGGCGCTCTTCCTCGTCAACCGCTCAGCCGAGCCGATCGACGTCCGGGTCGAGCACTGCGGACTTCGGGTCACGCTGGACGGTGCGACCCAGGTGGTCGCCGATTACGAGCCCGCCGTGACCGGTCCGGACCACGCGGCCCGCGTCGCCCGGGAGTGCGTGCGCGAGCTTGCTCCGGAGGGCGCGCAAGGCGTCGTCGGGCAGACGAGTCTGACGCTCGCGCCCGAGTCGTGGACCGTGTTCCACGGCCACGCCGAACGGGACTGAGCCCTTGCGGGCCCGGCCCGGGCACCTCCTCCGCGGGAATCAGCCCTCGGCTTCGTCCTTGGTGGTCAGCGGCGGCATCGCGGACACCGCTACGGCGACCGGCTCCGACTTGTCGTCGGTCGGCTTGCCCTCCGCGGTGAAGATGAAGTCCCCGAGCAGCCCCTCGCCCTGGGCGTCCACCAGGACCGTCTGACCCGGGCGCAGCTCGCCGAACAGGATCTTCTCGCTCAGGGCGTCCTCGATCTCGCGCTGGATCGCCCGCCGCAGCGGACGGGCGCCGAGCACCGGGTCGTAGCCCTTCTCGGCCAGCAGGCGCTTGGCCGCTTCCGTGAGCTTGAGCTCCATGTCCTTGGCGTGCAGCCGGTCCCGGAGCTTGTCGATCATCAGGTCGACGATCGCGATGATCTCGTCCTGGGACAGCTGCGGGAAGACGATGACGTCCTCCACCCGGTTCAGGAACTCCGGCCGGAAGTGCTGCTTGAGCTCGTCGTTGACCTTCGCCTTCATCCGCTCGTACGAGGTGGACAGGTCGCCGCCGGCCTGGAAGCCGGTCTGCAGGCCCTTGGCGATGTCCCGCGTGCCGAGGTTCGTCGTCATGATTATCACGGTGTTCTTGAAGTCGACGACGCGACCCTGGGCGTCGGTCAGGCGACCGTCCTCCAGGATCTGCAGCAGCGAGTTGAAGATGTCCGCGTGGGCCTTCTCGACCTCGTCGAACAGCAGGACGGAGAACGGCCGACGCCGCACCTTCTCGGTCAGCTGGCCGCCCTCGTCGTATCCGACGTAGCCGGGGGGCGAGCCGAACAGCCGCGAGACCGTGTGCTTCTCGGAGTACTCGCTCATGTCCAGCTGGATGAGGGCGTCCTCGTCGCCGAACAGGAACTCCGCCAGCGCCTTGGCCAGCTCGGTCTTCCCGACGCCGGTGGGCCCGGCGAAGATGAACGACCCGCCGGGACGCTTCGGGTCCTTCAGGCCGGCGCGGGTGCGCCGGATCGCCTGGGACAGCGCCTTGATGGCCTCGTTCTGCCCGACGACGCGCTTGTGCAGCCCGTCCTCCATGTGCAGCAGACGGCTCGACTCCTCCTCGGTGAGCTTGAACACCGGGATCCCGGTGGACATGGCGAGAACCTCGGCGATCAGCTCCTCGTCCACCTCGGCGACGGTGTCCAGGTCCCCGGACTTCCAGGCCTTCTCCTTCTCGGCGCGACGCGCGATGAGCTGCTTCTCGACGTCGCGCAGCCGCGCGGCCTTCTCGAAGTCCTGCTCGTCGATCGCGGACTCCTTGTCGCGGCGGGCCTGGGCGATCTCCTCGTCCAGGTCGCGCAGCTCAGGGGGCGCCGTCATCCGGCGGATCCGCAGCCGCGCGCCCGCCTCGTCGATCAGGTCGATCGCCTTGTCGGGCAGGAACCGGTCGTTCACGTAGCGGTCGGCCAGGTTGGCCGCGGCCACCAGTGCCCCGTCGGTGATCGAGACGCGGTGGTGGGCCTCGTACCTGTCCCGCAGCCCCTTCAGGATCTCGATGGCGTGCGACAGCGTCGGCTCGGCCACCTGGATCGGCTGGAAGCGTCGCTCGAGCGCGGCGTCCTTCTCCACGTACTTGCGGTACTCGTCCAGCGTGGTGGCGCCGATGGTCTGCAGCTCCCCGCGGGCCAGCATGGGCTTGAGGATGCTCGCAGCGTCGATCGCGCCCTCGGCGGCACCCGCGCCGACCAGGGTGTGGATCTCGTCGATGAACAGGATGATGTCGCCGCGCGTGCGGATCTCCTTGAGGACCTTCTTCAGGCGCTCCTCGAAGTCGCCGCGGTACCGGGACCCGGCCACCAGGGCGCCCAGGTCGAGGGTGTACAGTTGCTTGTCCTTCAGCGTCTCGGGCACGTCCCCACGCACGATGTCCTGGGCGAGGCCCTCGACGATCGCGGTCTTGCCGACGCCCGGCTCGCCGATCAGCACCGGGTTGTTCTTGGTGCGGCGGGACAGGACCTGCATGACCCGCTCGATCTCCTTCTCGCGGCCGATGACCGGGTCGAGCTTGCCCTCGCGGGCGGCGCTGGTCAGGTTGCGCCCGAACTGGTCGAGCACCGCCGAGCCGGAGGGCTGGCCCTCTGCGGGGCCGCCGGTCGCGACCGGCTCCTTGCCCTGGTAGCCGGACAGCAGCTGGATCACCTGCTGGCGCACGCGGTTGAGGTCCGCGCCGAGCTTGCCGAGCACCTGTGCAGCGACGCCCTCGCCCTCGCGGATCAGGCCGAGCAGGATGTGCTCGGTGCCGATGTAGTTGTGGCCGAGCTGCAGCGCCTCGCGCAGGGACAGCTCAAGCACCTTCTTGGCACGCGGGGTGAACGGGATGTGCCCGGACGGGGCCTGCTGGCCCTCGCCGATGATGTCCTGGACCTGCTGACGCACGGCGTCCAGCGAGATGCCGAGCGACTCCAGCGCCTTGGCTGCGACGCCCTCGCCCTCGTGGATCAGGCCGAGCAGGATGTGCTCGGTCCCGATGTAGTTGTGGTTGAGCATCCGCGCCTCTTCCTGGGCGAGGACGACCACACGACGGGCACGGTCAGTGAATCTCTCGAACATCAGCGCTCCTTGCAGGGATGGCGTCCTGCAAGGCTAACCGCGGGCCTCCCGGATCACTGCCTCTGTTCGCCGCAGGCGTGACCCCTCACCCGCGGGCAGCACGCGGCCGGTCCGCGGCGCCGTCTGCTGGGCGCTCTGCGGCGGAGTCCGCGCCCTCCTCCTGGCCGGGTCGCGGCGACGCTCCGGGCGGCAGCACCTCGGCCAGGAACGCCTCGATCCCGTCGACGACGGCCTCGTAGCGAACCGACCGGAACAGGTCGAAGCCGTGCTGTCCGCCCGGCAGCTCCGCGTAGACCACCGGGGCCGACGACGCCCCGCGCAGCCGCCGGACGAACGCCCGCGCGTGGTCCACCTGCACCAGGGCGTCAGCGTCGCCGTGCGCGACGAAGAACGGCGGAGCATCGGGGCCGATGTACGCCGCCGGCGAGGACGGGCGGCCCGACGCCCCCGTTACGCCGCCGAAGTAGCCGTACAGGCAGACCGCCGCCGCGACGGAGGTGTCCGCGCTCTCGAAGCCCGGCTGGAGTGCGGGGTCGGTCGGCGTCAGGGCCGCGAAGGCCGCGAGGTGCGCGCCCGCGGAGCTCCCCGCCACGACGACCAGCGGGCTCGCGCCGTACTCGGGCCCGCGGGTCCGCACCCACGAGATGACCTTCTTGGCGTCGACGGCATGGTCCGGGAACCGCGCCGCCGGGCTGAGCCGGTAGGTCGCGCTGATGCAGGTCCAACCCCGTCGGGCGAGGCGGTGCAGCAGGGCCCGCGACTCCCGGCTCTTGCGGCCGCGGCGGAAGGACCCGCCGTGCAGGTACACCAGCGTCGGCCCGTCGGACGGGCCGGAGCGGCGGCGGTAGAGGTCCAGGAGGTTGCGCTCGCCCGCGTCCCCGTAGCTGAGATTGGCGACGCGCACGACGCCGCGCGGGCGGAGCCCGATCGGGGCCAGCAGCAACACCCCCAGGCGCATCCGTCGCCGCCACGACGGGCTGTCGGCGACCGCCCGGTCGGCACCCAGGCCGTCGTCGAGGGCTCGGGCCACGGCGTCGTCTGCCCGCAGCGCGCGGCTCGCCAGGATGGCCAGCCCGACGGCGGTCACGACGGCCACCCCGACGGCGGCCCAGCCTCCGATCGAGTCGAGGTCCCCACGGGCGAGGGCCAGCAACGTAACGGCGCCGAGCCAGAGGGCGCCCACCGTCGGGATCTCGTTGACGACGAAGCCCAGCAGGTGCCGAACGTAGGAGGGCCGCATCCGCGGGCCGGACAGCGCGGCGGCCGTGGCGATCGCGACGACGAGGACGCCCGCCAGATACCCCCAGGGCACGATCTGCGCCTCCATGTGTCAGGCCGACGCGACCACCGCGTCGGGGTTCGGGCACGGGTGCCCGGGCGGAAAGCATCCCCTCCGACACCCACTCGCGCGAGCGCTACCGCCGAGCCGACTGATCGACGGTCAGTCGAGGGCCGCCGTCTCGACTCGACCGCTGACGAAGCCGACGGCCGCGGCGACCGTCCCGGGGTCGGTGAGGATCCGGTGGTGACCGAGCCCCTCGCTGGCGACCAGGGTCGCGTTCGGCCACGACCCGGCCACCGACTCCCCGACCCGGAAGGGGGTCTCCTTGTCGTGCCGGTCGTGCAGCACCAGCGTGTCGGGCATCGACCCGTCAGCCCCGAGCGGTTCGAGGTCGAAGTCGCCCAGCGCGCGCTCCGTGATGCCTTCGAGGGCGGAGACCAGGTGCTGGCGCGTCCGGGCGAACAGCCCGAGGGCGCCGGAGAACTGCTCGACGATCTCGGCGAAGCTGTGGCTCGGGGCGACCAGGACCAGCCGCTCGGCCGGGATGCCATCGCGCGCGACGCGCGCCGCGACCATGGACCCCATCGAGTGCCCGATGATCGCCGCCGCCGGGCCGAACTCGCGCCCAGCCGCCTCCAGCGCCTCCAGGAACTCCATGAACGTCCCCTTGCCGGCGCCCAGGAACCCCGGCTCGGCGTCCCCGTGACCGGGCGCGTCCACCGCGACCACCCGGTGGCCGGCGGCGACCAGGGGCTCGACGAACGCGCCCAGCTGACCCCGCCAACCGCCCCACCCATGCATGAGGTAGACGACCGGCCCCACACCCCACACCTCGGCCGCGGCCGTACCGCCGCGGGGGACCTCGAGGCGCACGACTTCGCCCGGGTTGGGACGGTGGTCGCGGCGTCGACCGGCCCCGGGCGGCAGCGTGCACCACAGCTGGAGCGCCCACTCGTCCGCGCGCGACGGGGCAACGACCTGGAGCACGCCGAGGGTCGCGCGCAGACCTGCGAGCCTGGCGATCGCCCGGATCCGGCGCCGCCGGGCGGTTCGTTGGGTCGAGGGCTTGCTCACTCGATTACCTCTCTCGGGTGGGACGGTCAGGAGGGTTGCGGGCGTGCGGCCTTGAGCAGGGCGGCGACCGCGCCCCGCGCCCGGGTCTCGGCATCGGGATCCGCGAGGAGCCGGTGGCCGTGGTAGAAGGCCAGCATCACCCCGTAGAGGTCCGTGGCGAACTGGTGCATGTCGACGTCGTGCCGGAAGTGCCGCTCGCTGATGCCGCCGGCGAGGATCCGGGCGATGGCGTCATCCAGCCGCTGGTGGTGCGCCCGCAGCCGGTCGCGCAGCGCACCCGCCTGCTCGTCCAGCTCGGTGCTGGCCTTGACGATGACGCAGCCGCCGGCCTGCCGCGTGCGACCGCAGTCGAGCCAGCGGTCGACGAGCGCGAGGATGCGCGGCTCCCCGCGGGGGGCTGCCAGCGCTGGCACGACGACGTCCCGCGCGAACTCCTCGGCGGCCGCGTCGATCACCGCGATCTGCAACGCCTCCTTGGAGCCGAAGTGCGCGTAGAGGCCGCTCTTCGACATCCCGGTGTCCCGGGCGAGGTCTCCGATGGTCAGTCCGGCGAGGCCGACCCGGCAGGAGTGCGCGAGGGCCCGCTCGAGGATCGCCTCGCGGGTCCGGTCGCCCTTCGTCGCCGTGCGCGCCTCGTCCTCGCGGTCGTCGGTCAGGTACGTCACTTCGGCCATGCGCGGGAGAATAGCACGATCGTTCGTGCGAATCGCAAGCCCGTCTCGAGCCCTAGGCTCGGCTCATGATCGTCCCGCGGCCCCGACGCATCGCGCGCGTGATCGCAGGAGCCGTCGCGGTCGTGGTGCTCGTCCCGTTCCTCTGGGTGCAGGGCGTCGGGCAGTCCCGGGTCCGGGGGGACGAGGTCCCCGTGCGAGACGTCGCGCTCGTGCTCGGCGCCGGGCTGCGACCCGACGGCACGCCGTCGACCTTCCTGCGTCGGCGGCTGGACGCCGCAGCCGAGCTGTACGCGGCGGGGACCGTGCGGGTGATCCTGGTCAGCGGCGACAACTCGACCGTGAGTCACGACGAGCCCACCGCGATGCGCGACTGGCTCGTCGACCGCGGGGTGCCGGAGGACGCCGTCGTCCGCGACTTCGCCGGCTTCGACACCCACGACACGTGCGTGCGCGCCCACGAGGTGTTCGGCGTGACGAGCGCCGTGGTGATCACCCAGGACTACCACCTGCGCCGGGCCCTGTTCTCCTGCACCCAGGCGGGGATCGACGCCGTCGGGAAGGGCGTGTCGTCCTCGAGCGTGGAGCCGGCCAAGGCCGTCATGTACCGGGTCCGCGAGCTGCCCGCGTCGCTGAAGGCGGCGTGGGACGCGCTGACCGGACGGGAGCCCGTGCACCTCGGCCCGCGCGAGACCAGCGTGCAGGACGCACTCGACCGATAGGTCAGCTGCCGATCCGCGGGAACGGCCGCAGGGCGAACACCACCTCGATCGGCACCTCGAAGAACTCCCCGATGCGCAGCGCGAGGTAGAGGCTCGGGCTGTACTCCCCGCGCTCGAGGTAGCCAACGGTCTGGTAGTGCACGCCGAGCGCGTCGGCCAGCTGCCGTCGTGAGATGCCTCGCTCGGCGCGCAGCATCGCGATCCGGTTGTGGACGTTCTCGGTCACCGAGTCATCACGCCCCGCTCAACCGACACGCTGCATCCTCTCGTGCATGCGGGCCTCCACGGCTGAGCCCGATTCCCGGCGAGCCATCCTTCTCAGGACGATCGGCGCCAGGATCAGCCCGGCCAGCGCCCAGGCGCCGAGCACACCCACCGCCTCAAGCACGCGCCACTGCCCGCCAAGCTCGAGGGCCCCCGCCTCCCCGGGCAGGAACCCCCAGCGCATGCCCACGCCGAGCCAGTACATCGGGAACAACTGAGCCAGGCCCTGCACCCAGCCCCACATGATGGACAGCGGGGCGAAGATCCCCGAGATCATGGCTAGACCGATGACCGGCAGAAGGCCCCAGGTGCTGACCTGGCTGGGCTTGCGGGCAAGCGAGCCGATGATCATCCCGAGCGGGATGCTGGCGACCAGCCCGAGCACGAGGAACCCGGCCACCGCCAGCCAACCGAGAGCGCCGCGGTGCATGAGCCCCTCGAACAGGAGGGCGCTCGGGATCAGGAGAATGGCGAGCATCGGGATCACCCCGAAGGTCTGCAGCGTCGCCTGACCGGCGACGTACCCGGTCATGCCGTGCGGCGCCGCCTTCGCCCTGAGCAGGGTGCCGTCCTCCCGCTCGATCACGAGCGCGAACGCGGGCCCGATGACGCCTCCGAAGATGACCATCGCCCCGAGCACTCCGGGCATCGCCAGCGTTGGGAAGCTCAGCGTGGTGCCCTCGATCTCCGAGTTGCGGTTGACGAACAGGAAGGCCAGGACGCCCAGGCCCCAGAGCACGTAGAAGGCGATGTCGTCGGGCGCGCGGAGGCTCAGCTTCGCCTCCGTCCAGCCTCTGGCGATCCCGACCCGGATCGCGTGGGTCCGTGGATTCATCACTGCCCCTCCTGCCGAGCGGCATCGCCGCGGCTGCTCTTCGACGGTCCCGCCGGTGAAGTCAGGTCGGGGTCCTCGTGGCGGCGGACCATGGCCAGGTAGGTGTCCTCCAGCGTCGTCGCCCGCACCTCGAGCTCCGCGATCCGGTCGTCGTACTGGGCGAACAGTTCACGCACGAACGCCGTCGCGTCGTCGGTGGCGTGGACGAATCGCTCCCCGTCCCGTGTCCAGCGCACCTCGGACTTCCCCGCGACCTCCCGGGCTAGCTCATCTGCGCTGCCGTTGGCCACGATGCGGCCGTCGCTCAGAATGAGGATCCGGTCCGCGAGCTTCTCCGCCTCGTCGAGGTTGTGGGTCGTGAGCAGGATCGTCGTGTCCTCCAGATCCACCAGGGAGTGCACGATGTCGTGGAAGTCCCGGCGCGCCTCGGGGTCGAAGCCGGCGGTGGGCTCGTCGAGGAAGAGCAGCTCCGGACGCCCGACGATCCCGATGGCCACGTCCAGCCTGCGGCGCTCGCCGCCGGAGAGCTTGGCGATGCGCTTGTCTGCGTGGTCCGAGAGCCCGACCGCCGCGATGAGCTCGTCGGTGTCGCGCGGCCGACGGCGTTCCGGCGTGCCGTAGGGCAGGTAGTAGCGTCCGAGGTGGTCGAGCAGTGCGCGAACTCTCCAGCGGCCGTGATCCCGCCACGACTGCAGCACTATGCCGACCCCGGCCCGCCACTCCTCCCCGGCCAGCATCGGATCGGCGCCCAGCACCGAGACCTCGCCGCCCGAACGTGCCCGGAAGCCCTCGAGGATCTCGATCGTGGTCGTCTTCCCGGCACCATTGGGGCCGAGGAGAGCGATCACCTCGCCGCGCCGGACGTCGAACTCGACTCCGTCCAGCACGTCCTTGGTGCCGTATCGCATGCGCAGGTCGCGCACGCTGATCACCGTCTCGGCCACCGCGCCTCCAGCCATCGTCACGCTACGAGTCGTAGTAGATTTACTATCTTTCGTAATGTCAAGCCGCTGGAATGCACAAGGGCCAAGTACACGCGCGACCGGAGCCAGACGAACCGCCGTCATGCATCGGCGTCCGAACGTCGCCGTCGGTCAGAGGTTGACCGTCCCGGCGATGCAGGTAACGGTGTCGCCGCCGATCCAGATGTCGCCGCCGACCCGGTCCACGCGGACCCGGCCGGCCCGCCGCAGCGCGGCCCCCTGTGCGGCGACGTAGCTGTCGGGCAGCACCCCGGCCGGGATCAGCCACTGCGCGAGGCCGGCGTTCAGGCTCCCCGTGACCGGGTCCTCCGGGATCCCGATGCCCGGTACGAAGGCGCGCACCTCGGCGTCGGCGTCGTGGTCCGGCCCCCAGAGGCCCACGACGCCAACCGGCTGGTCGCCCATCAACGCGAGATCGGGCTCGACGGCGAGCACGGCGGCGCCGTCGGCGAGGCGAGCGGCCACCCAGCCCGGCCCGTTGTCCACCCAGGCGCAGTCGAGGATCGCGTCGTCGGGCAACCGCAGCGAAGCGGCTACGTGGGCCCGCACTTCCGACTCGGCCGGCCCGGACCGGCGCAGCGGGGGCGCCGCGAAGGCGAGACGACCGGCGTCATCCTGCCGGATCGTCACGAGCCCGACGCCGCACTCCTGGACCAGCACCCCCGGCGTGCGCGGGGCACCCCCGGCCGCGAGCCACGCGCTCGCGCTGCCGAGCGTGGGATGCCCGGCGAACGGGAGCTCCCCGCCCGGGGTGAAGATGCGCAGGCGGTAGTCCGCCTCCGCGGTAGTGGCGGCCGTCAGGAAGGTGGTCTCCGACAGGTTGGTCCAGCGGGCGAAGGCCGCCATCTCGTCGTCGGTCAGGCCGTCGCCCTCGACCACCACGGCTACCGGGTTGCCCAGGTAGGGCACCGCGGTGAAGACGTCGACCTGCGCGAACTGACGGGCTCTCATCGGGACTCCTGTTCCGTTCGGTGCTCCACTACCGGGGGTCACGCTCGAGCGCGGCGGCGAAGGCGGCCAGCGCCGCGTCGTCGAAGAGTACGAATCGAACGAGGTCGAGCGCCTCCGAATTGCCGGCGAGCCAGACCCGCACCGCGCGGACGGCGACCCGGGCCACCTCGTCGACGTCCCAGCCGTAGACGCCGGCGCTGATCGCCGGGAAGGCGATCGACGACGCGCCCAGGGCCGCCGCGACGTCGAGCGAGCGCCCGAAGCACGAAGCCAGTAGCGCAGGATCCGTCTGGCCGGCGTGGCGGTTCGGGCCGACGGTGTGGATCACCCAGCGGGCGGGCAGGTCCCCGGCGCCGGTCGCGACGGCGTCGCCAACCGGCAGCCCGTCGGGCAACGTGGTTCGACGCAGCTCCCGGCACTCCGCAAGAAGCGCCGGCCCCGCGGCCGCGTGGATCGCCCCGTCGACGCCGCCCCCGCCGAGCAGGGCGGAGTTGGCGGCGTTGACTATCGCGTCGACGCGCTGGCGGGTGATGTCGCCGCGCACGGCCTCGATCATCGCGTTCCTCGCCCTTCGTCCGGCGGGCAATTCGCGGCAGGTCGGGACAACCCGCCGCGCCGAGTTGGCCCGCCGTCCCGACAGGTAGCAGGCTAGTTGTCGAAACGATCCACTCCGAGGAGAGCCCCATGCAGCAGCGTCAGATCGGCGACCGTTCCGTCAGCTCCATCGGGCTCGGCGGGATGCCGATGTCGATCGAGGGCCGCCCCGACGAGGCCCGCTCTATCGCCGCGATCCACGCGGCACTCGACGCGGGCGTGACCCTGATCGACACGGCGGACTCGTACCACCTGACGGAGACCGACGTCGGGCACAACGAGACCCTGATCGCCAAGGCTCTGCGCCTTGCCAAGGCCTCGCCCGACGACGTCCTGGTGGCCACCAAGGGCGGGCACCGTCGCCCGGGCGACGGGTCCTGGTTCACCCAGGGCGGAGCCGACTACCTGAGGCGCGCGTGCGAGGCGTCGCTGCAGCGGCTGGACGTCGAGGCGATCGGGCTCTACCAGTTCCACCGCCCGGACCCCGCGACCCCGTACGAGGAGTCGGTCGGCGCGATCCGCGACCTGCTCGACGAGGGCAAGATCCTGATGGCGGGCATCTCGAACGCGAACCCGGAGCGGATCCGGCTCGCTCAGGAGATCCTCGGCGGTCGCCTGGTGTCCGTGCAGAACGAGTTCTCGCCGGCCTTCCGCAGCAGCGAGCCGGAGCTGGAGCTGTGCGCCGAGCTGGGCGTCGCGTTCCTCGCCTACAAGCCGCTCGGCGGCATCGGCAGGGCGGGTGACCTCGGGTCGATCCACGCGGCCTTCGCCGAGGTCGCCACCGAGCGCGGGGTGAGCCCGCAGCAGGTCGCCCTCGCCTGGTCGCTGGCGAAGGCGCCGGTCGTGATCCCGATCCCGGGCGCCAGCCGGCCGGAGAGCATCCTCGACTCGGTCGGGGCCGTCGACCTCGCCCTGACGCCGGAGGAGCTCGCCCGACTCGACGGGGTGTCGGTTCGGCCTGGCAGCATGCAGGAATGGCCGACGAGCCCGCCCGCCACCTGACCGCCATCGCCGAGGCCGGCTCCGCCCTGGCGGAGCGAGCGGCCGCGGCAGGGCTCACCGCCCGCGTGCCGACGTGCCCGCGGTGGACGGTGGCCGACCTCGTGGCGCACCAGGGGATGGTGCACCGCTGGGCGACCGCGAACCTACGCCTGGACGACTCCCGCATCCAGTCGAAGTCCGAGATCCTGCGCACCGTCCTGCGCGGGGAGCTCCTCGCGTGGTTCGCCGAAGGGGTCGCCGCACTCCTGGAGACGTTCGCCACCGCGCCCGACGACGTCCCGGCGATGGTCTTCCTGAAGAACGCCCCCGCCCCGAGGGCGTTCTGGGCGCGCCGCCAGGCGCACGAGACGACCATCCACGCGACCGACGCGCTCGCCGCGCTGCTCGGTCGGTTCCCCACCGAGCGCGACGCCGGGCTGGACGCGGAGCTGGCGCTGGACGGGATCGACGAGCTGCTGCGTGGTTTCTTCACCCGGGGCCGCAGCCGGCTCTTCGACGGGGAGGAGTTCACCGTGGCGGTGCGCCCCACCGACGCGGCCACGGGTTGGCTGCTCGGGGTCAGGCCGGCCGGGATGACAGCCGACCGGGTCGCGGCAGACGACCTGCCCGATGCCGATGCCCTGTTCACCGGGACCGCGGTTCAGCTCTACCTCGGGCTGTGGAACCGCGGGACCGAGATCGAGACCGCCGGGCGCAAGTCGGCGCTCGAGCGCTGGCGCGGGGTCCAGCGGGTCCAGTGGTCCTGAGGTTGCGGGGACGTCAGGCCTCGAGCAGCACCGTCACCGGCCCGTCGTTGACCAGCTCGACGGCCATGTCCGCGCCGAAGACGCCCGTGGCCACCTCTACGCCGCGCGCTCGCAACGCGGCAACCACCGCGTCCACCAACGGCTCGGCGACCGGGCCGGGCGCGGCCGCGTTCCAGGTCGGCCGGCGTCCCTTGCGGGTGTCGGCGTAGAGGGTGAACTGGCTCACCACCAGCACCGGCGCGCCCGCGTCGAGCACGGACTGCTCGTCGCGCAGGATCCGCAGGTCGGCGATCTTCCGCGCGATCAGCTCGACCTGAGCCGGGCCGTCGTCGTGCGTCGCCCCGACCAGCGCGAGCAGTCCGGGCCGGTCGATCGCGCCCACCACCGCGCCGCCGACCGTCACGGACGCGCGGGTGACGCGCTGCAGCACCGCCCTCACCACTGCGTCCCGATCTCCGGGCGTCGGCCCGGTTCGTCTCCGAGGACCGCGAGCACCCGACCGACCGGGAGCCCGTGACCGAGCACCGGCACCTCGCCGACCGCCCGCGCGGCCGCGACGGCATCCGGGGGTGCGGCGCGCCAGTCCTGCCGCCAGAGCACCTCCAGTGCCGCGGCCAGGATCGCCGCCCGCGGCCGGCCGGACCCGTCCGCGACCTTGAACGCGATCGCCGAGCCGTCCGGTAGACCCGCCGCGTACCCGCCCTCGGCGCCGTCCTTGACGATCAGGCCCGGGACGGCCGCCATGAACCGGCTCACGTCCCGCCCCGGCCCGCCCACGAGCCACGGGTGGGCGGCCATCGCGCGCGCCACCCGGGCCGCCGCGTCGTCCCGCCCCGGCTCCGCTTCGGCCGCCGCGATCCGCCCGAAGGCCCGGGCGAGTCCCATGACAGTCGTCGAGAACAGCGACGCACCGCACCCGTCGACCGTCACATCCTCGACGGCCTCACCGGTGAGCGCCGCGAGGGTGTCGCGCACCGCGCGCTGCAGCGGATGGTCGGGGTCCCGGTAGGTCACCGCGTCCCACCCGTTGCGCACGCAGGTCGCGAGCATCGCGGCGTGCTTCCCGGAGCAGCTCTGCGTCACCGAGGCGGCGCCCACCCCGCTCGAGCGCCACGCGAACGAGGCATCGGCATCCAGCGGGAGGCCCGGGGTGTTCTGCAGGTCGCCCTCGCCAAGTCCCGCGCGGGCCAGGATCGCCCGGACGCCCTGGACCTGCTCGGGGGTGCCCGAGTGGCTTGCGCAGGCCAGCGCGAGGCCCTCGTCGTCGATCTCCAGGCCCGCCCTTAGCATCGCGACCGCCTGCACCGGCTTCACCGCCGAGCGGGGCCAGATGGTCGCGTCGGGGTCGCCGACCGCAAGCACCACCGCGCCGTCGGGCCGGAGCACCACGAGGTGGCCGAGGTGCACCGACTCCACCCGGCCGCCGCGCACGACGACGGCCAGCACGCCGGGGGACTCACCAACCGCCACGGGGACCACTCGGCCGCCTGCCGCCGCCGGAGTAGCGGTCCAGCGCCGGCCGCACGTCGGCGAGGTACACCCCCGCGGCCACGGCGCTGACCACGGCCAGGAAGCTGAGCTGCCCGATCCCGACCGGCGGCGGGATCGCGACGAACGCCACGGCCAGGGCCGCGAGCAGCACTGGGACCCAGAATCTCTTGGTCCGCTTGCCGGCATCGACGAAGGCCCGCGGCGTGCGCCGGGCGGCATCGATGAGCGCCACGAGGCACATCAGGAAGACGACGAGGTACAGCGCCAGGAACACGACGAGCTGGATGCCGATGATCACCGAACGAGCCTACGGTCCCGCGCGTGCGATCGGCCCCGCCATCCCTCGCGGGCCGCCGAGCCTGGCCACCGGACCCCGTTCGGGCGGTCGGTCCACCGACTCACCCTCGGCCGACACGATCGCCTCCTGCGCGGCCGCGACGTCGCCGCCGTCGCAGGCGACCAGCAGCTCGACGTCGGGCGTGCTCCGCTTGACGACCGCGAGAGCGATGGGCCCCAGCTCGTGATGCCGGGCGACGCTCGTCACCACTCCGACGCCGCGTCCATCGGCCCGCACCTCGGCGCCGGCCTCCGGTAGCAGGTGCCCCGACCCGTCCAGGTGCAGCAGCACGAGCCGGCGAGGCGGCCGACCCATGTTGTGCACCCGCGCGACCGTCTCCTGGCCCCGGTAGCAGCCCTTGTGCAGGTGAACCGCGGTGCGCAGCCAGTCCAGCTCGTGCGGGATCGAGCGGTGATCCACCTCCGTGGCCGCCCGCGGTCGGGCCGCGGCCACCCGGGCTGCCTCGCTGGCCCAGGTGCCGGCCAGCCGCCAACCGGCGGCCTCCCGCGCTGCGACGGCGCGATCCAGGCCCTCCCTCGGCACCAGCACCAACCGCCACGCTCGGTCGGCCCCGGGGTGCTCCTCGGCCGCCGGGCCGTACCGGGTCCCGCCCGGCAGCACCCGGGGCCACGGGTCTCGCCAGGTCACCGGCTCGCCCTCCGCACCCTCGGCGTCCACCGGTTCGCCGATCACGGCCCAATGGTCGGTCACGTCGGCCACCTCGACCCGCATCATGAAGCGCATCGAGTCCAGCCACGCCGCCAACCCGGCCGGGTCCTCGGTGATCAGCCAGGTGGTCTCGCCGTCGTCCACCAGGGCGGCCGCGTGCTCGATGTGCCCGTGCGGGCTCAGGACCAGGGTCTCCCTGGAGGTCCGCGGGGCCAGGTCGACCAGGTCCTGCGACGTGATCCCGTTCAGCCAGGAGTGGCGGTCCGGGCCGCCGACGCTCAGCACGCCGAGATGCGACAGGTCCACCGCCGCGCCGCCGGCGTCCAGCGCCCGCTGCTCGGCCGTCGGGTCCCCGTAGTGCCACGCCACGCCGGCGTCCGGGCCCGAGCCGGCGACGGCTCCCGGCCGGCCCAGCAGGGGGCTCCGGTAGTCGCTCAGCTCTGCCCCTTGTACAGCTTGTACACGACGTAGACGGCGAACCAGCCGATCGCCAGGGCGGCGAGCACCAGCAACCCGATGAAGAAGATCTCGAGGGCGAGCATGACTCGATCCTACGTGGCACGCATAGGCTGCCCCCATGCGACCCCTGGTGGTGAAGACGACGGCCGGGGCGGACCGTCCCGAGGCCTGCAACCAGGCATTCACCGTGGCGGCGACCGCCGCCGCCTCGGGTGCCGAGGTGTCGCTCTGGCTCACCGGCGAGGCGGCCTGGCTGGCCCTGCCGGGCCGCGCCGACGACGTCGTGCTCGCCCACGCGGTGCCCCTGCCCGAGCTGCTTGCCGCCGTGCTCGCCGACGGAACCGTCACCCTGTGCACCCAGTGCGCCGCTCGCCGGGGGATCACGGCGGACGACGTCGTCCCGGGGATCCGGATCGCGGGATCGGCCACCTACGTGGCGGAAGCCCTGCGGCCGGACGCGCAGGCCCTCGTCTACTGAGAGCCTCAGCCCACCAGCACCCGGCCGACGACGTAGACCAGGATCCCGCTGAGGGCGACGGGAAGCGCGATCACCGACATCGCGGCCAGCCGGCTCTTCAGGGCGGGCATCCGGTCGAACAGCGCGTGCAGCGCCGCGATCAGGATTCCCGTCGCCAGCCCGAGCATCGCCCCGGCCCCGAGGCCGAGGTCCGGCATCACGGCTCCCACGGCACCGCCTGCCAGGACCGCTGCGCCGGTTGTCACGGCGGAACCGACCACCCCCCCGAGCGGCACGGCGGACACCGCCGCGGCCACCGCGAGCGCCACCGCGCCGCAGACCACCAGCGAGCTGCCCGCGGGCGCCCGGACGGCCGCAACCCAGCCGGCCGCCGCCGTCGCGATGAGCACTCCCGTGACGGTCCCGGCTACCGAGTCGACCAAGCGGGCCCGACCGTCCTGCCGGGCGAGCTCGTTCACGAAGGAGAGCAGGATCGCCAGGGCGACCGCCACCGGCAGCTCCCGCAGGAGCGGCTGCCCGCGGGTCGCGGTCACGGTGATCACCGCGCCGACCCCACCGAGGGCGATGACCGCGGAGGACCCGATCGGGTTCGGCAGGCCCAGGAGGATCGGCCAGCCGATCGCGATCACCAGGGCGAGGACAACCGCCGCCGCGACCACGGGGATCCGGCCGAACTGGGTCAGAGCCGGGATCTCCTGGGCGAAGGCGGTGGCCGCGACGAGAGCCGCGAGCACGGCCGTGATCACGGCCCGGGTCGAGGCGTCCATCAGCTGGCGAGCGAGGCAGGAGCGGGGAGCACGGTGGCAGTGTTTCAGATCACCGCCCCCAGCACGTGCGATGCCGCACGGCCGACAGGGGCCGTGGCGGTACGGTGAGGGTCGTCCATCGACCTTGGGAGGCACCCACCCGGTGGCAGAACTGCTCCTGCTGACACCCACCGCCGGGGGCTCCGCTCAGGTGCTCCCAGCCCTCGGGCTGCTCGGACACCAGGTTCGGGTGCTGCCGATGGAGCCGTCGGCCCTCCTCGACGCCCCGGACGCGGACGTGCTGATCCTGGATGCCCGGCGCGACCTCGCCACCGCGCGTTCCACCTGCCGCCTGCTGCGGGCGACCGGCCTGAACGTCCCGCTGATGCTCGTGGTCACCGAGGGGGGTCTCACCGTGGTGACCGCCGAGTGGGCCGCGTCCGACATCCTGCTCGAGGACGCGTCCCCGGCCGAGGTCGAGGCACGGATCCGGCTGGTGATCGAACGCTCGGTGGCCAGTGAGCCCGACGACGACGACACGGAGATCTCCTCGGGTGACCTGACCGTCGACGCGGGCGGCTACACGGCCCGCGTCCGCGGACGCCCGCTCGACCTGACCTACAAGGAGTTCGAGCTGCTCAAGTACCTCGCCCAGCACCCCGGGCGGGTCTTCACCCGTGCGCAGCTGCTGCAGGAGGTCTGGGGGTACGACTACTACGGGGGCACCCGGACCGTCGACGTCCACGTCCGCCGGCTGCGCGCCAAGCTCGGCCCCGAGCACGAGCAGCTGATCGGCACGGTGCGCAACGTCGGCTACCGGTTCGACCCACCGCGCGAGCGTCGGCTCGACGAGTCCGCCGAGGCGACCTCCGCCCCGGCGGAGTGAGAGAGCCGATGGCAGGCTCCGACCCGCGACGTCGACTCCAGCTGGCCGGTCGCCAAGGACTGTTCGGTCGGCTGTCCGTCGGCGCCGAGCGGAACCTGCTCGACACGCTGCGCACGGAGAAGGCCGGCGGCGCACTCCTGCTGCTCGGCGCCGTCGTCGCCCTCGTCTGGGCGAACTCCCCGGCCCGGGACGCATACCAGGAGCTGCGGCACGTCGTCGTCGGGCCGGACTTCATGCACCTGAGCATGTCGCTCGATCACTGGGCCACCGACGGCCTGCTGACGATCTTCTTCTTCGTCGTGGGGCTCGAGGTGAAGCGCGAGATGGTGGTCGGTGAGCTACGCAGACCGGCCACCGCGGCCGTGCCGATCATCGCGGCGGTCTGCGGCATGGCGGTCCCGGCCGCTATCTACACCGCCATCAACGCCACGGCGGCCGACGGCCAGCTACACGGCTGGGCGATCCCCACCGCAACCGACATCGCCTTCGCCGTCGCCGTGCTGGCCGTGGTCGGCCGCAACCTGCCGAACAGCCTGCGGGCCTTCCTGCTCACGCTCGCGGTCGTCGACGACCTCCTGGCGATCATCGTGATCGCCGTCTTCTACAGCTCGGACCTGGAGCTCGGCTGGCTGCTCGGCTCCGTGCTGGCGGCCGCGGTGTTCGCCGTCGCGCTGCGCCGCGGGATGACGAGCGCCGCGGTGCTGCTCCCCCTCGCCGGGGCCGCGTGGCTGTTCATGCACGCATCGGGCATCCACGCCACCATCGCCGGCGTGATCCTGGGGTTCTGCGTCCCGGCCCTCGCGCGACGAGGCGAGCTCGAGTCGCAGGCCGAACGCCTGGAGCACCGCTGGCGTCCGATCTCCGCCGGCTTCGCGGTCCCCGTCTTCGCACTGTTCGCCGCGGGTGTCAGCCTCGATCCCGCCGACCTCAGCCTCGCCGCCCGCGATCCGGTGGCCCAGGGCGTCGTCCTCGGCCTGGTGCTCGGCAAGCCGATCGGGATCCTCGCCGCGACGTGGGCGACGGCACGGATCACCCGCACACCGCTGAGCCCGGGCGTCGGCTGGTGGGACATCACCGGGCTGGGGATGGTGGCCGGCATCGGGTTCACCGTCTCGCTGCTCATCGGCTCCCTGGCCTTCGGGGAGGGCACCGTCCGGGACGACCACGTGCGCGCGGCTATCCTGGTTGCGTCGCTCACCGCGGCCCTGCTCGGCACCGCCGTCCTCGGCTGGCGGGACAGGTACCACCGGAACCTCGTCGTCGCCGCGCTGGAGCGATAGGTTCACCCGGTGACCGACCAGTCCGTACTGCTCGACGGCCCGTGGCGGCACACCTTCGTCCCCGCGAACGGCGCCCGCTTCCACGTCGCCGAGGCCGGCCCCACCGGGCGGGGTGCCGCCAAGGCCCCGCTCGTGATCCTGCTGCACGGGTTCCCGCAGATGTGGTGGGCGTGGCGGCACCACCTACCCGCCCTCGCCGACGCCGGCTTTCACGCCGTGGCGATGGACCTGCGCGGCACGGGGGGATCGGACAAGCCGCCGCACGGGTACGACGTGCCGACGCTGACCCGCGACGTCGCCGGGGTGATCCGCTCGCTGGGTGCCGACGAGGCCGTCGTCGTCGGTCACGGGGTGGGTGGCACGGTCGCCTGGTCCATGGCCGCCCTCCAGCCGACGGTGACCCGGGCGGTCGGCGCCTTCTCCGCGCTGCATCCGCTGCGCATGCACTCGGGCGCGGTCACGCGGGCGATGCTGCTCCGTTCGAGCGGGCGGAGCCTGGCGTTCGCCCAGCTGCCGTGGCTGCCCGAGCGTGCGATGACCAACCGGGACCTCGTCCCGCGCGTGCTCGCGGAGTGGGGGGCACCCGGCTGGCTCACGGTCGACGTGGCACGCACGTACCGGGCTGCGGCGCAGGTCCCGTTCGCCGCGCACAGCGCGATGGAGATCCTGCGGTGGCTGGTGCGATCCACTCCGCGGGTCGACGGTCAGCGGTACCGGTCCGCGCTGCGCGCGCCGGTGCAAGTTCCCGTCCTCCAGGTGCACGGGACGTCCGACCGGTGCATCCCCGTCAGCGTCGCGAGCTGGGGGAACGGGGCGCCCTACCGGTTCGAGACGGTGCCGGCGGCCGGCCACTTCCTGCCGGAGGAGGCCCCCGAGCTCACTACGAGCCTGCTGCTCGACTGGCTGAGGAACCTGCCGGCCCCGACCGGTCCGGCCCGCCCTTGACGAGTGCGGCCGCCGCCTGAGGGTCGGTCTCGCCCGCGCCGTAGGACGGGCAGATCCCGGCCAGCGGGCACGCGCCACACGCCGGACGCCGGGCGTGGCAGGTGCGCCGGCCGTGGATGATCACCCGGTGGGAGAACATGGTCCACTCGCGCTTCTCGATCATCGCGCACAGGTCCTGCTCCACCACCACCGGGTCCTCGCTCTGGGTCAGCCCCAGCCGCCGCGCCACCCGCAGGACGTGGGTGTCGACCGGGAGCCCCGGCACGTCGAAGGCGTTGCCGAGCACGACGTTCGCCGTCTTTCGTCCGACGCCCGGCAACGTCACGAGGTCCCGCATCCGCGCCGGCACCTGACCGTCGTAGCGCTCCAGCAGCTCCCGGCCGAGCTCGACCAAGGCCCTCGACTTGGCGCGGAAGAACCCCGTCGGGCGGATCACGTCCTCCAGGTCTGCGTGGTCGGCCGCCTCGTACGCGGCCGCGTCCGGGAACCGGCCGAACAGCTCGGGGGTGACCTGGTTGACGCGCACATCGGTCGACTGGGCGGAGAGGATCGTGGCGACCAGCAGCTCCAGTGGCGTGCGGAAGTCCAGCTCGCACCCGGCATCTGGGTAGCGCGCGGCCAGGGTCCGGTTGATCCGGCGGGCACGGCGGGTCCGGGCGAGCTTCTCGTCCACAACCACTGAGCCTATTGCGCGCGGCCGACGGCGGGCGGGCGGGTCCGTCCCGGTG
>CAYGGX010000002.1:0-14331 GCA_964349585.1 uncultured Actinotalea sp.
GACGGCGCCAGCGGGCACGATTGACCCGTGCCCGAGCTCCCCGAGGTCGAAGCCCTCGCCCGGTTCGTCGCCGGCCGCGCCGCCGGTCGCACGATCGCGGCCGTCGCGACCGGGAACATCAGCGCGCTGAAGACGTACTCCCCCGCCCCTGCCGACCTGGTGGGCCGCGCCGTCGTCGGCGTCGTCCGGCACGGCAAGTGGCTGGACCTCGGCACGGACGGCCCGCACCTGCTCTTCCACCTCTCCCGGGCGGGATGGCTGCGCTGGTACGACGCCGTCCCCGCCACCCAGATCCGGCCGGGCAAGTCCCCGATCGCGCTCAGGCTGGCGCTCGACGACGGCTCCGGGTTCGACCTCACCGAGGCCGGTACCCGCAAGCGGCTGGCGGTGCACATCGTGCACGAGCCGACGGACGTGGCGCGGGTGGCGTCGCTCGGGGTCGACCCGCTGGGGCCGGAGTTCACCGCCGAGCGACTCGGTGAGCTGGCGGGCGGGCGGAACCAGCAGATCAAGGGGCTCCTGCGGGACCAGGGCCTGATCGCCGGGATCGGCAACGCGTACTCCGACGAGATCCTGCACGCGGCCCGCATGAGCCCGTTCGCGCTCACCCGCTCCCTGTCCGACGACGACGTCGTGCGCCTGCACGCCGTGATCCGGGAGGTGCTGTCGGAGGCGCTGGACGCGGCGGCCGGGCGGCCTGCCGCCGAGCTCAAGGACGCAAAGCGACGCGGGATGCGCGTGCACGGGCGGGCCGGCGAGACGTGCCCAGTGTGCGGGGACACCGTTCGCGAGGTGTCGTTCGCCGACTCCGCGCTGCAGTACTGCGCCACCTGCCAGACCGGCGGGAAGCCGCTGGCCGACCGTCGGATGTCCCGGCTGCTGCGCTGACCCGTCCCAGCGCCGCCGCCCGTCGCGCACTCGCGCCCGCTTCCCACGACCTCGCCGGTCGCGCCCACCCGCCAGGCCTCGCCTGGTCGCCTACCCGCCGGGCCCCGCCAGGCCGCCTACCCGCCGGGCCCCGCCTGGTCGCCTACCCGCCGGGCCCCGCCTGGTCGCCTACATCCGCGCAGAGTGCCTACAGCGTAAGCACCGGATCGATGCGCTTCTGGGCACCCTGCGTGGAGGGAGCTGCACATCGGGCGGCCGGGACCGGAGCATCCACAAGCACGCTGGCCCGGATGAGGCATCGGCAGGGTGCCGGACGACTGTGCGGGCATGCCCAGTGTCGAGCTGACGCCGATGGTCCGGACCCTCGCCAAGGTCAACGACGGTCTCGTTCTCACGGCGGATCTCGTACGGACCGGGTGTTCCCGCGCCGATATCGAGCGGTTGCTGCGGGCGAATGCGTTGCGTCGGGTGTGCCGCGGCACGTACCTGGCGGTTGATCCAGACGCCGCTCCGCTGACGCCGGAGGCGCGCTACCGCACGCTCGTTCTTGCGGCCATAGCACTGCGCGCGCCTCGCGGCTCGACGATCGTCCCCGCGGGGCCGGCATCGGTGGTCCTGCATGGGTTGCCCCTCGTGGGACGCGCGCCCGCCGTGGTTCACGTGGCGGCACCGCAGAGCGGTGGTCGCAAGAGATCCGGCTTGATCTCACCGATCGGTACACACCTGCGGCACGAGATCAGCCGCATCGGGGAGATCCAGGCGGCGAGCCCGGCCCGGGCGGTACTCGACACGGCACGAGTCATGACGACTGTGGCCGGCGTCGCGGCAGCCGACGCCGCCTTGCGCCTGGGGCTGCTGAGCAAGGATGACCTCCAGATGGCTCTTGAGGGAATGCAGCGACACCGGGGCGTCCTACGCGCCAAGAAGGTGAACGAACTGGCGAGCGAGCTGTCGGAGAGCCCCGGGGAGTCCTGGTCGGCGGTCACGATCGACGCCCTTGGACTCCCACGTCCGGAGCGGCAGCACAGCTTCCACGACGCGGCGGGACTCATCGGACGGGTGGACTTCTGGTGGCCGGAGCAGCGCGTCGTCGGCGAATTCGACGGACGGATCAAGTACGGGCGCAGCAACCCGTCGGGGCGGGCACCCGAGGACGTCCTCTGGGACGAGAAGCGCCGTGAGGACCGGCTCAGGGCACGCGGTTTGACCGTCGTCCGGTGGACCGCCGAGGAACTCGCCGTGCCAGCCCGGCTCGATGCTCGACTCCGCCGCCTACTGACCTAGGAGACGGCAAGTCGACCTGGAAGCCGGCAAGTCGCCTACTCCGGCGTCGACAGCGACGTCCCGAACTGGGCGGTCCTCGCAGATCTGGGCGGACGGCGCGGGGCGGCGCGTGGGCGGTGAGCGGAGGGCGGGTCAGAACAGGACGGTGGCGTACCGGCCGACCGCACGGAATCCCACCCTGCGGTAGGAGGCCATCGCAGGGGCGTTGTAGCTGTTGACGTAGAGCGAGGCCACCGGCGCAACCCGCCCCACCGTCTGCTGCACGACGGCGGCCATGCCGTGCTCGGAGATCCGACGGCCCCGGAGCCGCGGCGTGACCCAGACGCCCTGCACCTGCGCCACCTGCCGGCTCACCGCACCGAGATCCGCCTTGAAGATCACCTCCGGTCCGTCCGGCCCCTCCTCGATCCGCACGAAGGTCCGCCCCTCCTCCAGCAGCGTGCGGACGCGGGACTCGTACGCACCCGGGCCGGCCACCATCGGGGAGTAGCCGACCTCCTCGACGAACATCTGGATCGACGCCGGGAGCAGCAGATCGAGCTCATCCGGGCGGGCTACCCGCACCGCCGCGTCGGGCATCACCCACGGCTCGGAGTCGATCACGAAGGAGGGCTGGTCGGGGCGGACGTCCCGGGGGGGACCCCAGGCGCTCTCCAGGCGCTGCCACAGGCCGAGGACGGCCCCGGCCTCACCGACGATCGACGAGCACCGTCGACCCTGGCGCTGCGCCGCGGCCGCGAAGGCGTCGAGCGCGTCGTCGTCGTCCGGGTGGCAGACCGGGACCACGTTCGCGCCCGCCCAGCACACGGCGGCCAACCGTCCGTCGCGCTCGAACCCCCAGACGGTCGATCCGCTGCGCACCGCCCCGGAGCGGATCGCCGACTCGATCCGGGCCGCGGCCAGGACGGACGCGACCGGGTCGAGCGCGCACAGGGCCGCGGCCTCCCGGAGGTCGACGTCGACCGCCTGGATCCCGCCCCGCGCACGAGCCATGGTGCCGATTGTGCCTCAGGCACCCCGTGGTCTCAGGTGACCGACACCACCGGCTCGCCGCCCTCGACCGGCCCCATCGCCTCGGCTAGGCGCTGCGCCTCCGCGATCAGGGTCGCCACGATCTCCGACTCGGGCACGGTCGCGATCACCTCGCCCTTCACGAAGATCTGCCCCTTGCCGTTGCCGGACGCAACGCCGAGGTCGGCCTCCCGGGCCTCGCCCGGGCCGTTGACCACGCAGCCCATCACCGCTACCCGGAGGGGGACGGAAATCCCCTCGAGCCCCGCGGTCACCCGCTCGGCGAGCGAGTACACGTCCACCTGGGCGCGGCCGCAGGAGGGGCACGAGACGATCTCCAGCTTGCGCGGCCGCAGGTTCAGCGACTGCAGGATCTGGATGCCGACCTTGACCTCCTCGACCGGCGGCGCCGAGAGCGACACCCGGATCGTGTCGCCGATCCCCTGGCTGAGCAGGGCGCCGAACGCCGTGGCCGACTTGATGGTCCCCTGGAACGCAGGCCCCGCCTCCGTCACCCCGAGGTGCAGCGGCCAGTCGCCCCGCTCCGAGAGCAGCTCGTAGGCACGGACCATGATCACCGGATCGCTGTGCTTCACGGAGATCTTGAACTCGTGGAAGTCGTGCTCCTCGAAGAGCGAGGCCTCCCAGACGGCCGACTCCACCAGCGCTTCGGGCGTGGCCTTGCCGTACTTGGCGAGCAGCCGCTTATCGAGCGACCCGGCGTTCACGCCGATCCGCAGGGAGACCCCGGCATCGGCGGCAGCGCGGGCGATCGCCCCGACCTGGTCGTCGAACTTGCGGATGTTCCCCGGGTTCACCCGGACCGCCGCGCACCCGGCGTCGATCGCCGCGAACACGTACTTCGGCTGGAAGTGGATGTCCGCGATCACCGGGATCTGGGACTTCTTCGCGATGATCGGCAGTGCGAGGGCGTCCTCCTCGGTCGGGCAGGCCACCCGCACGATGTCGCACCCCGTGGCGGTCAGCTCGGCGATCTGCTGGAGGGTCCCGTCGATGTCCGTGGTCTTCGTGGTCGTCATGGACTGGACGCTCACCGGTGCGTCGCCACCCACCTCGACGGACCCGACCCGGATCTTGCGGGTGGGCCGGCGCGGGGAAAGGACGGGCGGGGGTGCGGCGGGCATGCCGAGGCTGATCGGGGTCGTCACGGTCCAAGTATCCCCCGGCGTCGCGGGTGCACCCTCCGGCACGGCTCAGATGACGATCGGCGCCACGACATCGGCGACGATCAGGACCAGCCCGACGACTATCAGCACCACGAACACCCCGTAGGCCAACGGCATCATCCGCGCCATGTCCGCGGGTGCCGGCCGGGGGCGGTTCCGGACCCTGGCGACCTGCCGCTTGGCCCCTTCCCAGAGGGCACCGGCGATGTGCCCGCCGTCCAGCGGCAGCAGCGGGATCATGTTGAAGGCGAACAGGGCCACGTTCAGGGACGCCAGGAGGAGGAGCATCCTGCTCACCTGCCAGCCCAGCCCGAGCGCGGAGGTGTCGTCGGCGGTGATCTCGCCCGCGACGCGACCGACCCCGACCAGGCTGATCACCCCGGTGGAGTCGCGCTCCTGGACGCCGACGATCGCCTTGCCGACCTCGTACACCTGCACCGGTAGCGAGACGATGATCTTCGTCGTCTCCCACAGCACCATCCCGACGAAGCCCGGTACCGCGGCGACCGCCTGCCGCTCCAGGCCCGCTCGCGGGCTCAGGCCGATGTGGCGGACCATCTCGGTGACCGCCTCCCCGTCCGGCCCGACGACGGGTCGCAGCAGCTCGTCGTAGACCGGCCGTTCCGCGAGGACGGGCGTCACCGACAGGGTGACCTGCTCGCCGTCGCGCTCGACCACGAGCGGGATCCCCGAGCCGGGCGTCCCGCGCACCGCGGCGGTGAAGTCCGGCCACCTCTCGATCGACTGCCCGCCGTACGTCAGCAGCCGGTCACCGGGCCGCAGCCCGGCAAGCACAGCCGGCGCGACGGGGTCGGCGGCGGTGCACGGCCGATCCGCGGGCTCATCGAGCGGCCGGACGCAGTCCCCGATCACCCCGACGGTCGTGGTCGCGGCGGGCATGCCGATCCCGACCATCACGACGCCGATCAGCCCCACGGCGATGAGCAGGTTCATCACGGGCCCGCCGAGCATCACCACGAGCTTGCGCGGTGTCGTCAGCCGGTAGAAGGCGCGGTGCTCCTCGCCTGGCAGGATCTCCTCGGCGCTGGCCTCCCGGGCGCTCTGGATCAGCTCAGCGGTCCGTCCGGCCTTGGGCTCGGCGCCGACCACCTCGGGCCCCGGGAGCATGCCGACCATCCGCACGTAGCCGCCGAGCGGGATGGCCTTGATCCCGTACTCCGTCTCGCCGCGGGTCCGCGACCAGAGGGTCGGGCCGAAGCCCACCATGTACCGGCTCACCCGGACGCCGAACCTCTTCGCGGGCACCAGGTGGCCCAGCTCGTGCAGCGCTATCGAGGCCATCACTCCGACCAGCAGCACGAGCAACCCGAGTGCGTACATCAAGTCCTCCGGCATCGACGGTTGGCCATCACCGGGCCATCATCCCCCGACCGGCACCAACCGGCGGCATCCGGCGCCCGACCGAGGATCCGGCCGACGTCTTGCGCGGTCCCCGGCGGCGGATCAGTATCCACCCATGACCAACCCGCAGCCGCTGGACGAGATCTCCCGCGCGATCATCGCCGAGCTGCAGCAGGACGGCAGGCGACCCTACGCCGCTATCGGCAAGGCCGTCGGCCTCTCGGAGACGGCCGTGCGGCAGCGGGTCCACCGGCTACTGGACTCCGGCACGGTCCAGGTAGTGGCCCTGACCGATCCGGCGCGGGTCGGGCTGAACCGGCAGGCGATGATCGGGCTGCGGTCCGACGGCGACGTCCAGGCGCTCGCCGATGCCCTCGCGGAGATCCCCGAGATCGTCTACGTGGTGATCACCGCCGGCACCTTCGACCTGCTGGCGGAGGTGGTCTGCGAGGACGACGAGCGACTGCTGGCGGTGCTGAACGACCGCATCCGGTCGCTGCCGGGCGTGCTGGCGACCGAGACGTTCGTCTACCTGCGGATCCGCAAGCAGGCGCCGACGCACCACCGGGGCTGATCAGAGGAGCCGCCGGGCCTCCGCGCGCGCCCACTCCTCGGCGGCCAGCACGTCGTCCAGGGCGACGTCCCTGGCCGCGACACCGTCGTGCCGGTCCAGGACGCGCTGCACGACGTCGACGATCCCGGTGAACCGGATCCGCCGGGCCAGGAACGCGGCGACGGCCTCCTCGTTCGCCGCGTTCGCCACCGCGGGATGGGTGGCCGACGCGGCAACCGCCTCCCGGGCGATGCGAAGCGCGACGAAGACCTCCTCGTCAACGGGCTCGAAGGTCCAGGTGCTGGCGCGCGTCCAGTCGCACGCCGGGGCGACGGCCGCCAACCGTTCGGGCCACGTGAGGCCGAGCGCGATCGGCAGCCGCATGTCGGGCGGCGACGCCTGGGCGAGCGTCGACCCGTCGACGAACTCCACCATCGAGTGCACCACGGACTGGGGGTGGACGACGACGTCGATGTCCGTGACGGGGACGCCGAACAGGACGTGCGCCTCGATCAGCTCCAGGCCCTTGTTCATCAGGGTCGCGGAGTTGACCGTGACGACCGGCCCCATGGACCAGGTGGGATGCGCCAGGGCCTCCGCCGGGGTCACCGCCGCCAGCTCCGCGAGGCCTCGCCCGCGGAACGGCCCGCCCGACGCCGTCAGCACCAGGCGTCGCACCTGAGCCGCCGTGCCGGCGCGCAGGCACTGCCAGAGGGCGGAGTGCTCGGAGTCGACCGGCACGATCTGCTCGGCCCGCTGGGCGGCAGCCATCACCAGCGCGCCCCCCGCCACCAGCGACTCCTTGTTCGCGAGGGCCAGGGTGCTACCCGCGCCGAGGGCCGCGAGAGTCGGCCCGAGCCCGACCGACCCGGTGATCCCGTTCAGGACGACGTCGGCGCCACACGCCGCGAGGTCGGCCGCCGCCTGCGGCCCGGCGAGAACCTCCACTCCCTGCCCGGGGCGTCGCCGTGCGAGGCGATCGGCCAGGGCCTCCCGGAGCGAACCCACCGCCCCGGGGTCCGCAACCGCAACGGTGGGCGCACCCAGCAGATCGGCCTGCTCCGCGAGGAGCCGGGGGTTGCCGCCCCCGGCGCTCACCCCGACCACCCGGAACCGCTCGGGGTGTCGGCTGAGGATCTCCACGGCCTGGGTGCCGATCGAGCCGGTCGAGCCGAGCAGGACGACGGTGCGCTGGGTCACCGCGCCATTGTGGCCCAGCGCGGACGGGGACAGCGCACCGCCCGAGGTGACATGATCCGGCCATGGTCAAGAAGTCGCTGATGGCAACCGGTGAGACGGAGATCTTCACCGCCCACTCGCACTGGAAGAACATCTTCTTCCCGGTGCTGATCATCGCCGTGGTCGCGGCCGCCGCGACCTTCGCACTGCTGGAGCTGGTGCCCAGCCCGGCCGACCACGCCTGGCAGCGGTGGGCGATCGTGGCCATCGGCGGCCTCGTAGTGCTCGCGTTCGGGGTTTGGCCGCTGATCGTCTGGCTCGCCTCCACGGACACGCTGACCACTCGGCGCCTGATCAGCCGCCGCGGGGTGTTCTCCCGCGAGGGCCGGGAGATCCCGATCGATCGCGTGCACTCGGTGAGCTACCGCCGCTCCTTGCTCGACCGCATCCTCGGGTCGGGGACCCTCGTGGTCCAGACGGCCGGCACCGACAGCGACGTCGAGCTGGACGACGTCGCGCACATCGAGCGTCGCATCCTGCAGATCCAGGAGATCATCCTCGACGAGGAGATCCCCGCGGAGGGCACGCCCGGCCAGCCAGGCGCCTGACCCGCGCCACAGCCGCTCCGCTCCCCGGAGCCCGGCCGCTACTCCACGCCGATCAGGACCTCCATCGCGCGGTCCAGGAAGGCGTCGACGGGCCCCTCGGCGTAGGCGCGGTGGCCGCGGGCCGGCCCGAACGTCGCGTGCCGGATCTCCTCGGAGGTGAGCGGCGCGCCGGTGTCGAAGTAGTCCACCAGGCGGTGGCACAGGTCATCGACGTCGTCCGGGTCGTAGCCCTGCTCGCCGCGCCGCGCGCGCGCGAACCGATCTCCGTCGGGCCGACGGAGCCGGTCGTACAGGGTTCGCGCCCGGCCGGCCAGGTGCTCCATCCAAGCGTCCTGCCCGTTGGCCGCGACGAACTCGGCACGACGGCGCGCGGTGAACGCCCGTTCCAGACGGTCCAGGGCGGCATCCACCGCCTTCGGGTCGTAACCGTGGCGGACCAGGTCGAAGGCGGCCCGCCGGACGTCGGTGCCGTCGATCACCTCGGAGCGGTCGCCCTCGTAGGCGCGGCGCGCCCGGGCGAAGAACTCCTCGACCTGCTCGGGGTCGTAACCGTTGCTGAACCGGCCGACGGTACGGAACATTCGCGTCACGACTCCTCCTCCGCGGCAAGCTGACCGCAGGCTCCGGCTATCTCACGCCCCCGGGTGTCCCGGACCGTGGTCGGGAGCCCGTGGGCAAGCAGCCGAGCAACGAACTCGGCGGCGATGTGGGGGGCACTCGCGGTCCAGATCGACCCCGGTGTCGGGTTCAGCGGTATCGGATTGACGTGTACCCACGCCCGGCCGCGGGCGACCAGCTTCTCGGCCAGCAGGTCGGCGCGCCAGGCGTGGTCGTTGATGTCCTTGATCAGCGCGTACTCGATGCTCACCCGCCGGCCGGTGGCCTCGAAGTACCGATGCGCCGCGTCGAGCGCCTCGTCGACGGACCAACGGGTGTTCACGGGTACCAGCTCCGAGCGGAGCTCGTCGTCCGGGGCGTGCAGGGAGAGCGCGAGCGTGACCGGGATGCCCTCGGCGGTCAGCTTGTCGATCGCCGGCACGAGCCCGACCGTCGAGACGGTGACGCTCCGCGCGGACAGGCCGAGCCCGTCGGGTACCGGGGCGACGAGCGCACGCACCGCCGCGATCACCGACCGGTAGTTCGCGAGCGGCTCCCCCATCCCCATGAACACGACGTTTGACAGCCGCCCCGCGCCGCCCGCGATCTCACCGGCCGCCATCGAGCGCGCGGCCAGGCGAACCTGCTCGACGATCTCCGCCGCCGACAGGTTGCGCGTCAGGCCCAGCTGACCAGTCGCACAGAACGGGCAGGCCATCCCGCAGCCCGCCTGACTCGACACGCACACGGTCGCCCGGTCCGGGTAACGCATCAGGACCGACTCGACCCGGACGTCGTCGTGCAGGCGCCACAGCGTCTTCACCGTGGCGCCGCCGTCGGCCGTCAGGGTGCGTACCGGCCGGACCAGCGTAGGGAAGAGCGCGGCCGTCAGCGGGCCCCTGCTCGCTGCCGGTAGGTCGGACATCTCCGCGGGGTCGTCGGTGAGGTGCGCGTAGTAGTGGGTGCCCAGCTGGCGGACGCGGAACGGCCGCTCGCCCAGCTCGGCGACGGCCGCGGCGCGCTCCTGCGGGGTCAGGTCGACGAAGTGCCGAGGCGGCTTCGCGCGCCTCGGCACGGTCATCGTCAGAGCGCGGGGATCAGCCATGGCACCGGCAGTCTGCCATGATCAGCCGCCACTGCCCGGCAACGCGACGAGCAGTACGACGTACACCAGCGGGGCGCTCAGCAGCAGCGAGTCGATCCGGTCCAGCACACCGCCGTGCCCGGGCAGCAGCGTGCCCATGTCCTTGAGCTCGAGGTCCCGCTTGATCAGCGACTCCGCGAGATCGCCGAGCGTCGAGGTCGCAACCGACCCGATCCCCAGCAGGACGCCGATCCAGGGCTGGGCGTCGAAGGCGATCATCATCCCGGCGGCCCCCACCGCACAGGCCAGCAGCAGCGACCCGCCGAGCCCCTCCCAGGTCTTCTTGGGACTCACCGAGGGCGCGAGCGGGCGTCGCCCGAAGAGCACCCCCGTCACGTAGCCACCGGTGTCGCTCGCCACCGCCAGGAGGACGAACAGGGCGACTCGCCGCGCACCGCTGGGCTGCGCAAGCATGAGCATCACGAAGCCGGCCATGAACGGTAGGTACGCGGTGGCGAAGGTGGCCGCGGACGCGTCGCGCAGCGCCGCCGGACCGCCTCCGTCGAGCACCCGCCACACCACCACCCCGCCGACGGTCAGCATGAACGCGACCAGCAGGGCCTCGGGCCCCGAGATGTACGAGGAGACCAGAATCCCCACCGTGCCCACCAGGAGGGGCAGCAGGGGGATGTGGATACCACGCCGGGTCAGCGCGTGGGCGAGCTCCCACAGCCCGGCGCCGCAGGCGAGCACCGCGAGGACGATGAAGAACTCCTTGCGGTACGCGAGGGAGGCGCCGACGGCGCCCAGCAGCGCCAACCCGACGGCGATCGCCACCGGAAGGCGACGCCCGGCGCGGGCGGGCGCCGGCGGGACGACGTCGAGGGCAGGTTCGCTCATCAGACCTCGAGCAGCTCGCTCTCCTTGTGGGCGAGAAGCTGGTCGATGAGCTCGACGTGGCGCTTGGTGAGGGCCTCCAGCTCCTTCTCCGCCCGGTTCACCTCGTCCTCGCCCGACTCGCCGTCGCGTGCGATGCGGTCGAGCTCCTCCTTGGCGCGCCGGCGGACGTTACGCACCGCGACGCGCGCCTCCTCCGCCTTGTGCTTGGCCAGCTTGACGTAGTCCCGGCGTCGTTCCTCGGTCAGGTGGGGCAGCACGACCCGGATCACCTTGCCGTCGTTGCTCGGGTTCACACCGAGGTCGGAGTCCCTGATCGCCCGCTCGATGGCCGCCATCGCGCTCATGTCGAACGGGGCGATCAGGATCGTGCGCGGCTCGGGGGTCGAGAACGACGCCAGCTGCTGCAGCGGCGTCGGCGCGCCGTAGTAGTCGACGGCCACCTTGGTGAACATGGCCGGGTTGGCGCGACCCGTTCGGATGGTCGCGAAGTCCTCCTTCGCGACGTCGATGGCCTTGTCCATCTTCTCCTCGGCGGTGAGGAGGGTGTCGTCGATCACCGTTGCTCCTATCGTCGGTCGGGCGCCTCCGGTGGCGGATCCGTCAGCCATCGGTCAGCGACGTGCCGATCCTCTCACCCTGCAGCGCCCGCGTGACGTTGCCTGGTTCCTCCATCCCGAACACGCGCATCCGGACACCGTGGTCGCGGCACATGCTCAGCGCCGTGGCGTCCATCACCTCCAGCTCGCCCATCAGAGCCTCGGTGTACGTCAGGTGCTTGATGAGGGTCGCGCTGGGGTCGACCCGCGGATCCGCGGTGTACACGCCGTCGACCCCGTTCTTGCCCATCAGCACCTCGTCGCAGTGCGTCTCGAGGGCCCGCTGCACCGAGACGGTGTCCGTGGAGAAGTAGGGCATCCCGGCACCCGCGCCGAAGATGACAACGCGTCCCTTCTCCAGGTGCCGGATGGCCTTGAGCGGGATGTAGGGCTCGGCGACCTGGCCCATCGCGATCGCGGACTGCACCCGGGTGCTCACCCCCTCCTGCTCGAGGAAGTCCTGCAGCGCGAGGCAGTTCATCACCGTCCCGAGCATGCCCATGTAGTCGGCGCGGGCCCGGTCCAGGCCGCTCTGGGACAGCTCGGCCCCGCGGAAGAAGTTCCCGCCGCCGACGACGATCGCGACCTGGACGCCGGAGCGCACCGCCGCGGCGATCTCGACGGCGACCCGCCGCACGACGTCGGGGGCGAGACCTACGCCGCCACCACCGAACGTGGCGCCGGAGAGCTTCAGCAGCACGCGCCGCGGCGAACCCTTGGGTTGTGACTCCGGCGACGAGGCGGTCGCGTCGTCCATAGCGGTTCCTCCACCCTGCGCCGGTACCCGGCGCGTGCGCTGTCGACCGGTCGGACTGTCAGGCTCCCACGCGGAAGCGGGCGAAAGCCGTCACAGCGCCGCCGACCTCGGCGAGCACCTGCGCGACGGACTTCTTCTGGTCCTTGGCGAACGCCTGGTCCAGCAGGACGTTCTCCTTGAAGAAGCCGCCCAGCCGGCCCTCGACGATCTTCGGCAGCGCAGCCTCGGGCTTGCCCTCGTTGCGCGAGGTCTCCTCGGCGATGCGGCGCTCCGCGGCCACGACCTCCGCCGGGACGTCGTCGCGCGTGAGGTGGGTGGGCGAGTACGCGGCGATGTGCATCGCCACGTCCTTCGCGACGGGCGCACCCGCGGCGTCGGTCCCAACCAGTACGCCGACCTGTGGCGGGAGGTCCTTGTTGACCTTGTGCAGGTAGACCGTGAGGTTGGGGGCGCTGATCCGCGCGATCCGCCGGAGGACCAGCTTCTCGCCGATGACGGCGGCGGTCTCGTCGATCAGCTCCTGGACCGTCCGGCCGCCGGCGTCGGCAGCCAGGACCGTGGCGACGTCGTCGGTGGCCGCCGCGACAGCCGCCGCGAGGACCGTGTCGGCCAGCTCGATGAACCGGGCGTTCTTGGTGACGAAGTCCGTCTCGCAGTTCAGCTCGATGAGCACGCCGGTCTGGCCCCCCGGGTCGTCGGCGACATGGGCCGCGACGAGACCGTCCGAAGCCGCCCGGCCCTCGCGCTTGCTGATGCCCTTCAGGCCCTTGACCCGGATGATCTCCAGGGCCTTCTCGGAGTCCCCGTCCGCCTCGTCGAGCGCCTTCTTCACGTCGAGCATCCCGGCGCCGGTGCGCTCACGGAGTGCCTTGATGTCTGCGGCTGTGTAGTTCGCCATGACTCGCTTCCTTGTCGGGGGTCGCCCTGGACCGTCAGGCCTTCGGGGCGTCGGCTGCGGGCTTCTTCGGGGCGGGCTCCTCGGCGACCGGCTCCTCGGCGACCGGCTCCTCGGCGACCGGCTCCTTCGGGGCGGGCTTCTTCGGGGCGGGCTTCTTGACCGGCTCGGCTGCGGCGGCCTCCGCCTCCGCGCGTGCATCAGCCTCAGCCGGCGCCTCTTCAGCCGGCGCCTCGGGCTCGGCAGCGGGCGTCTCGGGCTCGGCAGACGCATCGGCCTCAGCGGCAGACGCATCGGCCTCAGCAGCGGGCGTCTCGGGCTCGGCAGCGGGCGTCTCGGGCTCGGCAGCGGGCGTCTCGGGCTCGGCAGACGCATCGGCCTCAGCAGCAGGCGCCTCAGCCTCGGCCGCAGGCGCCTCGGCGCCGGCCAGTAGCTCGCGCTCCCACTCGGCCAACGGCTCGGGCTCGGGGGCACCGGGCTCGGCCTCGCCCGTGCGGCGGGCGTGACGCTCGAGCAGGCCCTCGGCGACGGCGTCGGCGATCACCCTGGTGAGCAGGGTGACCGACCGGATTGCGTCGTCGTTCCCCGGGATCGCGAAGTCGACCATGTCGGGGTCGCAGTTGGTGTCCAGGATGGCGATCACCGGAACGCCGAGCTTGCGCGCCTCGTCGACGGCGAGGTGCTCCTTGTTCGTGTCGACGATCCACACCGCGGCCGGCACGCGCGCCATGTCGCGGATGCCGCCGAGCGTCTTGGCCAGCTTGTCCTTCTCGCGGCGCATGATGAGGAGCTCCTTCTTGGTGAAGGAGCTGCTGGCGGCGTCGTCGAAGTCGATCTCCTCGAGCTCCTTGAGCCGCTGGAGGCGCTTGTTGACGGTGGCGAAGTTGGTCAGCATCCCGCCGAGCCACCGCTGGTTGACGTAGGGCATGCCCACCCGGGCCGCCTGCTCGGCGACGGGCTCCTGGGCCTGGCGCTTGGTGCCGACGAACAGAACGGTCCCGCCGCGAGCGACGGTGTCCTTCACGAACTCGAAGGCGCTGTCGATGTAGGTCAGCGTCTGCTGAAGGTCCACGATGTAGATGCCATTGCGCTCGGTGAAGATGAAGCGCTTCATCTTGGGGTTCCAGCGCCGGGTCTGGTGCCCGAAGTGGACACCGCTCTCGAGCAGCTGGCGCATGGTCACGACGGCCATGGCACGGTCCTCCCGGCGGCCCACGGGCCGCCTTGTCTGCGGGTCGCCGACCCGCGTTCCGGTTGTCGGCGCTCACCTGGTGGCGGGCGCCCCTGGCGCCACCCGGGTCGGCACCGGGCCCTGACCTGCAGGTTCCCGGACCGCTGCCGATTCCGTTCGACTCCCAATGGGCGGGGTCGGTCGATGGCGCGCGATGTCACCCGGCGAGCCGGGCGCACGCACATGCTACCGGACCACG
>CAYGGX010000002.1:14431-43625 GCA_964349585.1 uncultured Actinotalea sp.
CCGCACACGCCACCGGGTCCCGCCGACCTGGAGTACCGGCTGCCCGTGGACGACGTCGTGCTCCGGCGGTTCGAGCGGCCGGCTCACCGCTGGTCACCGGGACACCGCGGCGTCGACGTCTCGGCGTCGGTGGGGACGCCCGTGCTCGCGCCGGCCGACGGCGTGGTCACCGTCAGCCGCAGGGTGGTCGACCGGGACGTGCTTACGATCGAGCATCCGGACGGGCTCCGGTCGAGCCTTGAACCGCTGGCCGACGGCGTCCCGGAGGGGACCCCGGTGGTCGCCGGCTCCGTTGTCGGCACCGTCGCCGAAGCGGGCGCGCACTGCGGCGGCGCGGACTGCCTGCACTGGGGGGTGCGCCGGGGTTCGGAGTACCTCGATCCGCTGAGCTTGCTCCCCGGAGCGTCGCCCGTCGTCCTGCTCTCGCGGGAGGCTAGCCGTCACTCTCCTGGAGCGTGGTCCGCAGTCGGAGCATCGCGGCGGTGTGCATCTGGGAGATGCGCGACTCGGTGACCCCGAGGACCCGCCCGATCTCGGCGAGCGTCATGCCCTCGTAGTAGTACAGGACGAGGACGATCTTCTCGCGCTCCCCGAGGCGCCCGATCGCCCTCGCGAGCAGCTCGCGGGTCTCCTGGACCTCGAGGGTCGCCGCGGGGTCGGCCGCCTTGCGGTCCTGGAGGGTGTCGAGCAGGGACAGCGAGTCTCCGCGGTCGGACCCGGAACCGAGAAGCTCGTCCAGGGCAGCGACGTTGACCGTCGAGAGCTGGGTGAAGATCGCCCGCAGCTCGCCGACGCCCATCTGCAGGCGGTCGGCGACCTCGAGCTCGGAGGGCGGACGGCGCAGCTCGCCCTCCAGCGTCGCGAACGCGCGGTCCACCGCACGAGCCTTGGTCCGAACAGACCGTGGGATCCAGTCGATGGCCCGGAGCTCGTCGATCACCGCACCGCGGATCCGCGAGCTCGCGTAGGTCTCGAACTTCACCGCGCGGTCCATCTCGTACTTCTCGATCGCGTCGATGAGCCCGAACATTCCGTAGGACACCAGGTCTGCCTGCTCCACGCTGCTCGGCAGCCCAGCCCCCACGCGTCCCGCGACCATGGTCACCAGCGGCGCATAGTGCAGGATCAGCCGCTCCCGCGCCGCGAGGTCGCCGGTCTCCTTGAACACCGTCCAGACGGACTCGATGCTGATCGCATCTTCACCAGTTCCAGTGAACGGCCGGGGAACCGTCCGACCCGAGCTTCGAGTCTTGGTGGCGACTGGCTTCTCGGCTACGACTTCCGGGTCCTCAATGCGTTCTTTTACCGACATCGCCGCCTCCTCTCAGGCTCTCGGGTGTGCTTGGGCGTACGAGCGGCGGAGGCGCTCGGGGCTGACGTGGGTATAGCGCTGCGTGGTGGCGAGGCTCGCATGGCCGAGGATCTCCTGGACGCTACGCAGGTCCGAACCGCCCTGCAGCAGGTGGCTGGCCGCGGTGTGCCGAAGTGCGTGCGGGGCGACGTCGTCGACGCCGGCCTGCAGGGCTGCCCGATGCACTAGCGAGCGGACCTGACGCTGGTCCATCCGGCCGCCCCGGACGCCGATGAACAGTGCCGAGCCCGAGTCGGGCGCCGCGAGGGCGGCCCGGGCACCGTCCAGCCACGCGGCAACGGCAGCCGCGGCGGGCACGCCGAACGGGACGACCCGTTCCTTGGCGCCCTTGCCCATGACCCGCAGCAGGCGGGCGGCGAGGTCGACGTCGTCGACGTCCGCGCCGACCAGCTCGCCGACCCGGACACCCGTTGCGTAGAGCAGCTCGAGTACCGCCCAGTCGCGCACGAGGACCGGGTCGCCGGAGACGGCGGCATCACGTGCGACGTCCAGCAGGCGGGTTGCCGGGCTGACCGAGAGCACGTCCGGCAGGGTGGATCCGACGCGGGCGGTGACCATCCGGGCAGTCGGGTCGTGCGGCACGTGACCCTCCGCGACGGCCCAGCCGAAGAACGCGCGGGCGGCCGCTCCGCGGCGGGCGACGGTCGATCGGGAGAGCTTGTTCGAGGACATCGAGGCGAGCCAGCCGCGGAGGGTCGCGAGGTCGACGTCGTGCCAGGCGACACCCCTGCGGCGAGCGAAGTCGATCATGTGCCGCACGTCGCCGCAATAGGCCCGCACCGAATGGGGCGACAGCCCGCGAGCGGCGGTCAGGTGCAACCCAAAGGCACCCACGACCTCATCGGCCATAGGAATAGTTCCGTTAGAACCTGGGTGCACCCCCCTACCGTTGCGCCTCATCCGGCCCGGAACAAGGCAGGAATGCAATACTTCACCCGCTAACAACCGGAACTGGTCAATGAAGTGTTCGACTTATCCCGTTCCGTCCGATTCCCTCGGGACCAAGGTCCGGCACCAGCCCGTCCCGACCGGATTGGCCAGCCCCGCCAGCTCGAGTCGCCCGAGAGCGGACCGGACCTCCGACTCGGAGAGTCCGGCGGCGATCGCAAGCGACGCCACCGGCGCCGGGCGCCGGATCGGCAGGGCGTCGAGCGTCCGACGCAGCTCGAGGTCCAGACCGTCGTCGGGACGCCGCGGCCCCGTCGGCTCGGGGGCCAGATCCGCCCCGGCGAGTCCGGCGAGGTCCAGCACCTCGGAGGCATCGGTCACGCAGACGGCGACTCCGCCGCGCAGGAGTCGGTGGCAGCCCGCCGAGGCGGCCGACGTCACCGGACCCGGCACGGCGCCGACCGGCCGGAGCAGCCCGGCCGCGTGCGCTGCGGTGTTGAGCGCACCCGAGCGCCACGCCGCCTCGACGACGACCGTGGCACGACTTGCCGCCGCGATCAGCCGGTTCCGCTGCAGGAACCGAACCTTCGCCGGGACGCTTCCGGGTGGGACCTCACTGGCGATCGCACCGCCATCGGCCACGGCCCGCAGCAGGCGGGCGTTGCCCGCCGGGTAGCACCGGTCGACGCCGCCGGCGAGGAAGGCAACGGTCCGGCCGTCCTGCAGCGCGGCGCGATGGGCCGCGGCATCGACTCCGTAGGCCCCGCCGGAGACCACCGTCCAGCCCGCCGCGGCGACGCCCCCGGCCAGCTCGGCAGCGACGTGCTCACCGTAGGAAGTGCAGGCACGCGCGCCGATGATCGCGACCGAGCGGGCCAGCAGCAGGTCCGGGCGGTCGGTTCCGCGAACCCAGAGGCAGAACGGCGCAGCGGTTCCCAGGTCGTTCAGCCCAGCGGGCCAGCCGGGTCCCTCTGGGGTCACGACGGTGCCGCCGAGTCGCTCGACGAGCCCGATGTCCCGGTCCGGGTCGAGCGTCGCCAACCGGGGCAACCATCGGCGCACCGCCGCGCCAAGCCTGCTCGCGGCCGCCTCCGGGAGCCCGACTGTGTCGACCGTCCCGTCCCGTTGGACCGCGGGGGCGACCTCCCGCAGCCAGTGCAATGCCTGGGCGGGGCCCAACGAGGCAACCACCGCGCCCGCGACCGCGTCGCCAGGCTCCGTCAGCCGGCTCCAAGCGGCCCGCGCCCGGACCGCCTCCGCCATGTCAGTCATCGCCCGTGTCCTCGGGTGCGCAGCAGCAGGGCCTCGCCGATCTCCGCGTCGCCCGGACCCTGCCGCCCGGCGAGGTCGGCCAGGGTCCAGGCCACCCGCAGCACGCGGTCCAGACCCCGGAGGCTCAGCACCCCTGTGTCGAGCGCGCGCTCGAGGTCGCGGCGCGCACCGGCCCCGCCGGTGTGCCGGCGAAGCCAGGCACCCGGGACCTCGGCGTTGGTCGCCCATCCCGAGCCCTCGAGTCGACGGCGGGCCCGGGCTCTGGCCTCCAGCACCCGGGCCGCCACGACGCTCGTCGGCTCCGGGTCCTGCACCGCGGCGCGATCCGCGCGGGTCACGGGCAGCACCTCAACCTGGAGATCGATGCGGTCGAGCAGCGGGCCGGACAACCGGGAGAAGTACCGGCGCCTGGCCATCGGGGTGCAGGTGCAGCCCAGACCCTTGCCCACCGAGCGTCCGCAGGGGCAGGGGTTGGCCGCCAGGACCAGCTGGAACCGGGCAGGGTACCGGGCGGTGCCGCCGGCACGGTGGATCACCAGCTCACCGTGCTCCAGGGGCTGACGAAGCGTCTGAAGAACCCGCGGGGAGAACTCCGGCGCCTCGTCCATGAACAGCACACCCCGGTGGGCCCGGGATGCCGCACCCGGCCGCGGCAGCCCCGATCCTCCACCGATCACCGCCGCCGGGGTGGCGGTGTGGTGGGGGTCCTCGAAGGGTGGCCGACGCAGCAGACCTCCCGCCGGTCGGAACGTCCCTGCCACCGAGTGCACGGCCGTGACCTCGACCGCCGCCTCGTCGTCCAGATCGGGCAGCAGGCCGGGCAGCCGGGCGGCAAGCATCGTCTTGCCCGCGCCCGGCGGGCCAACCATCAGCAGGTGATGCCCGCCGGCCGCGGCCACCTCGAGGGCCCAACGCGCGGTGCGCTGCCCGAGGACGTCCGCGAGGTCCGGCGCGGTGATCGGCGACTCTGCGCGAAGCTCGGCCGGCACCGGGTCGGCCGTCGGTGAGGTCACGTCGGCGCCATAGGCCCTCGCGACCTCGGCGAGGTGCGTCATGCCCACGACCTGCGCGCCCGGAACCAGGCTCGCCTCGGCCGCGTTGGCCAACGGCACGACCACCTTCGGGCGGCCGGACGCCACGGCGGCCACCACGGCCGGCAGGACCCCGCGCACGGGCCGGAGTCGGCCGTCCAGGCCGAGCTCGCCGAGGTGCACAACGCCGTCCACCAGGCCCGGATCGCACACCCCTGCGCCCGCGAGCGTGGCCACTGCGATGGCGACATCGAAGCCCGACCCGGCCTTCGGTAGCGAGGCCGGGGAGAGATTGACGGTGATTCGCCGCTGGGGCCACGGGATCCCGGACGACGTCAACGCCGCCCGGACCCGGTCACGCGCCTCCGCCAGCGACGCATCGGGCAGCCCAACCAGGGTGAAGCCGGGAACGGACGGTGCAAGGTGGGCCTCGACCTCGATCATGTGCCCAGTCAGGCCGACGAGTGCCACAGCAGCCGTTCGCCCAAGGCCCATCAGACGACCCCAGCCAGGTGCTCGACCTGCGCGGCGCCCCGCCGAGAGGCACGCACCGCCACCACGTCGATGCGAACGCTCGTCGGGTGCAGGTCGTGGGCGTCCAACCACTGCCCGGCCAACCGGCGGAGGCGAACCAGCTTGCGAGGCGTGACGGCCTCCGCCGGATGCCCGAACCCGTCGCCGGTGCGGGTCTTGACCTCCACGACCACCAGCTCGCTGCCCTGCAGCGCGACGATGTCCAGCTCGCCGGACGGTCCCCGCCAGTTGCGGTCGAGCACCTGCCAGCCGGCCTCGGTCAGGTACGCCGCCGCGACCCGTTCCCCGTACCGCCCGACGGCGTCCTTCGCCCTCACTCGCGACCACCTCCGCACGACACGCTCCCGCGGGTCGATGGGCGCGCGCGAGGAGGGGCCGCCCCGGTTGTGGACCCGCCCGAGCGGGCGGGCCGGGCGGAACCTGCCCGCTCGGCGCGGGCGGAACCCGCCGGCTGGCGCGACGCTCGGCCGCCCGGAGGAGCTCAGCGGCGGAACGGTCCGCCGTCGGGCAGGTCGAGCTCGGCCTTGGCCAGCTCCTCCACGTTGACGTCCTTGAAGGTGACCACGCGGACCGACTTGACGAAGCGAGCCGACCGGTAGACGTCCCAGACCCAGGCATCGTTGAGGCTGACCTCGAAGTAGACCTCGCCCGCGGCCGAACGGACCTGCAGGTCCACCTGGTTCGCCAGGTAGAACCGTCGGTCCGTCTCCACGACGTAGGAGAAGACGCCGACGACGTCCCGGTACTCGCGATAGAGCGCAAGCTCCATCTCGGTCTCGTAGTTCTCCAGGTCCTCCGCGCTCACGCGTCCATCATGGACCATCGAGCGGTCCCGCCCGGTCCACCCGCCCCGGCCACCGGCTGGGCGTTCGGCAAGGCGAGCGGATCGGCTCCGGTGGGCAGCCGCCAGCTCCGCCGGTGCAACCGGGTCGGGCCGAGCTCGCGGAGCGCCAGGAGGTGCTCCGGGGCGCCGTAGCCCTTGTTCTCGTCCCAGCGGTAGCCGGGGTGGGAGTCCGCAAGGGTCACCATCAGCGCGTCCCGCTCGCACTTGGCCAGAATGCTGGCGGCCGCCACCGAGGCGCAGGCCCGATCGGCCCGGACCCGGGTCCGAACCGCCACGGGTGCCCCCACGCCGAGGCCGAACAGGTCGAACTCGTCGGGCGGGCTCAGCCAGTCGTGGGAGCCGTCGAGCAGGACGACGTCGGCGCTCACCCCGAGGGCTTCGAGTGCGCGGTTCCCCGCAAGCCGCAGGGCCGCGATGATGCCGATCTCGTCTATCTCCTCCGGACCGGCGTGCCCGACGGCCCGCGCGACCCCCCAGCGACGCAGGCCCGGGACGAGCCGCTCGCGCGCCGGGGCGGAGAGGAGCTTCGAATCGGCGACCCCCTTCGGGCAGGTTCGGGTCGCCAGGTCGACGGCCACGGCGCCGACGCTCACGGGACCGGCCAACGCGCCGCGACCCACCTCGTCCATGCCGACCACCACCCGCGCGCCGCCCCGGAGCAATGCGCGCTCCGTCCGGAGATCGGGTCGCGGGATCAAGGCACCGCCGCGAACGTCGACCCCGGGTTGCGCAGCGCGCCCCACCGCTCCAGCGGCCAGACCGTGACGAAGGCGACGCCTACCACGTTGCTCAACGGGATCGAGCCGCCCCCGGGATCGCCCTGCTTGTACCGCGAGTCCTGGGAGTTCTGCCGGTTGTCGCCCATCACCCACAAGCCACCCTCGGGCACGACGACGGAGAACTCCCGCTCGCTGGGATCGGCGCCCGATGCCAGGTACGCCTCGTCGAGCGCGATCCCGTTCACGCTGACCCGCCCCTCGGCGTCGCAGCACTCGACCGAGTCCCCGGGCACCCCGATCACCCGCTTGATCAGGTGCTCCCCGGAGTCCTGGGGCAGCAGGCCGACGAAGGTCAGGGCGTCGGTCGCGACCCCGCGCCACCCGGTCGGCGCGTCCGTACCGTTCGGCTGCAGCCAGCCACCGGGATCCCTGAAGACCACGATGTCGCCGCGGTGCACCGAGAGCGGACCGGGCGCGAGCTTCGTCACGAGGACCCGGTCGCCGATGGCGAGCGTCTGCTCCATCGACCCCGACGGGATGAAGAACGCCTGGACCAGGAACGTCTTGATCAGCATCGACAGCAGGAGGGCGCTGACGACGATGATCGCCGCCTCCCGGAGCCAGGAACCAAGCCCGCCCCGCCGTGCGGCGCGCTCACGCCCGGTCCCGTCGTCGGTTGAGATGCGCCGGTGCTGGGGCACGCCGACTCGGGAGGTCACACGCTCAACTCTGCCACGCCCGCCGCAGCGGTGAGGGATGGGACACGGAGATCGGCCCGGTCAGCGGGGTGCCGGCGTCGAGCGCTTCTCCTTGATCTTCGCCTTCTTGCCGCGCAGCTGGCGCAGGTAGTACAGCTTCGCCCGGCGGACGTCACCGCGGGTCACGACCTCGATGGAGTCGAGCGACGGGGAGTGCAGTGGGAAGGTCCGCTCGACGCCGACGCCGAAGCTCACCTTGCGGACGGTGAAGCTCTCGCGCACGCCGCCGCCCGAGCGGGCGATCACGACGCCCTGGAACGCCTGGATCCGGGAACGGGTTCCCTCGACGACCTTGACGTTGACCTTGATCGTGTCGCCCGGACGGAAGTCCGGCAGTTCGGGCCGCAGCGATGCTGCGTCGATGGAGTCGAGAATGTTCATGAAGGTCGCCTTCCCGCCCTGCCACAGGTCAGACGCGTCGTTGTCGGCGGCGCCCGCCGCCGTCTGGGTGGTTCGTCATGACCCGCCTGTGTGGTCGCCTCCCCTGTGGCAGAGGCGCAGCCGGCGCGGCCCGACGGGTCAGTCTGCCACAGGCTCCGGGTGGACAACGACCTCGCCGGAGCGGTCGTCGTCGACCGGGGCGATCACCGCATGATCGGTGACGAGCCATCCCGCGCGGGCGAGCACCTCGCGGTCCCGGGCGTCGAGATCCGCCGGGTCGATCCGGAGCAGCAGATCGGGCCGGCGGCGAGCCGTCCGCTCGAGCGCCTGGTCGCGTCGCCACCTGGCGATGCGCGCGTGGTGTCCGGAGAGCAGGACCTCAGGCACCGGCAGCTCCCGCCAGAGCGGCGGCCGGGTGAATACCGGGTACTCCAGCAGCCCCGCGACGCCGTGGGACTCCTCGATGAGGGAGTCCGGGTTTCCAAGCACACCCGGGAGCAGCCGGGTGACGACCTCGACGAGGACGAGTGCCGCCGCCTCTCCCCCGCCTAGCACGTAGTCGCCGAGCGAGATCTCGGTGACGGCGGCCCTGGTCCGGAAGTGCTCGACGACCCGCGAGTCGATCCCCTCGTAGCGTCCGCAGGCGATCACAAGGTGCTCCACACCCGCGAGGCGCTCGGCCGTCCGCTGGGTCAGCGGCTCGCCGGAGGGCGTGGGGACGATGAGTTCGACCGGCCCGGGCCCACCCTCCCCACGAGTGTCCCCGTCGGGGAGCAGGGAGTCCAGCGCGAGCCCCCAGACGTCCGGGCGCATCACCATCCCCGCGCCACCGCCGAGGGGCGCATCGTCGACCGTCCGGTGCCGGTCGCTGGTCCATCCGCGAAGGTCGTGGACCCGCAGGTCGAGCAGGCCGGCCTCGCGGGCCTTTCCGACCAGCGACAGGCCGAGCGAAGCCAGGTAGTCGGGGAAGATCGTGACGACGTCGATGCGCACGTGCTACGCCCCTTCCGAGCCAGGGACCCCCCGCCGGGCGGGCTCGTCGGCCGGCTCCGCGTCGGCGGCGAGCAGTCCGCGCGGGGGGTCGAGCACCACGCGACCGCCGACGACGTCCACCTCCGGGACGATCGCCGACACGAAGGGCACCATGCTCCGTCGACCGTCGGGCTCACGGACGACGAGCGCGTCCTGCGCCGGGAGGTGTTCCAACCCCACCACCTCGCCGACGACGGTCCCGTCGGGCAGCTCGGCCCTCAGCCCGACGAGCTCGTGCGGGTACCACGCGTCGTCCTCGGACGAGTCCCCGCTCTCCACCAACAGGTCGACTCCGCGCAGGCCCTCCGCGGCCTCCCGGCTGTCGACCTCCGCGAACCGCGCGTACCACCGATCGCCGCTGACGCGCGAGCCGACGACGGTCAGCGGACCCGCATGGGCGGGCGCCGTCGCCAGGACCGTGCCTGCGGCCAGGCGCTCGCCCGGCTCGTCCGTGCGCACGGTGAGCGCCACCTCGCCCCGCAGCCCATGCGGGCGGGCGATCGTCGCGACTGTCAGCTGCACGGACTGCTCCTCACCGGGTCGCACCAGCCGATGCCAAGGGTAGGCCGGAGGCCGCCCGCGGTTCGGCTGTCAGGCCCGGTCGGCGTCGACGACGTCGACCCGGACCGGTCCCTCGGTGGAAAGGGCGCTCATCACGGTCCGCAGCGCGCGTGCGGTGCGACCGTTGCGGCCGATCACCCGACCCAGGTCCTCGGGGTGCACGCGCACCTGCAAGAGCTGGCCCCGCCGCAGCGCCTTGGAGCTCACCTGGACGTCGTCCGGGTGGTCCACGATCCCGCGCACCAGGTGCTCCAGCGCGTCGCTGAGCATCAGGCCTGCTCCTCCGGAGCCGGCTCGGCCGGTGCCTCGTCAGCGGGAGCGGCCTCAGCCGGCGCCTCCGCAGCGGGTGCTTCGTCGGCCGCAGCGTCCGTCGCCGGCGCCTCATCAGCGGGAGCCTCCGGGGCCTGGGCCTCGTCAGCAGGCGCCTCCGCGGCCGGGGCCTCGTCAGCAGGCGCCTTCGCGGCAGCCGCCTTCTGCTCGGCGGCCTTCGCCTTGGCGTCGGCGGCCTTCGCCTTGGCCTTCTCCGCGGCATCGGCGGCAGCCTTGATGGCCGCCGCGGCGTCGTCGGCGGCGCCAGCCTTGGTCCGCAGGGTGCCCTCCGTGCCCGGGAGGCCCTTGAACTTCTGCCAGTCGCCGGTGATCTTGAGCAGGACCAGTGCCTGCTCGGTCGGCTGCGCGCCCACGCCGAGCCAGTACTGGGCGCGCTCGGAGTTCACCTCGATGAACGAGGGCTCCTCGGTCGGGTGGTACTTGCCGATCTCCTCGATCACCCGGCCGTCGCGCTTGGTGCGCGAGTCGGCGACGACGATGCGGTAGTACGGCGCACGGATCTTGCCGAGGCGCTTCAGGCGGATCTTGACAGCCACAGTGGTGGTCTCTCCTGGTTCAGCTGGGTTGGCTCGCCGGGCGCCGACCTGTGGGGCAAGGCGGTGCACGTCGTGCCGAGGGACGCGGCAGGCACCGGGTAGAGGGACCGATGACGCCGGGTACAGCGGGCCATTCTGCCAGAACAAGGCCCGGCCGAGCGCCAGTGCGCCACGCGGCGGTCGTCATCCGGCGGACAGGTCGACCGCGAGTCGACGCGCTGCCTCCCCGATCCGGTGGCCGAGCGCACGCGCCGGCGGCGGCACCTCCTGCTGGAAGCCGCCGCCCACCCCGATGTCGACAGTCGGATGTGCCGCACGCAGAGCGGCGGCGACGCGGGCGACCGGACCGACGTCACGGCGCCGGGGAGCTGCGAGCACCACCGCCCGCGGGGAATCCTGACCGACGGCGTCGATCCAGCTCTGCACCGGCAGGTCAGCACCGAGGTAGGTGACCGTGAGCCCGGCCCGGCGAGCCGCCGTGGCGAAGGCAAGCGCCCCGAGCTCGTGCCGGCAGCCAGGAGCGAGCCCGACCAGGATGCGCGGCCCGAGGGCGCTGTTGGCCGCGGCCTCGAAGGCGGTCGCAAGTCGGCGCAGCACCGCATTGGACGTCAGGTGCTCGGCGGCGGTGGTCAGCTCGCCGGCCGCCCAGGCATCGCCGACGGCCACCAGGGCCGGCATCAGCCAGTCGTCGACGACGCTCTCGAACGAGCCCCGGCCGAACCGGTCGTCGAGGATCGCACCGAGCGCGGCCGTGTCCATGTCGCGGGCCGCCCGGACGAAGTCCTCGGTCGCGGCGGCGTGCTCCGGTGCGCCCTGCGGTAGGCCGTTGGTCGCGGGGGCCTCGGTCGCGATCACCGCTCCTGGGCGCACGCCCCTGCGCAGCACCTCGCCCGCGGCCTGGCGCGGCGACCAACCGCCCGCCACGAGCTCGCTCATCGCCCGGATCGCGGCGAGCGCCCCGTCGTCGTACAGCCGGTAGCCGCCCTCGGTGCGCTGCGGCGTCACGACGGCGTACCGGCGCTCCCAGGCTCGCAGGGTGGCCACGGGTACCCCGGTGAGCTCCGCCGCGCGCTTGATCGTGTACATCCGGGTCCTTGGCTTCTCAGACTCCGGCCAGGGTGGTTCGCAGACCCACCTCGGCCCGGTCCCCGAGCCTACGCAGCGCCGGCCGCATCAGCGGCGCGACGAGCCGCCAGGCACCCTTGAACGCGAAGTCGGCCTGGTAGGTCACCTCTGAGCCGGCGTCGGCCGTCTCGACGGTGATGGTGTCCGTCGCCACCAGCGCGGCGTTCTCGCCGCGCAGGGTGATCACCCGCGGCGCCTCCCGCCGGGTGACGACGTAGTCGAGCTCGGTGGTCCTGCCCATGAAGCTGGTGCGGTTGCGGTACACGGTCCCTACTCCCCCGTCGCCGGACACCAGGACGGTCTCGACGGTGGCCGGGTCCCACTGGGTGGTCGTGGTGAAGTCGCTCAGGTAGGTGAAGACCTTCTCTTGGTCGGCCGTGGTGGCGACCCGTCTGCTGACGATCACGACGGACTCCTTTCCTCCGGGCCGGGGTGGCCCGCTCCTCTTACCTTAGACAAAGGCTTGACAGATGTCCAACCCCCCCTCTAGATTCTGCGTCAGACCTTGGACAAACTCTAGACAGGAGCAACCATGCCCCCCACCGTCGCCGTCATCGGCTCGGGAGTCTCCGGGCTCACCGCCGCGTACGTGCTGCGCACGTCCCACGCCGTCACCCTCTTCGAGGGCGACAACCGGCTCGGTGGCCACGCGCACACCCACGACGTCACCACGACGGACGGCAAGGAGCTCGCGATCGACAGCGGATTCATCGTGCACAACGAGCGCACCTACCCGAACCTGCTGCGGCTGTTCCGCGAGCTGGACGTCCCGACTCAGTCGACCGAGATGTCGATGAGCGTGACCTGCGCCGAGTGCGGCCTGTCCTACGCCGGGGCCCGCGGCGCTGCCGGCCTCTTCGCGCAGCGGCGCCGCCTGGCCGATCCGCGCTACCTGCGGATGCTGGCCGAGGTCCCCCGGTTCCACCGCCGGGCACGCAAGGTGCTTGCGGGCACCGAGGACCTCACCTGGGGCGAGTTCCTCGACGCCGGCGGCTACTCGAAGTACTTCATCGAGCACTTCGCAGTCCCCCTGGTCGCGTGCGTCTGGTCCTCCGGGGACGACGACGCCCGGGCGTACCCGGCCCGGCACCTCTTCCGCTTCCTCGACCACCACGGGATGCTGACCGTAGGTGGATCCCCCACCTGGCGCACCGTCACCGGCGGTTCCCGGACGTATGTCGAGCGGATCGCCGCAGAACTGGCCGACGTGCGCACCGCCACCGCGGTGGCCTCCGTCATCCGGCACGACCAGGGAGTCGATGTGCGTACCGCCGACGGCACCCTCGCCACCTTCGACAAGGTGGTGATCGCCACCCACGCCGACGACGCCCTGGCGATCCTCGGGGACGCGACGCCCGAGGAGAAGTCCGACCTGGCCGCCATCGGCTACTCGACGAACCAGACCTGGCTGCACCGCGACCCCACCGCGCTCCCCGCGAATCCCCGGGCGCGCGCCTCGTGGAACTACCGGAAGGACGCCTGCGAGATGGGCTCGTCGAGCGTGCTGGTCAGCTACTGGATGAACCGGCTGCACGGCGTCGAGACGGCCGACGACCTCGTCGTGACGCTGAACGCCGCGGACCACGTGGCCCCGGAGACCGTGATCGCGGAGATGACCTACCGGCACCCGGTGTTCACCACCGAGGCGGTGGCCGCGGCCGAACGGTTGCGCACCGCCGGGGGCGACCGGCTCGCCTTTGCGGGCGCGCACCTAGGCTGGGGCTTCCACGAGGACGGCTGCCGGTCCGGAGTCGAGGCCGCCCAGCGGCTCGGTGCGTCATGGTGACCGTCTCCACTCCCGCGCTGCCGGCGCTCGTCGTCGGCGAGGTCAGCCACACGAGGCGCACCCCGTTCGTGCACTCGTTCACCTACCGGCACTACCAGTGGCTGGTCGACGTGGACGACCTACCCCGGTGGCGTCGCCCGCTGGCCTGGCTCGCCGGGTTCGACCCCCGCGACCACATGGACTCCAATCGCCTCGGCGGCGGGATCCGCGGGGACATCGAGCGCTTCCTGGCCGGTCGCGGCGTGGTCCTCGCCCCCACCGACCGGGTGCTGATGCTCGCCCACGCCCGCGTCCTGGGCCACGTCTTCGACCCGATGACCGCCTTCTGGTGCATCACCGCGGACGGCGCGCTGCGCGCCGTCGTCGTCGAGGTGCACAACACCTACGGGGAGCGGCATGCCTACCTGGTCGACCCCGACGACCTCGGGCGCGCTACGGTCGACAAGGAGTTCTACGTCTCCCCGTTCAACGACCTGACGGGCTCGTACGAGATGCGCCTCCAGCTGACGCCGGAGCTGGTCGCCGTCGCCATCAGGCTCAGTCGCGGCGGACAGCGCATCCTGGATGCAGGCCTGGTCGGGCAACCGATCCCGGCTACGGCCCGCACGCTGCTCGCCACGTTCGCCCGGCACGCCTTCATGACCCAGCGCGTGACGGTCCTGATCCGGGTTCACGGGATCTGGCTCTGGCTCCGCCGCCTTACCGTTCATGCCCGCCCGACGCACCCCCTGGAGGCCGTCAGATGAGCACCCTCACCCAGTCCGGGGACGGCCTCGCCCTGCGCGTTCCCCGGTTCGACATCCGCGGCCGGATCGCCCGGCGGATCGCCGCCCGGATCCTGCGCGACATCCCGGTCACCGTGCTGCTCCCCGATGGTTCGCGGCTCGGCGAGCGGGGCCACGCGGCGCCCGCCGACGCCCCGGTGATCGAGCTTGTCCGGCCCGCGGCGTTCTTCGCCCGGCTGGGCCGCGCGCCCAAGATCGGCTTCGGCGAGGCGTACATGGCCGGGGACTGGCGCCCCGCGCCGGGTACCGACCTCGGCGAGGCCCTGCGCCCGTTCGCCGCGAGCATCACGAGGGCCGTGCCGGCCTGGATGCAGCGGGTCCGGGCCTTCTTCGAGCAGCGCGTCCCTCGCGTCCAGCGGAACACGCTGCACGGGTCGCGGCGCAACATCAAGGCCCACTACGACCTGTCCAACGACCTGTTCGCCGCGTTCCTCGACCCCTCGCTCACCTACTCCTCGGCCCTGTTCGACGACGAACGGCCGTGGGCCGACCAGACGCTGGAGGAGGCCCAGCTCCGCAAGGTCGACGCAGCGCTGGACCGGGCAGCGGTCGGTCCGGGAACCCGGGTGCTCGAGATCGGCACGGGCTGGGGAACCCTCGCCATCCGGGCCGCGGAGCGCGGCGCCCACGTGACGACGCTCACGCTGTCCCGGGAGCAGGCGGTCCTCGCCCAGCAGCGGGTGGACGCGGCGGGCCTCGCGGACCTCGTCGACATCCGACTGCAGGACTACCGAGAGGCGACGGGCAACTACGACGCCGTCGTGAGCGTAGAGATGATCGAGGCCGTCGGTGACGAGTACTGGGGCACCTACTTCGAGACGATCGACCGGCTGCTGGCCCCGGGCGGGACCGCCGTCGTGCAGGCGATCCTGATGTCCCACGACAGGTACCTGGCGACCCGGCGATCGTTCAGCTGGATCCAGAAGTACATCTTCCCGGGTGGGATCATCCCGTCGCTGCACGCGATCGAGACCACGACGGGGAAGACCACGCTGCGGGTCACCGACACGCACCACTTCGGTGGCCACTACGCCGAGACGCTCGGCCGATGGCGGGCGACCTTCATCGATCGCTGGCCGCGGATCTCCGCGCTCGGGTTCGACACGACGTTCCGGCGGATGTGGGAGTTCTACCTCGCCTACAGTCAGTCCGGCTTCGCAACGGGATACCTGGACGTCGCCCAGGTCCGGCTTCAGCGGGTGGGCGCATGAGCGGCGCGGGGATGCACCACATCGTGCACGAGGCCGGCGGGTCGAACGCCAGCCCGCTCGCGGGCACCCGGGTGTGGCTCGTCGGAGCCTCCAGCGGGATCGGCGCCGCGGTTGCCGCCGAGCTGGTACGCCGCGGGGCGCGGGTGGCGATCACCGCCCGACGCCGCGACCGGCTCGAGGAGGTTGCCGGGGGCAGGATGACGGTGGTGCCCGGTGACGCCACGGACGCCGACGGGATCGCCGCGGCGGCATCGACGGCCTCGGCCGCGCTCGGGGGCCTCGACATGGTCATCTGGTGCGCGGGCTACTGGAAGCAGGTCGACGCCGCGAGGTGGGATGCCGCCGAGTTCCGGCGCCACATCGAGGTCAACCTGCTCGGCCTGAGCAACGTCCTCGACGCCGTCCTCCCCACGATGGTCGATCAGCGGCGGGGGCACTTCGTCGGCGTCGCCTCGGTGGCGGGCTTCCGGGGGCTGCCGGGCGCGGAGGCCTACGGCGCGACCAAGGCCGCCCAGATCAACCTGCTCGAGGCGCTGCGCGTGTCGCTGCGGCGGCACGGGATCCGGGTGACGACCGTCGCCCCCGGCTTCGTGCGGACCGAGATGACGGACGTGAACTCCTTCCCGATGCCGTTCCTGATCGACCCGGACCGGGCGGCGCGGTCCATCGCCGACGGCCTCGAGCGGGGGCGGATGGAGATCGTGTTCCCGTGGCAGATGGCGATCGCGGCAAAGATCGCGCGGCTGTTGCCGGTCCGGCTGTGGGCGGCCCTGCGCCGGTGAGAGGGTATGGGCTGGGACCTCAGCACCTACCCACGGAGACCACGATGAGCGCCGACCGACCGATGGCCCTGCGATTCCAGGTCGACGTCCCGCCCGAGATGGAGGCCGGTGTGCCCGCCGACTTCGCCAACATCTGGCACACGCGGACGTCCTTCGTGCTCGACTTCGCCGCGCCCAAGGGGCCGCCGAAGCTGGTCGAGACGGACGACGACGCCGGTCGAGCGGCCGTGGTCTCCGCCCGGGTGGTCGCCCGGGTCCGGATCCCGCCCGAGCAGGCCTTCGAGATCGCGCGGGCGCTGACCCAGCAGCTCGACCAGTGGGAAAAGGAGACCGGGCGGCGACCCAAGGAGACGCCCCAGGAGAACGCCTGAGCTACGCAGCACCTCAGGCGACGACGGCGCCGCGCAGCACGACCGCGGTGGGGTGCGCCAGGACCCCGATGTCGGCGCGCGGGTCGGCCGGGTAGACGACGAGGTCCGCCGGGGCGCCCTCGGTCAGGCCGGGCGCACCGAGGTACTCGCGGGTGCGCCAGGAGGCTGCGGCGACCACCTCCGCGGCGGGGATCCCCGCCGCGACCAGCTCCGCGGCCTCGTCCGGGAGCCGGCCGTGCTCGATGGTGCCCCCGGCGTCGGTCCCGACCAGCAGGCGCACCCCCGCGTCGTACAGGTCCCGGACCTGCTGGTGGCGCCGCGCGTGCAGGCGCCGCAGCCGGGCCGCGAACACGGGGTATCGGCCGGCCCGGTCGGCGATCGCCGCGAACTGCTCCACCTGCAGCAGGGTCGGGGTGACGGGGATCCCCCGGCGGGCGACCTCGTCGATCAGGTCGGGCGTCAGGCCGGTGCCGTGCTCGAGGCAGTCGATGCCCGCGGCGAGAAGTCCCGGCAGTGCCTCGGTGGAGAAGGTGTGCGCCGTCACGCGGGAACCGGCGTCGTGCGCGACCCGGATCGCGGCCGCGAGGACGTCGTCGGGCCAGAGGGGGCGAAGGTCACCCTCGGGAAGGCCGCGGTCGATCCAGTCCGCCACGAGCTTGACCCAACCGTCGCCGCGCGCGGCCTCCTCCGCGACCGCCGCGGGGAGCTGCGAGGCGTCGGCCAGCTCGCGCCCGTAGTGGCGCAGGTACCTCTTGGGGAGGGCCAGGTGACGTCCGGCCCGCAGGATGGGCGGGAGGTCGCGGCGGGCGGCCATCCACCGGGTGTCGCTGGGCGACCCGGCGTCCCGGACCAGCAGGGTGCCCGCGTCCCGGTCGGTCAGGGCCTGGCGCTCCGCCGTCGCCTCGTCGACCGGGCCGGCGGCGGACAGCCCGATGTGGCAGTGGACGTCGACGAGTCCCGGGACCGCCCAGCCCTCCAGGACGACGACGTCGTCGGCCGCCGCTCCCTTCGGCGGAGCGAACGTGACGCGCCCGCCGAGCGCCCAGAGCTCGCCGACCTCCCGCTCGTCGTCAACCAGTACCCGGCCCTTGATGCGCAGCACGGTCCCGGTGGGGGCCGACCAGGTGCTCACGGGGCCGACGTCAGCGGCCGAGGAACTTCTCGAGCCCGGGCGGGATCTCCAGCGCGGGCGGCTCCGCGGGCTCGCCGTCCTGCGTGCCGCCGAGGCCGAACGCCGAACCCGCCGGCGCCGCCTTCACCGCCTCGCCGGCGGCCCGCATCAGGGCCTCGCGCTCCTGCTGCGCCCGCTTGGCGGGGTTGCCGGACTTGCCCTTCGCGCCGCGGCCCTTGGGCTGCTGGGCCATCCGCCCGCGGGACTTCTTGCCGACCCCGGGCATGTTCCCGAGGCCCCCCATCCCGGGCATCCCACCGGCACGGGCGGCCTGCTTCATCATCTGCTGGGCGGCCGCGAAGCGCTCGAGGAGCTGGTTGACGTCGGTGGTGGTCGTCCCCGAACCGCGGGCGATGCGCGACCTGCGTGAGCCGTTGATCAGCTTGGGGTTCTGCCGCTCGGCGGGGGTCATCGAGTGCACGATCGCCTCGATCCGGTCGACCTCGCGCTCGTCGAAGCTCTCGAGGGCCTCCCGCATCTGGCCCATCCCGGGCAGCATGCCGAGCATCTTCTTCATCGAGCCCATCTGGCGCAGGCTCTGCATCTGCACCAGGAAGTCGTCGAGGCCGAAGTCCTCACCCGCGGCGAGCTTGCCCGCCATCGACTGGGCCTGCTCCGCGTCGAAGGCCTTCTCGGCCTGCTCGATCAGGGACATGACGTCGCCCATGTCCAGGATCCGCGACGCCATCCGATCGGGGTGGAAGGCCTCGAAGTCCGTCAGCTTCTCGCCCGTCGAGGCGTACATCACCGGGCGGCCCGTCACGCCGACCACCGACAGTGCGGCACCGCCTCGGGTGTCGCCGTCCAGCTTGGCCAGGACGACCCCGGTGAATCCGACGCCCTCGGCGAAGGCCTGCGCGGTGGTCACCGCGTCCTGGCCGATCATCGCGTCGACGACGAAGAGGATCTCGTCGGGGTCGACGGCGTCCCGGATGTCCGCGGCCTGCCGCATCATCTGCTCGTCCACGCCCAGCCGGCCGGCGGTGTCGACGATCACGACGTCGTGCTGGCGCGCGCGGGCGGCGGCGAGGCCGTCCCGGGCGACGACCACCGGGTCGCCGGCGGGCGACTCCGACTCGGTCTCCTGGGCACCGGGATGCGGCGCGAACACGGGCACACCGGCGCGCTCGCCGACCACCTGGAGCTGCGTCACGGCATTCGGGCGCTGCAGGTCGGCCGCGACGAGCAGCGGGGTGTGTCCCTGCTCGCGCAGGTACAGGCCCAGCTTGCCGGCCAGCGTCGTCTTGCCCGCGCCCTGGAGGCCCGCCAGCAGGATCACCGTCGGGGGGTGCTTGGCGAAGGTGAGCGGGCGCTGCTGCCCGCCGAGGATCGCGATCAGCTCCTCGTGGACGATCTTGACAACCTGCTGTGCGGGGTTGAGGGCGCCGGCGACCTCCGCGGACAGCGCGCGCTCGCGCACGGTGGCGGCGAACTGCCGCACCACGGGGACGGCTACGTCGGCGTCCAGCAACGAGCGGCGGATCTCACGGACCGTTGCGTCGATGTCCGCCTCGGAGAGCCGGCCCTTGGCGCGCAGGTTCTTGAAGGTCGACGTGAGTCGATCGGACAGCGTGGCGAACACGGAACCTCACCGATCAGTGCGGGATTGCGGAGGTCTCAGGGTAGCCGGGACTCAGCTCGCGCTCAGCCCGGACCCGGCCGGGACGCCCAGCCGCTGCGCCGCCCGGGCGGTGAGGTCGTCGACCAGGCGGGCCCGCCACGGGGTCCAGGTCACCGGTCCCGCGGCGGTTGCGTCGGCCTCCGTCAGCGTGCGCAGCGCGGCCAGCAGGTCGGGTCGCCCGCCGACCGCATCGCACAGCTCGTCGAGCGTCGCCGGCTCGTCCGGATCCTTCGTCGTGGCCAGGATGGCCAGGGTCAGGTGATGGCGGACCAGCGCCCGCACGTCGGCCGCGACGGCTCCGTCGACGCCCATCCGCGCCATGATCGCCGGGATCAGGTCCGCCCCGGCCGCGCTGTGGTCCTCGACCCCCGGCCGCTTCCCGATGTCGTGCAGCAGGGCGGCCAGCAGCAGGACCTCGCTGCGGTCGGCGCCGCGCAGGTTCGCCACCGTCTCGACCAGGTGTCGGTCTACCGTGTGCCGGTGGATCGGCGAGCGCTGCGGGCGGTTGCGCACGGCCGCCCACTCGGGGATCCACCGGGTGACCACCCCGGCCAGGTCCAGGGTCTCCCAGACCGGCACCTGGCCGTGGCCGCTGCCGAGCAGGGTCAGCAGGTGCTCCCGCGCCGCGGGCGGCCAAGGATCGGGCAGCACCGGCGTCCGGGCCAGGCTCTCCACGGTGACCGGTGACAGCGGCAGCCCGGTGCGGGCCGCCGTCGCGGCGGCTCGCAGCCCGAGCAGCGGGTCGTCCTCGGGGCGCACGCCCGCCGCCAGCACCAGCTCGCCGTCGTGCTCCACCAGGCCGTCGCCGACCGGACGCAGGCGCGGCGCCAGCCGCCGGCCCCGGCGGACCACCGGCCGGTAGTAGGCGGGCCGGGCGAGGGCCTGCCGCGCGTGCCGCGCCGTGGTGTCCAGGGCGTGGGCGATGGTGCGTCCCGCCTCGGCGAGCCCGGCGAGCAGGTCGTCCGCGTCGCCGACGCCCAGAAGGTCGGCGACCTCGTCCTGATCCGCGCGGAGCAGTCGGTTGGTCGACCGTCGAGTGGTCACCTGGAGCGCGTCCCGCACGTCCAGCAGGTGCGCGTAGGCGGCGTCGACGGTCCCGTGCGGCCGGTCAGTCAGCCACGTCGCCGCAAGCGCGAGGACGACGATGGCGTCCCGGATCCCCCCGCGCGCCTCCTTGAGGTCCGGCTCCACCAGGTAGGCCAGCTCGCCGGCCCGCTCGGCCCGGGCCTTCGTCGTGTTCAACAGCTCCGGCAGCCTGCGCCGTGCGGCCGAGCGCCAGTCCTCCAGCAGCGCGCTGCGCGCCCGGTGGATCACCGTGCGGTCGCCGGCGACCGCGCGCAGGTCGAGCAGGCCCACGGCCGCCGGCAGGTCGGCCGATGCGACCTGACGACACTGGGCCAGCGAGCGGACCGAGTGGTCCAGGGCGAGTCCCGCGTCCCAGATCGGGTACCAGAGCCGCTCCGCCACCGCCGCGACCTGCGCACGGCTGTGCGTGCGCCCGTCGTGCACCAGCAGCAGGTCCAGGTCCGAGGCCGGGCTCGCGTCGGACCGGCCAAGGCTGCCGACTGCACCGAGGGCGATGCCGTCGGCCACGCCCAGGTCGCCGACGACGTCGTCCCAGAGCCCGGCCAGGCGGCTCGTGACGAGCTGGGCGAGCGCAGCGCGGCGCATCACGCCGTCCGCCCCCGGACCGGTCATCCGGGAAGCCAGGTCGAGCCGGTCGACGGTGAGGTCCCGCACCCCCACTCGGGAGTGCGGGACCTCGGCCGGCGACCCGACCGTTGCGTCGTCGGGCCGCGTCATCTACAGCGCGTCGATGCCGTGCTCACCGGTGCGGACCCGGGTGATGCCCTCGACCGGCACCACCCAGACCTTGCCGTCACCGATCTTGCCCGTCTGCGCCGCGCCGACGATCGCGTCGGTGACTGTCGCCACGTCCGGATCGGCGACCAGCACCTCGACGCGCACCTTCGGGATCAGGTCGACCGTGTACTCCGCACCCCGGTAGACCTCGGTGTGCCCGTGCTGACGGCCGTAGCCGCTCGCCTCGCTCACCGTCATGCCGCGGACTCCGGCGGCCTCCAGGGCCGACTTCACGTCGTCCAGCCGGTGCGGCTGGATCACTGCGGTGACCAGCTTCATGCCTTCACCTCCGCTACGCGCGCCCCACCGAGGGACTCGTATGCACCTTCACCGTGCACTGCCAGGTCGATCCCGCCAACCTCTTCCTCGTCGGCGACCCGCCATCCCATGGTCGCCTTGAGCACCAGGCCGATCACCAGGGTGACGACGGCCGAGAGCGCGATCGCGACGACGGCGATGATTATCTGCACGAGCAGCAGGCTCGCCCCGCCGCCGTAGAACAGCCCGCCGTCGGTGGCCAGGAAGCCGATCGCCACCGTCCCGACGAGCCCGCCGACCAGGTGGACCCCGACGACGTCCAGCGAGTCGTCGTAGCCGAACCGGTACTTCAGCCCCACCGCGAGGGCGCAGAGCGCGCCGGCTCCAAGGCCGAGGACGATCGCACCCACCGGGTGCAGCGAACCCGCCGCCGGGGTGATCGCGACCAGCCCCGCGACGATGCCGGACGCCGCGCCGAGCGACGTCGCGTGCCCGTCACGGATCTTCTCCGTGACCAGCCAGCCGAGGATCGCCGCGGCTGCGGCCGTCGAGGTGTTCACCCACGCCAGGCCGGCGAGCCCGTCGGCGCCGTAGGCCGACCCCGCGTTGAAGCCGAACCAGCCGAACCAGAGCAGGGCCGCACCGAGCATCACGAACGGCAGGTTGTGCGGCCGCATCGGCTCCTTGCCGAAGCCCTTGCGCTTGCCGATGATCAGCACGAGCACCAGGGCCGCGACGCCGGCGTTGATGTGCACCACGGTGCCACCGGCGAAGTCCACCGGGGCGGCGATCCCCGCGAAGGGACCGGCGTCGCTAAGCAGCCCGCCGCCCCAGACCATGTGGGACATCGGGAAGTACGCGAACGTCACCCACAGCGCGGCGAACGCCAACCACGTGCTGAACTTGACGCGCTCGGCGAGCGCGCCCGAGATCAGCGCGACGGTGATGATCGCGAAGGTGGCCTGGAAGCCGACGTCGACGATGATGGGAAGGCCGCCGTCGATGACGGCCCCGCCGGCCTCGTCGAAGACTCCCCCGCCGCCGAGCGCGAACTGCTCGAACGGGTTGCCGAAGAACCCGCCGCCGTCACTGGTCGTGTTGAGCACGCCGGTGCCGTACGACATCGACCAGCCCCAGAGCACATACAGCACGCCGACGACGCCCATCGCGCCGAACGACATCATCATCATGTTGAGCACGGCCTTGCCGCGCACCATGCCCCCGTAGAAGAACGCCAGTCCTGGGGTCATCAGCAGCACGAGCGATGCCGAGACCAGCATCCACGCTGTGAGCCCGCTGTCCAGCTCAACCATAAGATCGCCTCTCCCTCACCCAACCGGTCGGCTGGTCGTCCCCAACTGTCGGGCAGGGGTGTTTCGCGAGGGGGCCGCTCCGGTTACGCGAGGGTGACAAGACGCTCAGCAGTGTGAACGTCGTGTTTCCGCGCGCTGCCGCGGCCGGCTAGCCGGACAGCAGGCCGTCGACGAATGCCTCCGCGTCGAAGGGAGCCAGGTCGTCGGGCCCCTCGCCGAGCCCGACCAGCTTGACCGGCACGCCCAGCTCGCGCTGCACCGCCACGACGATGCCGCCCTTCGCGGTGCCGTCGAGCTTGGTCAGGACGATGCCGGTGACGCCCGCGACCTCGGCGAACACCTGGGCCTGGCGCAGGCCGTTCTGGCCGGTGGTGGCGTCGAGCACCAGGAGCACCTCGGCGATCGGGGCCTCGCGGGAGAGCACCCGGACGATCTTGCCCAGCTCGTCCATCAGGCCCGCCTTGTTCTGCAGCCGGCCCGCGGTGTCGACGAGCACGACGTCGGTCCCGTCGGCCTTGGCGCGGCGGAGCGCGTCGAAGGCCACCGCGGCGGGGTCCGAACCGTCCCGCTCGGACCGCACGGTCGCCACCCCCACGCGCGCGCCCCAGGTCTGCAGCTGGTCAGCGGCCGCGGCCCGGAACGTGTCGGCGGCTCCAAGGACGACCGTCCGTCCCTCGGCGACCAGGATCCGGGCCAGCTTCCCGATGGTCGTCGTCTTGCCCGTCCCGTTCACGCCGACCACGAGGACGACGGCGGGGTCGTGGCCGTCGACCGCCAGGGAGCGGTCGAGGTCGGGGTCCAGCAGCTCGAGGAGCTGCTCGCGGAGCAGCCCCCGCACCGCCGCCGGATCGCCGACCCCGAGCACGCGGACCCGCTCGCGCAGCCGGTCGACCAGCTCCGTTGCCGGGCCCGCACCCATGTCCGCCAGCAGCAGCGCCTCCTCGAGCTCGTCCCAGTCGTCGGCGGCCAGCTGATCCCGCGAGAGGACGGCAAGCAGTGCCGAGCCGAGCGGTGAGCCAGACCTGGCGAGGCGGCCGCGCAGCCGGGCCATGCGGCCGACGACGGGCTCGGGGGTCTCCCGGGCAGGGGCCACCGGTTCGAGCACCTCGGCGTCTGCGTCCGGGGCGCCGGCGAGGACGTCCGCTGCGGGGATCACCGGCGGGGACAGCTCGCCGGGTGCCGCCCCCCGCCGGCGGCGCGGCCAGTCGATGCCCCGGCGCCGCCGGTACCGAGGCAGCAGCGCGACGCCGCCCGCGACGATCACGACCATGGGAAGGACGATGAGCAGGATGTCGCCGAGATTCACCGGATCAGTCTGTCAGGAATGTCGCCGGCCAACCCTCAGCGCTGCACGCGCGACAGGGTCTTGACGGCGCGCCGGGTGACCCGGACCAGGGGTTCCGCGGTCGGCTCCACGTAGGCGGTCTTGGGTCGCTCGCCGATCTCGAAGAGGTCCTCCAGGCCGCCCTCCTCGACGTCCTCGGCCTCCACGAGCTCGCGCCGGACCTCCGCGAAGGCGCCGATCCCCGTCGGGTCGGGCTCCCGGCGCAGCCAGGCGCGCAGATCGGCGACGAAGTGGCGCGCACCCGGGGCGCCACGGCCCAGCCCGGACACCGCCATCGCGACGAGCGCCGCCCCGAAGGCGATCGGGATCCAGGTGCCGGGCGTCATGGTGCGAGTGTCTGCGCGGCCGGTCATGATCGCCCGCAGACCCGGCCCGCGGCGCGCGGATCCACACACCATCTGCACAGATCAGTCGGTCTCGTCCTCCCGCAGCCGCTGGCTGATCACCGTGCTGATCCCGTCGTCGCGCATCGTCACGCCGTACAGGGCGTCGGCGATCTCCATGCTGCGCTTCTGGTGGGTGACCACGATCAGCTGGCTGTCCCGGCGCAGCTCGGTGAGGATCTCGAGCAGCCGACCCAGGTTCACGTCGTCCAGTGCCGCCTCGACCTCGTCCAGGACGTAGAACGGGCTCGGCCGGGCGAGGAAGATCGCGACCAGCAGCGCGATCGCGGTCAGGGACCGCTCCCCGCCGGACAGCAGCGACAGCCGCTTGAGGGTCTTGCCGGCCGGGCGGGCCTCGACGTCCACCCCGGTGGCGAGCATGTCCTCGGGTTCGGTCAGGACGAGCCGGCCGTGGCCACCCGGGAACAGCCGGGCGAACACCTGCTCGAACTGGACCGCCGTGTCGCGGTAGGCGTCGGCGAACACCTGCTCGACGCGATCGTCGATCTCCCCGATCACCTGCTCCAGGTCGAGCCTGGACTTCTTCAGGTCGGCCAGCTGCGCGGCCAGGAACCCGTGTCGCTCCTCGAGCGCCGCGTACTCCTCGAGGGCGAGCGGGTTCACCCGACCGAGCAGGGAGAGCCCGCGCTCGGCGGACCGGAGGCGCTTCTCCTGCTCGGCTCGCACATAGGGCACGACGACCTCGGCGCCGTCGTCGTCGCGGCGCGACACCGGGCGATCCGGGCCGAACTCGGCCAGCAGGACCTGCGGGTCAAGGCCGAGCTCGGTCACGGCACGCTCGTGCAGCTGGGCGACCCGGAGCTCCTGCTGCGCGCGCGCCACCTCGTCGCGGTGCGCGACGTCGGTCAGCTCGGCCAGCGCCGCCGCCGACCGCTCGAGCTCGGCGCGCACCGACACCAGGGCCGCGTCCCGGGCCAGCCGCGCGGCCTCGGCGGCCTCCCGCGCCTCGGTCGCCCGCTGCAGGGACGCCTCGATCGCAGCGAGCGCGCGCTCGGTCCCGCGAAGCACGGCCTGGGCGCGACGGGCCTGCTCGGCGCGGCGCACGGCGCGCTCGGCGGCCATCTCCCGAGCCTGCCGCTCTGTCTCCGCGGCGCGCTCCAGCGACGCCGCGCGGCCGGTCAGCGCCCGCGCCCGCTCCTCGAGGGTGCGCAGCGCGAGCCGAGCCTCCGTCTCGGCGGACCTGGCCAGCGTCGCCCGCTCGGTGGCCCGGTCCCGCTCGGCGACGGCGTGCTCCGTCTGCTGCTCCGACTCGGCGGGGTTCGCCTCGGCACGTGCCAGCCGGTCGGTCAGCTCGGCCATGGCGGCCTGCTCAGCGGCCAGCCGCTCGGTGGCGTCGTCCAGGGTCGCCTGGGCGCGCTCGACCTCCGCCCGGGCACCGCGGGCGGCGGAGCCGAGGTGGCCGAGCTGCTCGGCGACCGCCGCCAACGCCGCGTCGGACTCGTGCAGCCGCTCCAGGGTGGCGTCGTGGCGCTCGCGCGCCTCCGCCTCGACTCGTTCGGCGGTTGCGATCTGGAACCGGGTTCGCTCCCCGCGGGCAGCGGCGTCGTCGACACTCCGCCGGGCGTCGTCCAGGGCGCGCTGCAGCTCGAGCACCCCCGGCTCGCTCACCGAGCCGCCCGAGGCGCGCAGGCTGCCGAGCAGGTCCCCGCCGCGGGTGACTGCGGTCAGCTCGGGCCGCGCGGCGATCAGGGCCCGGGCCCGGGCCAGGTCGGGGACGACGACGACGCCCGCCAGGAGCCGCTCGACGGCGGCGCGCACCGCCGCCGGGGCCTGGACCAGGTCGGCGGCCGGAACGGCCCCGTCGGGGAGGTCCGCCGGACGCTCCGGCTCCGGCCCGTCCCATCCGACGAGCAGGTTCGCCCGACCGGCGTCGTCGTCCCGAAGCCGGCGCAGCGCGTCGACCGCCGCGTCCACCGACGCGACCGCGACGGCGTCGGCGACGCCGCCCAGGGCCGCGGTGAGCGCGTCCTCGTAGCCGGGTTCGACGGCGAGCAGGGCCGCCACGGTGCCGAGCACGCCGCCCAGGCCGTCGGCGGCGAGCAGGGCGCCGGCGCCGTCCTTGCGGACGAGGCTCATCTCGAGCGCATCGACGCGGGCCTGCCAGCTGGCCCGGTCGCTCGCGGCCGCCCGCTCGGCCTCCCGCAGCTCGTTCAGGTCCGCCGTCGCCCGCTCGAGTGCCTGGACGGCCGCCTCGTGCTCGGCGTCCAGCCCCTCCTCGCCCTCCTCGACGCCCGCCACCTGGGACTCGAGCGCGGTGAACTGGAGGGTGGCGTGGTGGCCCCGGTGCTCCGCCTCGGCGACCGTCTGCCGCAACCGCGCGATCTCCGACTCGATCGCCTCGGCGCGGCTGCGCTTGGCCGACACCTCGCCGGCCAGCTGCGCCAGTCCCTCGCGGCGATCGGCCACGGCACGGTGCAGGTCCGCCAGGCGTCGTTCGGCTGCCCCCAGCTGCTCCTCGGCCTCGGCCCGATCCGCCGTCGCCCTCTCGACCGCCTCGCGGGCGAGACCCACCTCGGCGAGCAGCTCCGCCTCCGACTCCCGGGCGCGGCGGGCCTGCGCCACGAGGTCGTCGGGCTCGGGACCGGTGGGGGCGGCCTCGTCGTCGGCGGAGCCCAGCAGCCGCAGCCGCTCGGCGGCCAGGGTTGCGGTGCCGCGCAGGCGCTCCCGGGCGGCGGAGAGCCGGTACCAGACGTCGCCGGCGGCCGTGAGCTCGGGGGCGGCCGTCGCGGCCTCGGCCTCCAACCGGGTCACCTCGGCCCGCGCCGCCGTCACCGTCGCCTCGACCTCGGCTCGCCGGCGGCGCAGCTCCGTCTCGTCGGCGATCTCCCGGTCAAGGGTCGCGGTCAGCTCGGCCAGGTCGTCGGCGAGCAGGCGCGCCCGCGCGTCCCGCAGGTCCGCCTGGATGCTCTGGGCACGCCGGGCAACCTCCGCCTGCCGGCCGAGCGGTCCGAGCTGGCGCCGCAGCTCGGCGATCAGGTCGGTCAGCCGCGTCAGGTTGGCCTGCATCGCGTCCAGCTTGCGCTGCGCCTTCTCCTTGCGGCGGCGGTGCTTGAGGATGCCCGCGGCCTCCTCGATGAAGCCCCGCCGCTCGTCGGGGGTGGCCCGCAGGATGGCGTCCAACTGGCCCTGGCCGACCACCACGTGCATCTCCCGGCCCATGCCGGTGTCGGACAGCAGCTCTGTGATGTCCAGCAACCGGCACGCCGACCCGTTGATCGCGTACTCCGAACCGCCGCTGCGGAACAGGGTCCGCGAGATCGTGACCTCGCTGTACTCGATCGGAAGCAGCCCGTCGGTGTTGTCGATCGTCAGCGAGACCTCGGCGCGGCCGAGCGGCGGACGGCCGGCGGTGCCCGCGAAGATGACGTCCTCCATGCTGCCGCCGCGCAGCGACTTGGCGCCCTGTTCGCCCATCACCCAGGCGAGCGCATCCACGACGTTGGACTTTCCCGAGCCGTTCGGCCCGACGACGCAGGTGATCCCCGGCTCGAAGTTCAGCGTCGTCGCCGAGGCGAACGACTTGAACCCGCGCAGGGTCAGCGTCTTCAGGTGCACGGACCGAGCCTAGGAGGTGGCGGGGGCGGGCAGGTGCAGGCGCTTGGTCACAGCCCGGGGAACCACAGGGCGATCTCGCGCCGCGCGGAGTCCGGCGAGTCCGAGCCGTGCACGAGGTTCTGGGTCACCGCGGTGCCCTGATCCCGGCCGAGGTCCCCGCGGATTGTCCCGGGTGCGGCCGCCGTCGGGTCGGTCGCGCCGGCCATGGCACGGAACGCCGCGATCACCTGCTGCCCCTCGATCACCGCGGCAACTACCGGACCGGAACCCATGAAATCGAGGAGCGGGCCGAAGAACAGCTTACCCTCGTGCTCGGCGTAGTGGGCGCGCAGCAGCTCGGGGTCGGCGGTCCGCAGGTCGAGCGCGACGAGGGCGTAGCCCTTGTCCTCGATCCGGCGGAGCACCTCCCCGACCAGGCCGCGGCGGACGCCGTCGGGCTTTACCAGGACAAGGGTGCGCTCGGCGGGGGCGGAAGACATGGCCGTCACCCTAGCGAGCCCGCGGGCGCTAGATGACATCCGGAACTCGACACCGGGCCGCCGATCGGGTTGTGGATCTCGGGTGGCAGCACGCCCGAAAGCCCTACCGTGACGCGATGACCGCAAGCTCGCTCGGACCGTTGGCTCAGCTCCCCGCCGACCAGCGACCGCGCGAGCGCCTGGTCAGGCTCGGCTCCGAGGCGCTGACGGACGCCGAGCTGGTCGCCCTCCTCCTGGGCACCGGGTGCCGTGGAAAGAGCGCGGTCGACCTTGCCGCGGCACTGCTCCGCGAGCACGGCGGGCTGCACGGGCTGGCCGTGCGCGACGCCGTCGCCCTCGCCCGCGAGCCCGGTGTCGGCGCGGCCAAGGCGGCGCGGGTGCGGGCGGCCAGTGAGATCGGCCACCGGCTCGCCAATCGGCTGCCCGACTACGCGACGGTCACCTCCTCGGCCGACCTCGCCCGGATCGCGGCCCCGCTCTTCCCGTGCCGGGAGAGGGAGCGACTTCTCGTCGCCGTCTGGGGGCCGGGGAGCCGACTGCGCGGGTGCGTCCCGGTGGCCGACGGCGGCATCCATGGCGTCGCCGTACCGGTGCGTGAGGTGCTCGCGGAGGTGCTCAGCCGCGACGGCGTCGCATTCGCCGTCATGCACAACCATCCGAGCGGCGACCCAACCCCGAGCGCCGGTGACCGTCGCGTCAGCGCCGCCCTGGCCGAGGCCGCGCGACTCTGCGGCCTCCGCTTCGTGGACCACCTGGTGATCGCAGGGGGCAAGTGGCGCAGCGCCTTGTGATGTGGCCCCGCCAAGCGATGGCCGAGCACCCTCAGGAGTTGATCAGACGCGAGAACTCCTCGTTGCGGGCCGCGGG
>CAYGGX010000002.1:43725-65601 GCA_964349585.1 uncultured Actinotalea sp.
CCGAGCACCCTCAGGAGTTGATCAGACGCGAGAACTCCTCGTTGCGGGCCGCGGGTAGCAGGGCACCCGCCAGGCTCTGGCGCTCTGATGCCAGCTTGCGGAGTGACCTCACCGCGGTGAGGGCACTGACGATCCGTGACTGCTCGGCCGCCTCCAGCACGGGTACCTCAAGGCCGAGGAATCGGTCCACCTTGAAGCGGTTGCGACTTGTCGGCGTGCTCCCTGTCGACTGCGCACCGACTTCGTCCCAGACTTCGGGGCGTCGCAGCCAGGCGCTGACGAACTCGGGCATCACGTGCGGGTCAGTGACCCTGAAGCACGGGAACTCGTTCGATACGACCGCGCCTGCGTGCTCGTCTGTCGCCGTAGCAAACGAGCCCTTCCAGGCAAAGAGCCGGTTGTAGACGATGTCGCCGGGCTCCACTCGATACACGGTGCTCGCGGCGACCTCATCGCCACGAAGAACCGTGCGCACGAAGAGCCCTTCTCCGTACCATCGAACGCCAAGCATCCGGTACGACGTGTCGCCGACCGTCGAGATCGGCCGCGACACCTGATGTACGGAGCTCCCCATCGGCCGGGTCGGAGCACCCGAGGCGGCCTTCCAGACGGCTCGCTCTAGCTCCGTGATGTGCACCGGCGCCGACAACAGACCCGCTGCATCTCGGATTCGATCAAGGCGGGCGGCGATGCGCAGTTCCTCGTCCCGGCCCGGGAGTGGGATCCGGAGGTTCTCGAAAGCCGCGATTCCGAGGGTGCGGTTCCGGCCGGCGCTACCAGGTGACGCCCGTCGCAGTTGTTCGAGCCCATGGTCTGACAGCAGATAGTGAGCGATGAAGTCAGCCCCGGCTTCACCGCTCATCGGCCGCCAGGTCATGAACCGATGCGAGCCGATCATGCCTTTCTCCCCTTCGCTCGCGACTGCGACGGCTCCTTCCCACGCGAAGACATTGGACACGACGAGATCGCCTGGGTCGATCTCGAAGACGCGCTTAGCGCCGAGCGACACCCCGTCGATCGCGTCCTTGTGAAAGAGGCCGCGGCCGAACGAACGGACACCGATCTCGGCGTAGGTTCGCGTGGGCTCGACTTCGACGGTTCGGCGATGTAGTCGAAGAACCTCCGCGACAGGGACCCAGCGCACGCTCACGTGTGAGCTCCGGCGTCGTGCGAGTCAGCACCGATCTCCGCCTGGAGCGCCCTTAGCACGTCGAGGATCTCCTCCTCCGTGCGCACCAACTCGGCAACGAGGTCGACAACCGGTCGATGCTCCAGGTCTCCGGTGCGGTTCGGGTTACGCAGGTCGAGGTTGTAGCCACCCTCGGCAACCTCGGCCGCACTGACCTTCCACGCCTGGGTCGACTCGACCCGTCCGGTCCGATCCGCACCGCCCCACCACGCCTCGCAGTCGGCGAACTCCTCGTACCGCAGCGGCTTGGTCTTGGTGTAGTTCTTGCGGCCGTCGGGAAGCGGGTGCTCGTAGAACCAGATCTCCTCGGTGGGCGCCCCCGCCTCGAAGAAGAGGATGTTCGTCGGGATCAGCGTGTAGGGCGTGAAGACGCCGTTGGGCAGGCGCACCACCGTGTGCAGGTTGAACCGCTCGAGCAGGTCCTTCTTGATCCTGGCCCCTACCCCCTCGGTCGCGAACAGCACGCCGTTGGGCACCACCACAGCCGCCCGGCCCCGGCGCCGCTCGACCCGCGCCATCACCGCCTGCAGGAAGAGCCAGGCCGTCTCGGCGGTCCGCAGGCCGCTCGGGAAGTTCTCCGCGACTCGGGCCTCCTCCTCGCCGCCGAACGGAGGATTGGTGAGGACGACGTCGACGCCCTCGCGGCGCTGGTCCTTGATCGGGTACACCAGGGAGTTGCCGCGCACCACCCGGTTGTCCTCGGCGCCGTGCAGCAGGAGGTTCATCTGGCTGAGCAGGTACGGCAGCGGCTTCTTCTCGAACCCCCACAGGCTGCCCCGCAGCCGCTCGCGATCGGCCGCGGTCCTGACCTGGGCTTCGAGGTGGGCGTGCGCCTCGACCAGGAAGCCACCCGTGCCCACCGCCGGGTCCATCACCGACTCGCCAAGTTGTGGGTCGATCCGGCCGACCATGAACCGGACGACCGGGCGGGGCGTGTAGAACTCGCCTGCGTCGCCCGCGGCGTCGCGCATCTCCCGCAGCATGGACTCGTAGACGTGCGCCATCGTGTGCAGGTCATCCGACGAGGCGAAGTTGACCTTGTCGATGGCCTCGACGAGCTCACCCAACAGGTAGCCGGAGAGCATCCGGTTCCGGGTGTCATTGAAGATCTCGGCCACGACGTCACGCGGGTCGCCTGCCTCGCCGGACCCACGGAGCGCGGCGAGGTGCGGCAGCAGGCTGTCGTCGACCCACCGGAGCAGGGCGTCGCCCACCCGCGGCGTCGCAGCCCGGGGTCCGGCCCAGTCGCGCCAGCGGTAGGGCGCCCCGATGGCCGGCTTGTGATCGCGGTCGGTCACCTCGCGGCTCTGCTCCAGGTCGTCGAAGGCCTTGAGGAAGAGCAGCCAGGCGATCTGCGGGATCCGGTCGACGTCACCGTTCAGGCCGGGGTCCTTGCGCATGATGTCCCGCGCGCTCTTGACGATCGCGGTCAGACCTGCGCGGGAAGTGGTGGCCGTCACGGGTGGTCCTCCTGGGGGGTGGGCGCTGCGGCTCGCACGCGGTCGAACAGGGACGAGACCTCCGCGAATGCCGCGTCGAGGTCGCGGTGCGGGAGGTCGAGCAGCCGGACGTACTCCGCGTAGCCGGTCCGCCACGCCTCGGGCGGCTTGGGGAACGACCGCTCGGGCGGCACCCCGTCCCGTGCGGTGAAGACGACGGCGACACGCTCCGCGAGCCGGCGCTCGTCCAGGGCACCGCAGTCGAGCAGCAGCACGAGGTCCGCCAGGTCCTTGACCCTCGTCGAGGGCCGCGGATGGGCATCCATTTGGCTCAGCGCATGGAGCTTCTCGGCAGCGTGCTGGGCAAGGTCAACAGCCCGGATCTTGACGTCGGGCCAACCGTGCACCCGAACCGCAGGCGGGAGCACCACGGTCTCCACGCCGCCGTCCAGCTCGTCGGGTCGGGACACCACGTCGATCCGCACCTGGGCGAACGGGCGCCCGTCGAGGTCGGCGCTGATCGACAGGTGCAGGCCCGGCCCGGCGTCGACACCGTCCGTCAGGTGTTCCCGGACACCCGTGATCCGGAACGCGAAGCCGTCGCCGTCGACATCCGTGGCCAGGCACCGCTCGATCCCCTCGCGCAGCTCCAGCGCGTCGAGGTGTGAGGCCGCACCGAGGTCAAGATCCCGCGTAGCGCGCGCCGACGTGCCGAGACGGGCCTCAAGCAGGTACCCGCCCTTGAGCACCCAGGTGTTTGCGGGCGCCAGCCGTCGCAGCAGTCGCTGGAAGGTCACATGACGACGCACGCGGTTCGGGTCGACACCCCTGGCCTGCGCCTGCGCGACGATCCGCGCATCGAGGCTCGCACGCAGCGCGCTCGGATCGAGGGCGCTCACTCGACGGCCGCCAGTGCTCGTTCGATCCGCAGAGCCGCCCCCTCGCCGAAGGCGTCAGCACGACGACGGAGCTCGGTGGCCGTGACGAGACCCTGGGCGACGGCGTCGGCAACGGCATCGTCCACGGGCTCCTGGAGGGCCATCACCTGCGCGACGTCGAGGATGGTCCGCGGCACGCTCGTCACCCGGTACCCAGCACGCGCCACGACGTCATCCTCCGGGAGTGTTCCGACATGCGTGACCACGGCCTCGTCGCGAGCCCGGAACCCAGGTGGCACGGTCAGGTGGATGCGGGCCGGGTCGAGCACTCCGAGCCCGTGCACCGCGAGCGCGGTCTGGTGCGACACCACGCCGCGCCCCCCGCTCCACAGCGACCAGCGGACGTAGACATCCTCGATCGTCGCCGGCCAGTCCGGGAGCCGGAAGATCCCGCGGTCCACCCGGTACCAGTTGCCCCGGTCGACGTGGTGCTTCTGCACCTGGTAGCTGAATCCGGCTCGCAGGGCCTGCTTGGCCGTGAAGTACCCGGCCTGGCGGTAGGCGATCACGTTCAGCGCTCGGTGCGCTGCTGAACGGTCCGCCATGCGAGAACTCTACCAGACGTATTACTCATATTCTGCTTTAGTTATCCGCCTCGCGCCAGCACCGAACTCAGGTCTGCGACGAGTGCTCGACGTACAGCCACTGCTCCAGGTCGTCGATGGCGCGCCGGTACGCCTCGGCTCCGCCGAACGCACGGGCGATCTCAACCGGCGTGCCGAGCTCGGACAACGGGGGAACCCGCAGGGCATCGGGGCTTTCCACCTCGTCGATGCCACCCTCCGCATACCGGTCCAGGAGCACCCTGAGGACCTGTCGCGCACCCTCTTCGTAAGTGAGCAACCGCTCCAGCTGGCGCACCCGCACTCGTTCGACCCGCTCCCGGCGAGTCATCGGGGGTACGTCCCAGGCGCATCGGAGCAACACGTCGAGCGGATCCGCCGCACCCAGTCCGGTGAACTCCAACAGCTCGCCTAGCCTGATCCCGCGCCGGGCGAGCTCCTCCGCCACGTCCGCCCGCACCGCGCTCGCGGCCCACGAACGCCGCAGATCGTCGGGGCCCGGATACATGCGTCGCACCTGGTCACCGACGTACTGCCCGTACTCCACGGTGACGAGCGATCCCGTCGCCGGGTCGAGGATCCGGAACGACTCCCCGATACGCTGGACCTCAACCCCGTCGATGTAGAGCTTCCGACCGAGCGCCGGGGGGTCGTCGACGGCCTCAGGGCCCTCCTCGGTGCCGTACTCGAACGGCGGCTCGTGCACCGCGAGCCCGTCGTCGTCGGCGCCATCGGCACCGTCAGCACCGTCGTCGTCGACCGTCGTACCGTCCACAGTCACCCGTTCGCGCCGGGGTGGCGCCATCGGCGGCCCGTCGAAGTCCGGGTCGTCGAACTTCGAGGCCGCCCCGACGTAGTCGATCACCTCGAAGTCGAACTTGCCCTTCTCCGGGAAGAGGCGCGTCCCGCGGCCAATGATCTGCTTGAACTCGACCATGGACCCCACCGGGCGGAAGAGGACGACGAACTTCAGGTCCTCGACATCGATCCCGGTCGAGAGCAGCCGCGCCGTCGTGGCCACGGCGGGGATGTCCCGCTCGGTGTCGGTGAACGCCGCGAGCAACCGCTCACGCTCCGGCTCCGTACCGACGATCCGGACCACCCACGAGGGTTCCACCCGGGTCCGGTCCGGGTCGGCGTTGAGGAGTGCCTGACGCGTCTGGTGGGCGTGCTCCGCGTCAACACAGAACACGATCGCCTTCGCTCCGGGAGAGCCGCGGAACACCTGCACCAGGTGCCGGGCGACGGTCTCGGTCCGTTCGAGCACCGAGAGCACGCGCTCGAACTCTCGGGAGGTGTAGACGCCCGCCGGAATGTCCCGTCCGAAGCGATCTCGCTGACCGGGCGTCGGTGCCCAGCCGTAGGCGTCGATGTCGAGGACCACGCGACGCACGCGGTAGGGGGCGAGGTACCCGTCCTCGATCCCCTGACGGAGCGAGTACTCGTACACGGGCTCGCCGAAGTACTCGTAGGTGTCGACGTTCGTGTCCCGCTTCGGCGTCGCCGTGAGGCCGACCTGGACCGCAGGGGAGAAGTGGTTCAGGATGCCCCGCCAGCTCGACTCCTCGGAGGCGCTCCCTCGGTGGCACTCGTCCACGACGACCAGATCGAAGAAGTCGGGTGGGAAGCACTCGAAGACCGCGGCTGGCAGGCCGTCGTCGCCCTCGTCGCTCTGGATCGTGTCGAGAGCCTGGTACGTCGCGAAGTACACGTCCCGGCTCTGCGTGCGGTCACGGGTCGTCAGCCGCGTGACCGCATCGCCGAAGACTGCCAGGAAGTCCTGCCTCGGGCGCTCGACGAGGTAGTCGCGGTCCGAGAGGTAGAGCACCCGGTACGGCCGGTCCGGGCGGACCAGACGTTCGTACTGGCGCAGCTTGTGAACCAGCTGGAGCGCCGTGAAGGTCTTCCCCGTCCCGGTAGCCATCAGGAGGAGCACTCGGGAGGCTCCACCATGGATTGCCCGGAGCACCCGGTGAACCGCGACGCGCTGGTAGTGGCGCGGCACCTTCACCCGCGCCCCGCCGCTCGTCCGCAAGGTTCGATCGAACGGCACCCGGAGCGACTCCCCCGAAGCCGGGTCGAGACCCGCCCAGCCCAGGTACGTGGACCACGCCTCCTCGGGCGTCGCGAAGGCCGCGCTGTCGCGCTCCAACCCCTCGCTCCGATCGTGAGCGATGACGTCAGCCCCGTTGGTGGCGTAGGCGAGCGGCACATCCAGGCGCTCTGCGTAGTCGAGCGCCTGCTGCATGCCATCCGCCGCCAGGCGGTATGCGCGCTTGGCCTCGACCACGGCAACGGGCAGTCCAGGAACCAGCTCAAGGACGTAGTCGGCGACCCGGAGATCGCCACGCGGTCCCCGGTGAACGTGCACCGCTTCGGGATTCTGCAGCTCGTACTGCTCGACGATCTGCTCGTCCCGCCAACCCGCCTCGTGGAGCGCGGGCAGTACAACATCGCGACACGTATCGCTCTCAAGAGGACCGTGGCTCACGGTCGGACCTTAGCGGGAAGGTCCTGACGCAGACAGAGTCACCCGAGTGACGCGGCCCCGCGCGCGGCGCGCTCCCGGTCGATCCGCCCGCCGAGCCGCAGCGCCGCGACCCAGAGCGCGGCGAAGATCCCACCGACCAGGAACATCATCGGCACCGCGAACCCGATGGCCAGGACGCCGGCCTGGAGAACCGAGCCGACGACGTAGCCCAGGCGCCACCGGAGCAGCCCCGCGCAGATCATCAGCGCCAGCGCACCGCCGCCGACGCCCCATACGACGGGCGTCGGGACCTCCCGCAGGCCGAAGGCGACCAGCGCGGCGAAGCCGACGACGAACGCCTCCAGCACCAGGATCGTCGCGCCGAGCTGCCGCATGGCTGAGCCGGACTGGGTGGTCATGGCGGCCAAGGCTACCCAGGTTGGACGTCGGTCCCGGCGAGCCCGTGGGCGATCACCCGGACCACCGCGGCGACGGCCTCCGCCGCATCCGGGCCGTGGCCCACGACCTCCAGCCGCTGACCCGGCATCGCTCCGAGGCGCATCAGGTCGAGCACGCTCGCCGCGTCCGCCCCGTCGATCGTCACGCGCGCCGCCCGCTCGCTCACCTCGCGCGCGATCAGCGCCGCCGGGCGGGCGTGCAGCATCAGGGGGAGCACGACGACCTCCGAAGCGTCGCTCACCGCCCCCGCCCCCGACTCCCGGGCCACCCTCAGCCCTTGCCCAGCAGGATCCGCGCCTCGGCGACCAGGGTGATCGAGCCGGTGATCAGCACGCCTGCGCCGGACGCCTGGCTGCTCCCCGCCGACTCCGCGAGGTCGACGGCGCGCGCGATGGCGTCGTCGAGCCGGTCCGCGGAGTACACCCGGTCGGCCCCGAACACCTCCGTCGCGATGGCGGTCAGCGCGTCGACGTCGGCGGCCCGCGCGGAGCCGGACCTGGTGATCACGACCTCGTCCAGCAGCGGCTCCAGGCCGGCCAGGATCTGCTCGGCGTCCTTGTCCTGCAGGATCCCGACCACACCGACCATCCGGGTGAAGGTGAAGGACTCCTCGACCGCCTCGACCAGGGCGTCCACACCGGCCGGGTTGTGCGCCGCGTCGACCAGGATCGATGGAGAGGTCCGGACGAGCTCGAGCCTGCCGGGCGACTGGGCATCGGCGAACGCAATCTCGACGACGTCCCCGGCGAGCGCCGAGCCGCCCCGGAGCAGCAGCTCCACGGCCGACAGGGCCAGGAGCGCGTTGCGGGCCTGGTGCCCGCCGTGCAGCGGGAGGAACACGTCCGTGTACAGGCCGCCGGTGGTCCGTAGGCCGAGCACCTGGCCGCCGACGGCGACCTCCCGGGACGCCACCTCCAGGTCGACACCCTCGCGCACCACCCTCGACCCGGCCTCCGCCGCCGCCGCGAGAACGACGCCGTCCACCTCGGGTCGCTGCTCGGCGAGCACGAGCTCGGACCGTTCCTTGATGATCCCCGACTTCTCCCCCGCGATGTCCACGAGGTCGTAGCCGAGCCAGCGCTCGTGATCCCGGGAGATCGGGGTGATCACGGCGACGTCGCCGTCGGCAACGTTCGTCGCGTCCCACACGCCGCCCATGCCCACCTCGATGATCGCGACGTCGACCGGCGCGTCCGCGAACGCCGCGAAAGCCATCACAGTCAGCACCTCGAAGAAGCTCATCCGCGGTCCGCCCGCCGCCTGCGACTTCTGGTCGACCATGTGGATGTACGGCACGACGTCGCGCCAGAGGGCGACGAAACGCTCGGGGCTGAGCGGCTCACCGTCGATGGCGATCCGCTCGGTGACGCTGGTCAGGTGCGGGCTGGTGAAGCGGCCGGTGCGCAGCCCGTGCTCGCGGACCAGCCGCTCGATCATCCGGGCGGTTGAGGTCTTCCCGTTCGTCCCGGTGATGTGGACCACCCGGTAGGCGCGCTGGGGGTCACCCAGGAGGGTGCAGACCTCGCGCACACGGTCGAGGGTAGGTTCGAAGTCGTGCTCGGGCGACCGGTCGAGGATCGCTGCGTAGACCTCCCGGAGGGCGTCGTCCTCGCCCAACTCGTGCTGGTGCGCGTCGCTCATGCCAGTCCGATGTCCACCGCGGGTACGTCGCCGTCCCCGCCCTGCACAGTCATCGCGACCGCCAGCGTCTCCGCAGCGATCATCTCGGCGTGCGCCCGCACCGCGTCGACCTTGTCGGCCGGGACGGTCAGGGTCAGGGCGATCCGGTCGGACACCTGCAGCCCGGCGGCCTTGCGCTCGTCCTGCACCAGCCGCACCAGGTCGCGTGCGTAGCCCTCGGCGAGCAGCTCGTCGTCCAGGTCCGTGTCGAGCAGCACGACCCCGCCGTCCGGCAGCACCGCGGCCACCCGGCCCTCCGGCGCGTCGTCGGCCACCACAGTGGTCAGCTCGAACTCACCGTCCCGCAACGCGACGGGTCCGCTCTCGGTCTGCACGACGACGTCGTCGGAGTCCCTGGTCCAGCGGCCCGCCTTGGCGGAGCCGATGACCTCCTGCACCTGGCGGCCGAGCCGCGGACCGAGCGCGCGGGCGTTGACCGCCAGCCGGGTGGCCACGCCGAGCTCGGCCAGGGTCACCTGCGCGAGGTCGATCAGGGTCACCGACCTGATGTTCAGCTCGCTCCGGATCAGTGGCAGGTACGGGTCGAGAACCTCCGGTGAGCCGACCGCGACCGCGAGCTCGCGCAAGGGCTGCCGCACCCGCAGGCCGTGCGCCTTGCGCAGACCGAGCGTCGCCGACACCACCTCGCGCACCTGGTCCATCGCCGCCACCAGGGCGGGATCGGCGGGGTTCGCGTCGGGCGCCGGCCAGTCGGTCACGTGCACGCTGCGCTCGCCGGTCAGGCCGCGCCAGATCTCCTCGGCCACCAGGGGCGCGAGCGGCGCGATCACGCGGAGCAGCCGCTCCAGCGCGGTCCACAGGGTGTCGAAGGCGTCCGGGTCCTCGTCCCAGAAGCGCTGCCGCTGGGTGCGCACGTACCAGTTGGTGAGCAGGTCCAGGTGCTCGCGAACCGACTCGCAGGCCCCCGCGACGTCGTAGGCGTCCATCTGCCCGGTCACCCGGTCGATCAGGTCGCGCGTCCGGGCGAGGACGTACCTGTCCATCGGAACCAGCCCGGCCACCCGCTCCGCCGCGACGGGCTTCGCCAGGTACCCCGCACCGCCGTCGGCCGCGCCCGCGTACAGCGACAGGAAGTAGTAGGTGCTCCACAGCGGCAGCAGCACCTGCCGCACCGCCTCGCGGATGCCCTCCTCGACGACGACGAGGTTGCCGCCGCGCAGGATCGGCGAGGACATCAGGGACCAGCGAACGGCGTCCGACCCGTACTTGTCCCACATCTGCACCGGGTCCGGGAAGTTGCGCAGGCTCTTGCTGGCCTTGCGGCCGTCGTCGCCGAGCACGATCCCGTGGCACATCACGTTGCGGAAGGCCGGGCGGTCGAAGATCGCGGTGGCGAGCACGTGCAGCGTGTAGAACCAGCCGCGGGTCTGCCCGATGTACTCCACGATGAAGTCGCCCGGGTAGTGATGCTCGAACCATTCGGTGTTCTCGAACGGGTAGTGCACCTGGGCGAACGGCATCGAACCGGAGTCGAACCACACATCCAGCACGTCGGGGATGCGGCGCATCGTCGCCGCGCCGGTGGGGTCGTCCGGGTTCGGCCGGGTCAGCTCGTCGACGAACGGGCGGTGCAGGTCGGTGACCGGCACGCCGAAGTCCCGCTCGAGGTCGGCGACCGAGCCGTAGACGTCAATCCGCGGGTACGCCGGGTCGTCGCTCACCCACACGGGGATCGGGGTGCCCCAGTACCTGTTGCGGGAGATGGACCAGTCGCGGGCGCCCTCGAGCCACTTGCCGAACTGGCCGTCCTTGATGTGCTCGGGGATCCAGTTGATCTCCCGGTTGAGCTCGACCATCCGGTCCCGGAACTGCGTCACCCGGACGAACCAGCTGCCGACCGCCCTGTAGATCAGCGGGTTGCGGCACCGCCAGCAGTGCGGGTACGGGTGCTCATAGGTCTCGTGCCGGACCAGCACCGCTCGTTGCGCGGCGGGGACGTGCTCGAGCGGCCCGCTGCCCGCCTTCAGGTCCGCGACGATTCGCGGGTTGGCCTCGAAGACCTGCAGCCCTGCGTAGTCGGTGACCTCGGCGGTGAAGCGGCCCTTGCTGTCCACCGGCACCACGGGGGTGATCCCCGCCGCGTCGCAGGCCACCATGTCGTCCTCGCCGAAGGCCGGGGCAAGGTGGACCACGCCCGTGCCGTCCTCGGTGGTGACGAAGTCGGCGAGCAGCAGCCGGTGGGCGCCAGGGTGTCCCTCGAAGTACCCGAACGGCGGGGTGTACCGACGCCCCGCCAACGCCGCGCCGCGCAGGGTCTCAAGTACCCGGCCCTGCACGTCGGCATCCGCGCGTCCCTCGGCGTCGTCCGCCGCCTCGCCCGGCGCGAACGTGCCCAGCTCCCGCTCGTAGGCGGCCAGCCGGGACGCCGCGACGATGACGACCTCGCCGTGCAGCGGGGAGCTCGCCGCGGGGCACACCCGTACGTACTCGATGTCCGGGCCCACGGCGACGGCGAGGTTGGAGGGCAGGGTCCACGGCGTGGTGGTCCACAGCAGCAGGAGCTCGCCGGACTCCAGGCGGACCCCGATGGTGACCGCCGGGTCCTGACGCGAGGCGTAGACGTCGTCGTCCATCCGGAGCTCGTGGTTGGACAGCGGGGTCTCGTCGCGCCAGCAGTACGGGAGCACCCGGTAGCCCTCGTAGGCCAACCCCTTGTCGTACAGCTGCTTGAAGGCCCAGATCACCGACTCCATGAAGGTCAGGTCGAGGGTCCGGTAGTCGTTCTCGAAGTCCACCCAGCGCGCCTGGCGGGTGACGTACTCCTCCCACTCCCGGGTGTACCGCACCACCGACTCGCGGCACGCGGCGTTGAACGCCTCGATGCCCATCTCCTCGATCTGCGCCTTGTCGGTGATCCCGAGGATCCGCTCCGCCTCCAGCTCCGCGGGCAGGCCGTGGGTGTCCCAGCCGAACCGGCGCTCGACCCGGCGACCGCGCATCGTCTGGTAGCGGGGCACCACGTCCTTGGCGTACCCGGTCAGCAGGTGGCCGTAGTGCGGCAGGCCGTTGGCGAACGGCGGGCCGTCGTAGAAGACGAACTCGTTGCTGCCCTGGTCCCCGGCGGGGCGGGCCTCGACGGACGCCAGGAACGTCCCGTCGGACTTCCAGTACGCGAGGACCTCGTCCTCCAGGGCGGGCAGGTCGGGCGACGCGGGCACGCCCGGGCGGTCGGGGCGGTGCAGGGGGTAGACCATCGATCGAGCTCCAGGTTCGTCACGGCGTCGTTCATGCGAGGACGACATCCCGCCGACCAGGCGGCGGGGCACCGCGGTACCACCTCGCTTGCCGACGCTCCGGCGGGACCGGGCGACGACCGCTCGCACGGGCTGTGACGGGCCCACCCGTCCGGTTCTACTGCGGGACCGCCCTGCGCGCACGGTCCCGGTTCCTCCGGAGGCTCGCCGGTGATGGCCGGGTCGACGCCTGTGCGTCAGATCGTACCCGGGACCGCGAGTCGGGCTCACCGCGCCGCGTGGCCACCGCGGATTCCGTCGGGCCGCGGTAGGCCGCAGCGCCACAAACCGGCAGTGAGTTCCAACCACCCACGTGGGGCCCGTCACGCGAGGAGTACGGCGAGTCCTACTTCTGGCCGCGCGGGATCGTCTCGGTGCCCGGGGTTCCCGCTGACGTGGACGTGATCCTCGAGGTCAACCCACTGCCCTCGATCGCGGTTGTGGACGCCGTCTCGGTCACCGTCGACGGGCGGCGGGTGGACTGGCCGACGACGGCGCCGCAGTGCTGGACGGCGACGCCGATCCCGCGACCGCCCTGCGCAACCACCTCGACCAGCTGCGGACCGAGCGGCACCGGCTGGCGCGGATGATCGCGTCGGTCGAACGGACGATCCACACGTTGCAGGAAGGAGGGCCGATCATGGCCGAGGAGATGTTCGACGGGTTCGACCACACGCAGTACCAGGACGAGGTCACCGAGCGCTGGGGCAAGGACGCGTACGCGGCCGGCGACCGGTGGTGGCGCGGCATGACCGACGCGGAGCGCGCGTCCTGGGGCGAGCGAGCGGCGCGGCTGGGGGCCGACTGGACCGCGGCCGCGCAGGAGGGCACCGCGGCCGACTCCGAGCGTGCGCAGGACCTGGCGCGACGCCACGCCCAGTGGCTCGGATCCATACCGGGCACGCCGTCGAGCGACGGCCGGCCGGCCCGGGAGTACTTGCTCGGGCTGGGTGACATGTACGTCGCAGACCCCCGGTTCGCCGCCGACTGCGGCGGCGTCGAGGGCGCCACGCTCGTCCGCGACGCGCTGCGCGTCTACGCCGAGCGCAGCCTCTGACCCGATCCGTCCCCGGTCCGCCGGGGGGCGGATCCTCACTCGGCGCGCGCGACCCGGGTGTTCGAGACCTGTGCCCGCGGCCGGATCACCATCGAGTCGATGTTCACGTGGTGCGGCCGGGTCAGGCACCACACGATCGCATCGGCGACGTCGTCGGCGACCAGCGGCGCGTCCACCCCGGCGTACACCGCCGCCGCCCGCGCGGAATCGCCGCCGAACCGGTTCAGCGAGAACTCCTCGGTGTGCACCATGCCCGGGGCGATCTCGATCACCCGGACCGGCTCCCCGATCAGCTCCAGGCGAAGCGTTGCGGCGATCGCCCGCTCGGCGTGCTTCGCCGCCACGTAGCCGCCGCCCCCGGGATACGTCCCGTGCGCCGCGGTCGAGGAGACGACGACGACGTCGCCGCGGCCCGAGTCCCGCAGGGCGGGGAGGAGCCCCTGGGTGACGCGCAGCGTGCCGAGCACGTTGACCTCGTACATCGCCCGCCAGTCGTCGACCGCGCCGGTCTCGACCGGGTCCAACCCGACTGCTCCCCCGGCGTTGTTCACCAGGGCGTGCACCGCGCCGCCGGACCGGACCTCGGCCACGAGCCTGGCGACGTCGTCGTCGGACGTGATGTCGGCCACCACGGGGACCGCGCCGGTCTGGCGGGCCAGCGCGTCGAGCCGATCGGTCCGCCGGGCGACGGCGACCACGTCCCAGCCCGCCTCGCGGAGCTGGCGCACGGTCGCGGCGCCGATCCCCGACGACGCGCCGGTCACCACTGCGCGCAGTGCCATGTTCCCTCCCGGTCGACCCTTCACCCTAGGACGGAGCGACCTCCGGTGAGCGCCGGCCGGCGACGGACGCGCCGCGGGCGGCACGCGGATAGTCTGGCCGCGGGTACCGGGCCGAGGTTGGCCCCGGACGAGCGGCCGCCGGATTGGCCGCGACCCGCTGGTCGGCAGCTGGACCGACCGCCGCGTAACCACTCCCTCGCGCCCGGAGAACCGATGCCTCCAGCACCCCTGTCCGCGTCCGGCGCCGTCGACGCCGAGCTCACGCCCAACCCACTCCGACGCGGACCCCTCGCCGTCCGCCGGTTCTGCGCGGTCGCGGTCGCCCTGGCGCTCGCCGGCTGCTCCACGCAGCCCGGGGCTCCCCGGAGCCCCGATCCGACCCCGCCGCCCGCATCGCCGGTGGCGGCGGCTGTCGCGTTCCCGATGACCGTCGACAACTGCGGCTTCGAGGTGACGGTCGCCGAACCGCCCCAGCGGGTGGTGACGATCAAGTCGTCGGCCACCGAGATGCTGCTCGCGCTGGGCGTCGCCGACCGGATCGTCGGCGTCGGGTTCCCCGACGGGCCGGTGCCGCCGGAGTACGCCGACGACGCCGCCGGACTCCCGGTCCTCGCCGAGCGGGTCCCCTCGGCCGAGGTGGTCCTCGAGGTCCGGCCGGACCTGGTGTACGCGGGCTGGGAGTCGAACCTGACGGGCGAGGGCGCCGGCGACCGCGCGACCCTCGCCGACCTCGGCGTGGCCAGCTACGTGGCCCCGGCGGCGTGCAAGGACCCGGCGTACCAACCCGACCGGCTCACGATCGAGCACGTGTTCGCGGAGATCACGGAGGTGGCCGCGCTGCTCGACGTGCCCGAGGCGGCGACCGACCTGGTCGCGGCGCAGCGGGCCGCGCTGGCCGGCGTCGAGCCGGACGGGCGCGGGCTCACGGCCCTCTGGTACTCGTCGGGCACGGACGTCCCGTACGTGGGGGCGGGGATCGGTGCGCCGCAGCTGGTGATGGACGCCGTAGGCGTCACCAACATCGCCGCCGGGGTCGCGGACACCTGGGCGTCGTTCAGCTGGGAGCAGGTGGTCGCGGACGACCCGGACCTGATCATCCTGGTGGACGCCTCGTGGAACAGCGCGGAACAGAAGCGCGAGCTGCTGGCGAGCAACCCGATCACCGCCAACCTGACCGCCGTCCGCAACGAGCGCTACCTGGTGGTGCCGTTCGCCGCGAGCGAGGCGGGCGTGCGCACCGTGCCGGCGATTGTCGACCTCGCCGCGCAGCTTGCCGCCCTGCGGGTCGGATGATCGCTCGCGGCACCCGGAAGACGCCCGTCGCGATCGTCGTCGGCGCCGCGCTCGCGGTGCTCGTGGCGTCGATCACCGCGGCCGTGACCGTGGGACCGGCGGACATCGCGCCGCTGGACGTGTGGCGCTCGATCGGCCAGCACCTGACCGGCGGCGCCGAGGCCCCAGCGCTCGGGGTGCTCCGCGACGGCATCGTGTGGGAGCTGCGGCTCCCCCGCGTGCTCACGTCCGCGGCGGTCGGCGCGGGCCTCGCGCTGGCCGGCGCGGTGATGCAGTCCCTCACCCGCAACCCCCTGGCGGACCCGTACCTGCTCGGCCTGTCCTCGGGCGCGTCCCTCGGAGCCGTCGCCGTCCTGGTCCTCGGGCTGGGGCTGCTGCTGCCCGTCGCCGCATTCGTCGGCGCGGTGCTCGCGATGACGGCGGCGCTCACCCTGGCCGGCTCGCTCGGCACGATCACCCCCGCCCGCACCGTTCTTGCCGGGCTCGCGGTGGCCCACCTCGCCGCGGCCGGGACGTCGTTCGTCATCTTCTGGTCGGCGACCGGCGACTCCTACCGGGAGATCCTGTCGTGGCTGCTGGGCTCCCTCGCCGGTGCCCGATGGTCTTCGGTAGCCATCGCGGCGGGCGCCGCCCTGCTGCTCGGGACCGTGCTCGCCCTGCAGGGCCGGACGCTGGACGCGTTCGCCTTCGGGGACACCGCCGCCGCCGCCCTCGGCATCGACGTGACGCGCACCCGGTGGGTTCTGCTCACAGTGGTGGCCCTGCTCACCGGGGCGATGGTCTCGGTCAGCGGCGCGATCGGGTTCGTCGGACTCGTGATCCCGCACGCGGTCCGGCTGATCGTCGGACCCGGCCACCGAAGGCTGCTCCCCCTGACCGCGCTGGTCGGCGCCTCGTTCCTGATCTGGGCGGACACCGCCGCCCGCGCCCTCTTCGAGCCCCGCGAGCTGCCGGTCGGGATCGTCACGGCCTTCCTCGGCGCGCCGGTGTTCGCCCTGATCCTCTGGCGCCGGCGCAGCGCCGCGGGAGACGTCTCGTGAGCGGCGACCTGCTGGTCCAGGACGTGACGTGGACCGTCGACAACCGGCGGATCCTGAACGGCCTGACCTGCCGCGCACCCGCCGGGTCCCTCACCGGCCTGCTCGGTCCGAACGGCGCCGGCAAGTCCACCCTGCTCCGGGTGGTCAGCGGGGTGCTCGGCCCCGACCGCGGGCAGGTCCGCCTGGACGGCCTGGACCTGCTCGCGATGCCGCGCCGCGAGCGCGCCCGCCGGGTGGCCCTGGTCGAGCAGGAGGCGGTCTCGTTCGTCCCGCTCAGCGCACGGGAAGCCGTGCTGGTCGGCCGCACGCCGCACGGCTCCCGGTGGGGCGGCGTGAGCCCCGCGGACCGGGCGGCGGTGGCCGACGCGATCGCCGAGGCCGGCGTCGACGACCTGGCCGACCGGCTGCTCGGCACGCTCTCCGGTGGGGAACGCCAGCGGGTCCACCTGGCCCGAGCGCTCGCGCAGGAGCCCGGGCTGCTGCTGCTGGACGAGCCGACGAACCACCTGGACGTGCACGCCCAGCTGGACGTGCTGGACGTCGTCGGGCGCCTGACCGCCCGCGGCGTGACGGCGGTCGCCGCCCTGCACGACCTGAACATCGCGGCCGCGGCGTGCGATCACGTCGTCCTGCTCGACGGCGGCAGGGTGGTCGCCGAGGGCGGGGTGTCCGACGTGCTCCGGCCCGAGGTGCTCGAGCCGGTCTACCGGGTGCGTTGCGACGTGCTCACCCACCCGACGACCGGGCGGCCCGTTCTGACGTTCTCCCCGTAGGCCGGCCGGGAACGCGCCTGGCACCATGGGGTGATGGGACTGTGGATGACCGGTGACGCCGAAGCCGACCGCCTGCTCGAGGGCGACCCCTTCGCCCTGCTGATCGGGATGCTGCTGGACCAGCAGGTGCCGATGGAGGTGGCGTTCGCCGGGCCGCACAAGATCGCCCAGCGGATGGGCGGGCTGGACGTGCACCGCGTGGCCGAGGCAGACCCCGAGGAGTTCGCCGCGCTCTGCGCCACTCCCCCGGCGGTGCACCGGTTCCCGGGTTCGATGGCCGGCCGCATCCAGGCGGTCGCCCGCACCGTCGCCGAGGACTACGACGGCGACGTCACCCGGCTCTGGACCGACGGCGAACCCGACGGGGCTGAGGTGCTGCGGCGGCTGAAGGCCCTGCCCGGGTTCGGCGACGCGAAGGCGCGCATCTTCCTCGCGCTGCTCGGCAAGCAGCGCGGGATCCGCCCGGCCGGCTGGCGCGAGGCGGCGGGCGACTACGGCGACGACGGCGCGCGCCGCTCGATCGCCGACGTCACCGACGCCGGGTCGCTGGCCGAGGTCCGGGCGACCAAGAAGGCCGCCAAGGCCGTCGCGAAGGGGTGAGCCCGTCTCCTGGGGCGCCTTTACGCGTCCCGCCGCGCTCTCCCGGCTCTGAACCCGCGGGCGTAGGCCTCGGCGGTCCCCTCCCGGAACAGGTCCGCCTCGGGTGGGCGGACGAGAACCCGGGCGCCCGGGCCGTGGTCGTCGGTCACATAGCAGTCCAGGCCGCGAACGACGGCGACCGGGCGACCCGAGGCCTTACCGCGCACCAGCTCGGCCGCCGATGCCACCTCGTCCGCGACGGCCGTGACCGTGACCGTCAACGGGCGGCCGTGGGTGTCGGCCGTCCCGCGCAGGTCCTCCAGCACAACCAGACCGGCGCAGCCGATCGCGATGTCGACCAGGCCCTCCCGCCAGGGCCGGCCGGCGGTGTCGGTGATCACGACCGCCAGCCGCAACCCGAACCGGGCGGCCAGCGCCGCCCGGAGTGCCCGGGCCGACGCGTCGGGGTCCTCGGGGAGCAGCAACACGGTCCCATCCGGTGTGTTGCTCGCGTCCACCCCGGCCGCCGCCATCACCAGGCCGAGGCGGTTCTCCACGATCCGCAGCACGCCGCCGTCGTGCGCGCGGGTGGCGACCACCCGCACCGTCTCGGCGGTGATCGCGGCCTCGCGGTCCGCCGCCGCCACGACCCGCCCCTCGGCCTTGGAGACCACCTTGCTGGTGACGACGACGACGTCGTCGGGCAGCACTCCCCCAGCCGCGGCCAGGGCGTCACCGACGATCAGCGCGAGGTCGTCCCCGGGGCGGATCTCGCCGATCCCGCCGGGCGCCCAGACCTCCAGCCGATCGCTCACCGGCGGAGCTTCGGCAGCACCTCGCGGCCGAAGACCTCGATCCACTCCCGCTGGTTGCGCCCGACGTTGTGCAGGTAGATGCGGTCGAAGCCGAGGTCGACGTAGCGCTGGATCGCGGCCCGGTGCGCGTCCGGGTCAGCCGAGATGACCATCCGCCCCTCGAAGTCCTCCGGGCGCACCAGGCGGGCCATCTGCTCGAAGTCGTGCGGGGAGCGGATGTCGGCCTTCGGGAACTTCATCCCGCCGTTCGGCCACTCCGTCAGAGCGTTGGTCATCGCCTCTTCGTCGGTCTCGGCCCACGACATGTGCACCTGGAGCACCTTCGGCATCGTCGACGGGTCCTTGCCGGCCTCGCGGGCGCCGGCGTCGAACCGGTCGAACAGCCCGGAGATCTTCTCCAGCGGCGCCCCGACGGTGATCAGCCCGTCCGCATGCTTGCCGGCGCGCTTCGCCGTCACCGGCCCGGCGGTGGCGACCAGGATCTCGGGCGCGACCTCGGGCATGGTCCACAGGCGCGTCGACTCGAGCGTGAAGTACTGCCCCGAGTACTTGGTGTCCTTGCCTGCGAGCGAGGCCGTGAACAGCTTGCTGATGATCTCGATGGCCTCGAACATCCGGTTGATCCGCTCCGGCGCCTCCGGCCAGTACCCGCCGACGACGTGCTCGTTCAGCGCCTCGCCCGAGCCCAGGCCGAGCCAGTGCCGGCCCGGGTACATCGCGGCGAGCGTCGCCGACGCCTGCGCCACCATCGCCGGGTGCCAGCGGAAGGTCGGGGCCGTCACCCCCGGCCCGAGGTCCCCGGTGGTGCGCTCGCCCAGCACGGACAGGACGTTCCAGACGAACGCCGACTGGCCCTGGGCGGGCACCCAGGGCTGGAAGTGGTCGGCGGCCATCACGCCGGAGAAGCCGTGCGCCTCGGCGTGCACCGACAGCTCGATGACCTCGGTCGGGTGGAACTGCTCGAGCATCGCCGCGTAGCCGATCGTGAGCCCGCCGCCCATGTGCCCTCCCGAGCCGGTCGTCGTCGTCGGCGGGCCCTCCACCCGCCGACGACGACCCTACGCGTCACTCGTAGGCGATGGCCTCGAGGACGTCCATCCGCGCCGCCCGGACCGCGGGCCACACGGCGGCCACGGCCCCGACGACGACCGCCAGTGCGAGCAGCACACCGAGCGGGACCCACGGGATGACCAGGGTGGTGAAGCCCTGGTCGGCGAACACGGTCGGCATCGTGGCGGCGAGGCCGGCCCCGACGCCGAGGCCCAGCACCGTGCCGAACACGGCCGTCAGAACCGACTCGATGGTGACGACCGAGGCCAGCTGCAGCCGGCCGAGGCCGACCGCGCGGAGCAGCCCGATCTCGCGGGTCCGCTCCGAGATGGACAGGGCGAGCGTGTTCACGATCCCGAGGACCGCGATCACGATCGACAGGCCCAGCAGGGCGTACAGGATGACGAGCACCTGGTTGACCTGCGCTGCGAGCGCGTCTCCGAACTCCTCGCCGTCCATCACCGAGACCACCACGTAGGGTGCGGCAACCTCGGCGACCCGTGCCTTGAGCGCCTCGACATCGGTACCCGGCGAGGCCAGGACGAACACGGTGTCGATGACGCTCGTGCTCGGGTCGGCCACCGCGACGTACTGCGCCTCGGCAAGGACCACCGGCACGCCGACGGCCTGGGAGTCGATGACCCCGCCGATCTCGACGTCGACCGACCCGGCGCCGCCACTCACCGAGATCACGTCGCCGACCGACCAGCCGTTCTCCTCGGCGGTCTTCTGCTGCACGATCGCCTGACCGTTCGCCAGGGCCTCGGTGGTGCCGTCGACCAAGGGCACCGTGAGCATCTCGTCGAAGAACCCCTCGGGTACTCCGATGATGGGCGACGCCTCACCCTCGACGGCGGTGGTGTACGCCACCTGCAGCGCGTCGACCCGGCCCACCCCGTCGAGGGCCGCGACGTCGGTCGCGACCTGCGCCGGGACATTCCAGGTCGCCGACTGGAGCAGCAGGTCGGCCTTGGACTCGTTGTCCACCACGTCCCGCACCGATGCCTGGGCCGAGGCGGCGATCACCGAGGCGGCACCGACCAGGGCCATCCCGATCATCAGCGCACCCGCCGTGCTCGCCGTCCGCTTGGGGTGGCGGGTGACGTTCCCCTTGGCGAGTCCGCCGAGCGGCCGCATGCCGTGCACGGCGGGCGCGGCGAGGACGCCGAGGGCGCTGGGGACGATGGTCGGCGCGAGCATCAGCACCGAGGCGACGACCGCCGCCGCGCCCACGCCCAGCAGCGGACCGCGGTCGTCCACCCATCCGGCGGTTGCAGCGGCGACCGCCGCGACGCCTCCCGCGAGCAGGACGGCGCCCGCGGCGGTGCGCCACCTCGACGCGCGATCGTGGTGCGCGACGTCGTCGCGCATGGCCTCGACGGGGGCGGTCAGCGCGGCGCGGCGGGCCGGGACGACGGCCGCCACCAGGCTGACCAGCGTCCCGATGACAACCGAGACTGCGATCGTGAACCCGTCGAGCGGGATCCGGCCGGACATCTCCATCCCCATGCCGGCGAACACCTGGCGCAGCCCGGCGACCAGGCCCACCCCGGCCCCGATGCCCAGCAGCGACCCGATCACGCCGATCACCGCCGCCTGCCCGAGCACGGACCCGAAGACCTGGCTGGGCGAGGCGCCGACGGCCCGGAGCATCGCGAACTCGCGCTGGCGCTGCCGCACGACCATGGCGAACGTGTTGCTGATGATGAACGCGCCCACGAAGAGGGCGATCGCGGCGAACACAAGGAGGAATGTGGAGATGAAGCCGAGCATCGACGACCACAGCTCGCGGGTCTCGCTGCGCATCTGGTCACCGGTGACCACCTCGGCGGTGCCCGCACCCGACACACCCGAGAGGGCCGCCTCGACGCTCCGCGCGAGCTCGGTCTGGCTCACCCCGTCCTGCCCGTAGACGCCGATGATGCTGACCATCCCGTCCGGCGCGTACGCCGCGGTGGCCGTCTCGACGTCCAGTCCGACCATGATCGCGCCGGCCATCGGGGCGGCGAAGCCGACCTCGCCGACGACCTCGACCTGCCGGATCTCACCGGCGATCACAACGGTGGTGGCGTCGCCAATCGCCAGGCCCGAGCGCTCGAGCGCGGCGGTCTCCAGGGCGATCTCCCCCGGGCCGATGGGCTCGCGACCGTCGGCGATCCGGACCGACTCCTCGTCCGGGTGCAGAGCCATGCCGAAGCTGGGCGGACCGTTGCTCGCCACAGCGGTGCCGTCCGTGCCGACGAGTACGATCGGGCCCTGGATGTTGGGGACGACCCCCGCCACCCCCGGGACGTCCGCGATCGTCTCAGTGAGCTCGATCGGGAACCGCTCGGTGGCGCCGAACCCCGTAACGCTCGCCTCCTCGCCGGAGACGATGTCCTGGCCCTTGACGTAGGTGTCGGCATTCGTCCCCGACTCGATGATGTCGTCGAAGGTCGCCGACATCATCGAGCGCAGCGAGAAGGTGCCCGCAACGAACGCCACGCCGAGCAGCA
>CAYGGX010000002.1:65701-86886 GCA_964349585.1 uncultured Actinotalea sp.
GACATCATCGAGCGCAGCGAGAAGGTGCCCGCAACGAACGCCACGCCGAGCAGCACGGCAAGGATCGACAGCAGGAACCGGCCGGGGTGGCTGCGGATCCCCCGCAGCGCGACCCGGGTCATCGCGAGCCGCCGAGGGAGCCCAGCCCATTTTCGGCGACGCCGGCGCCGACCAGGTCGGTGCGCTCGCGACGGCCGGCGCCGAGCTCGCGCAGGGCATCCAGGACGGACTCCGCCGTCGGCTCTACCAGCTCGCCGACGAGCTTCCCGTCGTTCAGGAACAGCACTCGGTGCGCGTACGAGGCGGCGGTCGGGTCGTGGGTAACCATCACCACGGCCTGGCCGAGCTCGTCCACGGACCGGCGCAGGAAGTCGAGCACCTCGCCGGAGGAGCGCGAGTCGAGGTTGCCGGTCGGCTCGTCGGCGAACACGACGGCCGGGCGCGAGACCAGCGCGCGGGCACAGGCCACCCGCTGCTGCTGCCCGCCGGAGAGCTCGCTCGGCCGGTGGTCGAGCCGGTCGCGCAGGCCGATCGAGTCGACCACCATGTCGAACCACTCGCGGTCGACGGGGCGCCGGGCGATGTCCAGCGGCAGCGTGATGTTCTCCTCGGCCGTCAGCGTCGGGATGAGGTTGAAGGCCTGGAAGACGAACCCGAGCCGGTCGCGACGGAGCTTGGTCAGCCCGCGCTGGTTCATCCGGCCGACGTCCTCGCCGTCGACCACGACGCTGCCGTCGGTCAGCGTGTCGAGGCCCGCCATGCAGTGCATGAGGGTGGACTTGCCGGAGCCGGACGGGCCCATGATCGCGGTCAGCTCGGCGCGGCCGAAGTCGACGTCGACGCCGTCGAGGGCGCGCACCGCCGTCTCGCCGGAGCCGTACACCTTCACCAGACCACGCGCCGACGCGATGGCCCCCTCACCCCTCGGGTAGATCGTTACTGCGCGCACGGCGGTCTTTCCTTCCCTGGTCATGTTGATGCAACCATCGTCGCGACCGGGGCCTTCCCCCGGATCGGGGACGACACCCAACCCACCCTGAAAGCGCACCGGGATCGCCCCCCGACGGGTCAGGGTGCGGTCAGGGTCGCCCTCAGGGGAAAAGCCGGACGGGCCAGCCCCGATCGTCTGGAACAATCGGCAGCCATGAGCGACCCGACCCCTCCGCAGACCCGCACCGCGCCGTCGACCGCGACGCCGCGGGTACCGGAGAAGGTCAGCCTCGACGGGCTCGAGGAGCGCTGGGACGCCGTCTGGCACGAGCAGGGCACCTTCACCTTCGACCGGTCGGCGACCAGGGAACAGGTGTTCTCCATCGACACCCCGCCGCCGACGGTCAGCGGGTCGCTGCACGTCGGGCACGTGTTCAGCTACACCCACACCGACGTGCTCGCCCGGTTCCAGCGCATGCGCGGCCGGGAGGTCTTCTACCCGATGGGCTGGGACGACAACGGCCTGCCCACCGAACGGCGGGTGCAGAACTACTACGGGGTGCGCTGCGACCCGACCCTGGCCTACGACCCCGACTTCGCCCCGCCGCACGAGGGCGGCGAGGGCAAGAGCATCAAGTCGGCCGATCAGGTCCCCATCTCGCGGCGCAACTTCGTCGAGCTCTGCGGCCGGCTGACGGTGGAGGACGAGCGTCAGTTCGAGGCGCTCTGGCGCCGGCTCGGCCTGTCCGTGGACTGGTCGCACACCTACCAGACGATCGACGAGAACGCCCGGACCGTCGCCCAGCGGGCGTTCCTGCGGAACCTCGCCCGGGGCGAGGCTTACCAGGCGGAGGCGCCGGGCCTCTGGGACGTGACCTTCCAGACCGCCGTCGCGCAGGCGGAGCTCGAGGCCCGCGACTACCCCGGGCACTTCCACCGGGTCGCGTTCCACGGCGCCGACGGCCCCATCCACATCGAGACCACCCGCCCCGAGCTGATCCCGGCGGTCGTCGCCCTGATCGCCCACCCTGACGACGAGCGGTACCAGCCGCTGTTCGGCACCACGGCCCGGGCGCCGCTGTTCGGCATCGAGATCCCGGTGCTGCCCCACCCGGCCGCGGAGCCCGACAAGGGCGCCGGCATCGCGATGTGCTGCACCTTCGGCGACCTCACCGACGTGCAGTGGTGGCGGGAGCTGGACCTGCCGACCCACTCCGTGCTGCGCCGCGACGGGCGGCTGCTCGCCGAGACCCCGGAGTGGATCGCCAGCCGCGAGGGGCGCGGGCTCTTCGAGCAGATCGCCGGCCGGACGACGTACTCGGCACGCGCCGCGATCGTCGACGCCCTGCGCGCAACCGGCGACCTGGACGGTGAGCCGACCCCCACCCAGCGGATGACGAACTTCTACGAGAAGGGCGACAAGCCGCTCGAGATCGTCACCTCGCGCCAGTGGTACATCCGCAACGGCGGGCGCGACGAGGGCGCCGGCGCCGGGCTGCGCGATGCCCTGCTGGCCCGCGGGCGCGAGCTGGCCTTCCACCCGGACTTCATGCGCGTGCGCTACGAGAACTGGGTCGGCGGGCTGAACGGCGACTGGCTGGTCTCCCGCCAGCGGTTCTTCGGCGTCGCCATCCCGGTCTGGTACCCGCTCCTGGCGGACGGCACGATCGACCACGACCACCCGATCGTCCCTGGCGAGGCGGACCTGCCGGTCGACCCGACCAGCGACGTCGCGCCCGGCTACACCAACGACCAGCGCGGCGTGCCCGGCGGCTTCGTCGGCGAGTCGGACGTCATGGACACCTGGGCGACGTCCTCGCTGACGCCGCAGATCGCCGGCGGGTGGGAGCGCGACCCGGACCTGTTCGCCCGAGTGTTCCCGATGGACGTCCGGCCGCAGGGCCAGGACATCATCCGGACCTGGCTGTTCTCCACCGTCGTCCGCTCGCACCTGGAGCACGGGTCGCTGCCCTGGGCGCATGCGGCGATCTCCGGCTGGATCCTCGACCCCGACCGCAAGAAGATGTCGAAGTCCAAGGGCAACGTCGTCACGCCGATGGGCCTGCTGGAGGAGCACGGGTCGGACGCCGTCAGGTACTGGGCGGCCTCGGCGCGGCTCGGCACCGACGCGGCGTTCGAGATCGGTCAGATGAAGATCGGCCGCCGCCTCGCGATCAAGGTGCTGAACGCGAGCAAGTTCGCGCTCGGGCTGGCCGAGGGCGCGGCGGGCGGCCTCGACCCCGCGGCCGTCACCGAGCCGCTGGACCGGGCGATGCTCGCCTCGCTCGCCGACGTCGTGGACACCGCGACTGCCGCGATGGAGGCCTACGACCACACCCGGGCGCTGGACGCGACCGAGACGTTCTTCTGGACCTTCTGCGACGACTACGTCGAGCTGGTGAAGGACCGCGCCTACGGAGACGACGGCCCCCCGGACGCGGCGACCGTCTCCGCCCGCACCGCGCTGTCCCTGGCGCTCGACACCCTGCTGCGGCTGCTCGCCCCAGTCCTGCCGTTCGCATGCGAGGAGGTCTGGTCGTGGTGGCGGGAGGGCTCCGTGCACCGCGCCGCGTGGCCGACGGCCGCCCCGCTGCGGAGCGCCGCGGGTGACGCGGACCCGGGCATGCTCGCCGCCGCGGGCGCCGCCCTCGCCGCGCTGCGCAAGGTCAAGTCGGAGGCCAAGGTGTCGATGCGAACGGCGTACGCCTCGGCGCGGCTCGTGGTTCCCGCGGCGCAGGCCGAGCTGGTCGCGGCCGCGTTGGCCGACCTGCGCTCCGCGGGCCGGGCGCCGAGCCTGACGATCGCCGCCGACGCCGACGCGGAGCAGGTCGAGCTGCACGACGCCGTCCTCGAAGGCGCCTGAACCGAGGGCACGAGGACACCTCGCGGAAACTCGGCTTCTGCCAGGATTCACGAGGACGTTCGTCCCCGGTCCGGTGCCTGGTGCATACTTATTGTTTGTCCTGCATAGCCATACGCGACGCTCCCGAGAGGACACCCCCATGCGCACTCGCTTCCGGTTCGCCGTTCCAATCGCCGCCGTAGCCATGGCGCTCACCGCCTGCAGTTCGACCGCGAACGACACGAGCGGCGAGGACGTAAACCTCATCACCGAGGGCACCCTGACCATCTGCACCAACCCGCCCTACGAGCCGTTCGAGTACGTGGAGGACGGCGAAGTAGTGGGTCTCGACATCGACATCGTCCGGGAGATCGCCGACGACCTCGGCGTCGAGCTCGCGATCAAGATCACCCCGTTCGACGGCATCCAGTCGGGGTCCGATTTGAACTCCAACAACTGCGACCTCGTCGCCTCCGGCATCACCATCACCGAAGAGCGCGAGCGGAACATGGACTTCTCCGAGCCGTACTTCGACGCGGACCAGGGCCTGCTGGTCCCGGCCGACTCAGGCCTCGCCTCGGTCGAGGACCTCGAAGGGCTCCGGGTCGGCGTCCAGCAGGCAACGACCGGCCTCGAGTGGGCCGAGGAGCAAGGGCTGACCACCGTCGAGTTCGAAGACCTGGGGCTCCAGGTTCAGGCGCTGCGCAACGGCACGGTCGACGCGGTCATCAACGACATCGTGGTGCTCGGCCCGTACACGGACGACGAGCTCGAGATCGGCACCGTCTTCCCGACTGGCGAGCAGTACGGGTTCGGCGTCAAGACCGGGAACGCTGCGCTGCTCAGTGCGGTCAACGCCACCATCGCCCGGATCCTCACGGACGGCACCTACGACGAGATCTACACCAAGTACATCGGCACCGCACCGATCGAAGGCTGATGACCGCGGCCTCCCCAGACGCCCGGTCCGCCCTCGCGGCGGGCCGGGCCCGGATGAGCCCGCGCAAGCGCGCCCGACTGATTCGCGGCATCCAGTACGCCGTCCTCGTCGTGCTGGCCGTCTTGCTCGCAGTCACCGCCGACTGGGCCCAGTTGCGCGCGGCGTTCTTCGATGTCGACGCAATCCGCGCCCTAGCCCCGAGGCTTCCCCGTGCGGCGCTCAACACGGTGATCTACACCGCCGCGGCGTTCGCCTTCGGGATCAGCCTCGGGACGGTGCTCGCACTCATGCGGTTGTCGTCGGTCCGTCCGTATCGGATCATCGCGACGGGGTACACCGAGTTCTTCCGTGGGATCCCCGCGCTACTGGTGGTGTTCGCATTCGGCTACGGGGTCCCGGCGGCGTTCGAGATCAGGTTCGACTCGATCGTCCTGACCATCGCCATCGCACTCGGCTCCGTGTCCGCCGCATACGTCTCGGAGACGATCCGGGCGGGCATCCAGGCAGTCCCCAAGGGACAGGTCGAGGCAGCCCGCTCCCTCGGCATGTCGTCGGGCGCCACCCTGCGAACGGTGGTCATCCCACAGGCCTTCCGCATCGTGCTTCCCCCGTTGACCAACGAACTCGTGCTGCTGCTCAAGGACACCTCGTTAGTCTTCGGTCTGGGGCTCACTCGGGACCAACTCGAGCTCACGAAGCTCGGCCGTGACGGGATCAACCAGGCAGGCGGCGGGCTCACAGCGGTCGTCGTCGTCGGCCTGTGCTACCTGCTCATCACCATCCCGCTCAGCAGCGTCACCCGCTGGCTCGAGCGCACCACCGGCTACAAGGGACACGTATGACCGAGCCGACCTCCGCCGCGCTCGTCGTCGAGATCACCGGCCTGCACAAGTCCTTCGGGGAACGCGAGGTGCTGCGCGGCATCGACCTGACGGTCCGCCAGGGCGAGGTCGTGTGCATCATCGGCGCCTCGGGCTCCGGCAAGTCCACCCTGCTCCGCTGCGTGAACCTGCTCGAGAAGCCCACGGCGGGGACCATCCACGTGCTCGGCACCGAGGTAACGGACCCGGACGTGGACATCGACCGGGTGCGCACGCACGTCGGCATGGTGTTCCAACAGTTCAACCTGTTCCCGCACCGAAGCGTGCTGGAGAACTGCACCCTCGCCCAGCGCCAGGTGCTGCGCCGCTCCAAGGCCGAAGCCGAGGCCGTCGCGATGAAGAACCTCGAGCACGTCGGCCTCGCCGACCGCGCGCACTCCGTGCCCGCCCAGCTCTCCGGCGGCCAGCAGCAGCGCGTCGCGATCGCCCGGGCCCTGAGCATGGACCCGGCACTGATGCTCTTCGACGAGCCCACCTCGGCGCTCGACCCGGAGCTGGTCGGCGAGGTGCTCTCTGTGATGCGCACGCTCGCCGAGGAGGGCATGACGATGCTTGTGGTCACCCACGAGATGATCTTCGCCCGCGAGGTCGGCGACCGGGTGATCTTCCTCGACGACGGGATCATCCTCGAGGAGGGCCCGCCCGACCAGGTGCTCGGCTCGCCCCGTGAGGAGCGGACCCAGTCCTTCCTGCGCCGGGTGCTCGATCCCACGCACGTGGACACCACCGGCGCGGACTGAGCCCGTCCCCGGGTTGCCGGCACCCGCGCTATCGTCGACTCATCGGCCCACCCCCGGGCCGTTACCTGACGTCAATGGAGACGCCGTGCGCGAGTCCGCCACCCCCAGCATGATCACCGTCGATCCCACCATGTCCATCCCGGGCCTGCTTGCCGCCCGCCTGGACCGCGATCCCGAGGGCACGATCATCGAGCGGAAGGTCGGGCTCGGCGGCCGGTGGGCCGCGCTGAGCACCCGATCCTTCGTCGACGAGGTCACCGCCGTGGCGAAGGGCCTCGCGGCCCTCGGCATCGAGCCCGGCGACCGGGTGTCGATCATGAGCCGGACCCGCTACGAGTGGACCCTGTTCGACTTCGCCATCTGGGCCGCCGGCGGCGTCCCCGTACCCGTGTACGAGACGTCGTCGGCCGAGCAGGTGCAGTGGATCCTGGCCGACTCCGAGGTGCGCCTGGCCGTCGTGGAGACGACCGCGCACGCGACGCTCACCGAGTCGGTCCGCGACCAGTTGCCCGCACTGGGCAAGGTGCTGGTGATCGACGACGGCGCCGTGGAGCAGCTCACCCGGGACGGCGACCGCGTCGACGACGCGGAGATCGAGCGGCGCAGCGAGCTGGCCGGCCTGGACGACCTGGCGACGATCATCTACACGTCCGGCACCACGGGGAACCCCAAGGGCGTCGAGCTGACCCACGGCAACTTCGTGCACCTGACCCTGGAGGGCGTCGCCGACCTGCCCGACGTGGTGGCCCAGCCCACGTCCCGGACGCTCCTCTTCATGCCGCTGGCGCACGTGTTCGCGCGCTACGTCGAGGTGCTCTGCATCCCCTCCGGCGCCGTGCTGGGCCACACTCCCGACACCAAGAACCTGCTCGCCGACCTGGCCGGGTTCTCCCCCACATTCATCCTCTCGGTGCCCCGGGTCTTCGAGAAGGTCTACAACTCCTCCGAGCAGAAGGCGGCGGGCGGGGTCAAGCTCAAGCTGTTCCGCTGGGCGGCGAAGACCTCGATCGTCTACTCCCGGGCACTGGACGACGAGGGCGGCCCGTCGGCCGCGCTGCGCGCCCAGCACGCCCTGGCCGACAAGCTGGTGCTGCACAAGATCCGCAACGCGCTCGGCGGCGCCGCGAAGTTCGCGATCTCGGGCGGCGCGCCCCTCGGGGCCCGGCTCGGCCACTTCTACCGCGGCCTCGGCCTGACGGTGCTCGAGGGGTACGGCCTGACCGAGACGACGGCGCCCACGGCCGTCAACCGGCCCCGCAAGATCAAGATCGGCACGGTCGGCCCGCCCTTCGCCGGGACGAGGGCCCGGATCGCCGACGACGGCGAGATCCAGATCGCGGGTCCGCACGTGTTCCGCGGCTACCACAACAACCCGGCCGCGACGGCCGAGGCGTTCGACGGCGAGTGGTTCCGCACCGGCGACCTCGGCTCGATGGACGACGACGGCTACCTCACGATCACCGGTCGCAAGAAGGAGATCATCGTCACCGCGGGCGGCAAGAACGTGGCCCCGGCGATGCTCGAGGACCGGCTGCGCGGTCACCCCCTGATCAGCCAGGTGGTCGCCGTCGGCGACGGCAAGCCCTTCATCGGCGCGCTGGTGACCCTGGACGCCGAGATGCTGCCGGGCTGGCTGGCCGGGCACGGCCTGCCGGCGATGGACGTGACCACGGCCGCGAAGAGCCACGCCGTGCTCGCCGCCATCGAGCGGGCCGTGAACCGGGCCAACGAGGCGGTCTCGCGGGCCGAGTCGATCCGCAAGTTCGCCGTGCTCACCACCGAGTTCACCGAGGTCAACGGCTACCTGACGCCGTCGATGAAGGTCAAGCGGGACCGGGTCCTCACCGACTTCGCGGACGAGGTGGAGCGCCTCTACGGCGACTGACGGTCAGCGCCGGTCGCCCCGCTGGCGGCCGCGGCCGTAGGCGGGCGCGCCGTCGTGCGGCGTCGCGGCGTCGGTCCAGCGGAGCAGGGCGCCGAGGCCGTCCACGAGGTCCAGGCTGCCCTCGAGCACGAACGTGAACCCGGCGTCCTGCGCGAGGGCCGCCCGCAGCACGGCGATGTCGGCGCGGAGCTGCTGCGCGTCGCCGTCGGCGACCCCCAGAGAGGCCAGGTCGCCGCGGTTCGTGGCCACCTGCATCGGGTCCGGACCGACCCAGAGGGACCGCTCGTTGAGGTGGGCGACGGAGTCGCCCGCGGCGTTCCGCACGATCACGAGCTCGTCGACCTGCCCCCTGCGGAGCACATCCACCACGTCACCAAGCTCGGTCACCGCGCCGCCGCCGCGGCCCAGCGCCTCGCGCATCCGGTCGACGACCGCCTCGCGCCGGCGCGCCCGGAATGCCGCCAGCACCTCGGTGACCTTCGCGGCGAACGCCTCCTCGTTCACCCCGTCGGCCCGCGACCCGCCGGGCACCTCCACCAGGAGCTCGGCCGTGGCATGGCCGACGGCCTCCCGCAGCAGTGCCACAGCCCGGACGTCGCCCGTGACCAGCACCAGCTCCGGCCGGTGCGCCGTGACGGCGCGCTCGAGCTCGGCGGCCACCGCCTCGGCGTTGCGTTCCCAGGAGTCCTCCACGCGGGACTGCATCCGGCGGTGCGACCAGCCGCCGGCGCGGACCTTGTGCAGCACGTCGTGCCCGCCGTCGACCTGGTCGAGCTCGGTGTCGGGGTCGTGCGAGTCGGTTCCCGACCAGCTCAGGTCTGCCCCCTGCCGGTCGACCTCGACCAGCAGGTAGCGCACGGCCTCGTCGGCGGCGCGGACCGCGGGGAGCAGCGAAGGCGAGGAGTCGTGAAAGGCCTCGTCCCGGACCGGCGCGTCGGCGAGGATCCGGTCGAACAGGACGCGCTCACCGGAGGCGACGACGTAGCGCCCGTGGTTGCCGGGCACGTGCGTCGGCCGCAGCACCACGTCCTCGATCGCATCGAGGGTGCCCGTCGGCGCCCCCTTGCGCTCCAGCTCCCGCCGTAGCCCGTTCCACCGAGCCCGGAGCTCGCGATCACCCGCCTCGTCCGCCCGCGTGACGTCGAGGCACACGGTGGTCAGCAGACCCTGGTGGTGGAGCAACGGCTTCAGCGAATCGAGCTTCATGGAGCACCTCTCGACGGCGTGTCGGTCCGAGCGGGCGCAGAGGCCCGCTCATCCACCCTGGTCCACGACGTAGCCGCGCGCCACCCCGGCGGGTGGCCGATCGCGCGGGTCGCTCAGGCCGACTTCTCCCGGGCGGGACGCTTGGGCGAGCGCGGGACGATCGTCGGGTTCACGTTCTCCAGGACCGCCTCGCGGGTGATCACCACGCGGGCGACGTCGTCCCGGCTCGGGACGTCGAACATGACCTGCTGCAGGACCTCCTCGAGGATGGCCCGCAGACCCCGCGCACCCGTGCCGCGGAGCAGGGCTTGATCGGCGACCGCCTCGATCGCGTCGGCGTCGAACTCCAGCTCGACGCCGTCGATCTCGAACATCCGCTGGTACTGCTTGACCAGCGCGTTTCGGGGCTCGGTGAGGATCCGGACGAGCGCGTCGCGATCCAGCGGGGACACCGTCGAGATGACCGGCACCCGACCGATGAACTCCGGGATCAGCCCGTACTTGAGCAGGTCCTCCGGCATGACCTCGCCGAAGACGTCGTCGTCGTCCAGCGAGCGGATCGCAGCGCCGAATCCGATCCCCCGGCGACCGGCGCGGGAGGTGATGATGTCCTCCAGTCCCGCGAACGCCCCGGCCACGATGAACAGCACGTTCGTGGTGTCGATCTGGATGAACTCCTGGTGCGGGTGCTTGCGCCCGCCCTGGGGCGGGACGGACGCCGTCGTGCCCTCGAGGATCTTCAGCAGCGCCTGCTGCACGCCCTCACCCGAGACGTCCCTGGTGATCGACGGGTTCTCGGCCTTGCGGGCGATCTTGTCGATCTCGTCGATGTAGATGATCCCGGTCTCGGCCTTCTTCACGTCGTACTCGGCCGCCTGGATCAGCTTCAGCAGGATGTTCTCGACGTCCTCGCCGACGTAGCCGGCCTCGGTCAGCGCGGTGGCGTCCGCGATGGCGAAGGGGACGTTGAGCATCTTCGCGAGCGTCTGCGCGAGGTACGTCTTGCCGCAACCCGTCGGACCGATCAGCAGGATGTTCGACTTGGCGAGCTCGACGTCCTCGTCCTCCGACCTGGGGGCGTCCTCAGCCTGGATCCGCTTGTAGTGGTTGTAGACGGCGACGGCCAGTGCCCGCTTCGCCGGCTCCTGGCCCACGATGTACTGCTCGAGGAACTCGAAGATCTCCCGCGGCTTGGGCAGCGCGACCATGCCGACCTCGGCGGCCTCCGCGAGCTCCTCCTCGAGGATCTCGTTGCACAGGTCGATGCACTCGTCGCAGATGTAGACGCCGGGCCCCGCGATCAGCTTCTTGACCTGCTTCTGGCTCTTCCCGCAGAAGGAGCACTTCAGCAGGTCCGCGCCGTCACCGATGCGAGCCACCGCGTCCTCCTTCCCTGACGAGCGCCCGTGCGCTCACACCATTGCACACCACCCACACCGAGGTGTCAGTACCGGGCGTCGCGCGGCGTGTCCTGTCAGTCCTTATCGGCATCGGGGGCGGAGATCACAACCCCCTTGCGGCTCTCCAGGACCTGGTCGACCAGGCCGTAGTCACGCGCCTGCTCGGCGGTGAGGATCTTGTCCCGCTCGATGTCCTGGCGGACCTGCTCCTCGGTCTGTCCCGTGTGGTGGGCGATTGTCGCCTCGAGCCACTCGCGCATCCGGATCAGCTCGTTGGCGTGGATCTCGATGTCGGAGGCCTGGGCGTAGCCGCCGCCCTCGATCGCCGGCTGGTGGATGAGCACCCGGGCGTTCGGCAGCGCGAGCCGCTTGCCGGGCGCCCCGGCCGCGAGCAGCACCGCGGCCGCCGATGCGGCCTGCCCCAGGCAGACGGTCGCGATCTGCGGCTTGATGTACAGCATCGTGTCGTAGATCGCGGTCAGCGCCGTGAAGGAGCCGCCCGGGGAGTTGATGTACAGGGTGATGTCCCGGTCCGGGTCCTGGCTCTCCAGGACCAGGAGCTGGGCCATCACGTCGTCGGCGGACGCGTCGTCGACCTGGACCCCGAGGAAGATGATCCGGTCCTCGAAGAGCTTGGTGTACGGGTCCTGACGCTTGAAGCCGTACGCGGTGCGCTCCTCGAACTGGGGCAGGACGTAGCGGGACGACGGCGCGCCGTAGGGCAGGGCCACCCCGCCGGGAGTCGCCACTCGGGGGTTGAAGGTGTGCTTGGTCACGGTGCTCCTCGGGATTTGAGTGGTCGGCATCAGGAGCCGGTGGTGCCGCCGCCGCCGCTGACCGAGCCGGCGTGGGTGACGACGTGGTCGACGAAGCCGTACTCTCTCGCCTCTTCGGCGGTGAACCACCTGTCGCGGTCCGAGTCGGCGGTGATCTGCTCGATCGACTTGCCGGTCTGATCGGCCGTCAGCTCCGCGAACACCTTCTTCATGTGCAGGATCAGCTGGGCGTTGATCCGGACGTCGGTCGCCGTCCCGCCGATGCCGCCCGAGGGCTGGTGCATCATCACCCGGGCGTGGGGCGTGGCGTACCGCTTGCCCTTGGCGCCGGACGAGAGCAGGAACTGACCCATCGATGCAGCCATCCCGACGACGACGGTGGCGACGTCGGGCTGGATGTACTGCATCGTGTCGTAGATCGCCATGCCCGCGGTGATCGAGCCGCCCGGGGAGTTGATGTACAGGTAGATGTCCTTGTCCGGGTCCTCGGCGGCGAGCAGCATCATCTGCGCACAGATGGCATTCGCGTTCTCGTCGCGGACCTCCGAGCCGAGCCAGATGATCCGCTCGCGCAGCAGCCGGTTGTAGATGTGGTCGTTCAGGCCCATGTTGGGCGCGTCGCCGCGGGCGGCGCTCGGCACGGACGGTGCTTGGCTCTCGTTCACAGCTCTCCTCGGGACTCGCTCAGGTGTCTGTGACAGTAACGCGGCGCGCCGTCGCGGCACGCCCGGCCCGGGCCGGTTTTCGCTGTCGGCGCAGCACGCCCGAGGGTGCTGCTCGCCCGCCCTCAGGCCTCGTCGCCGCCCACCTCGGTGGTGGTCACAGTCGGTTGGTCGCTCCCGATGTACTCCGACAGGTCGACGGCGCGCCCCGCGGCGTCGACCACCGTGACCCGCCGGAGGGCGAGGGCGATCGCCTTCGACCGCGCCACCTCGGTGACCATCGCCGGGATCTGCCCGCGCTCGTCGATCGTCGAGATGAACTCGTTGGGGTCCATCCCGTACTGCCGGGACGCGTTCACCAGGTACTCCAGGAGCTCCTCCTGGCCGACCTGGACCTCGAGCCGCTCCGCCAGCACGTCCACCAGGATCTGCTCGCCGATCGATGCCCGGGTCTCCGCCTCGACCTCGGCGCGGTGCTCGTCGTCGGCGGTCCGGCCCTCGGACTCCAGGTGGGCGCTGACCTCGGCCTCGACCACCCCCGGGGGCACCGGCACCTCGAGGCCCTCCTTGAGCCGGTTCAGCAGCACGTCACGCGCCTGCACGGCGCGGTTCTGGCCCTTGACCCGGGCGACCTGCTCGCGCAGATCGGCCCGGAGCTCGTCCAGCTTGTCGAACTCGCTCGCCAGCTCGGCGAAGTCGTCGTCGGCCGGCGGAAGGTCGCGCTCCTTGACGGACGTCGCGGTCACGGTCACGTGGGCCGACTTGCCGGCGTGCTCGCCCCCGGCGAGCGGAGCCGTGAAGGTCGTGGTCTCCCCCGCCGAGAGCCCGGTCAGCGCCTCGTCGAGACCCTCGAGCAGGTCGCCCGACCCGATCCGGTAGGAGATCCCGCTCACCGCGTCGATCTCGTCGTCGTCGATCGTCGCGCGCAGGTCGAGGACCACGAAGTCGCCCTCGGCTGCCGGCCGGTCCACGCCGACGAGGGTGCCGAACCGCTCCCGGAGCGCGTCCAGGCGCTCGTCGACGTCGTCGTCGGTCACCACGATGTCGTCGACGGTCAGCTCGATGCCGGCCAGGTCGGGGAGGTCGATCGTCGGACGCACCTCGACCCGGGCGGTGAAGGTCAGGCCGGGGTCCGGGCTCGTGGCGATGTCGGTCACCTCGATCTCGGGCTGGCCGAGCGGCCGCAGGTCGGCCTCGGTGACGGCCCGGCGGTAGAAGGTGGGGATCGCGTCGTTGACGGCGTGCTCGATGATCGCCCCCCGACCCACCCGCTGGTCCAGGATGCGCGGCGGCACCTTCCCCTTCCGGAACCCCGGGATGACCAGCTCCGAGCCGATGTGCTCGTAGGCGTGGTCGATGCTCGGCTTGAGCTCGTCGGGCGACACCTCGACGGTCAGCCTGACGGTCGTGGCGTCAAGGGTCTCGACGGCGCTCTTCACAGCAGTGATCTCCTCGGGGTGACTCGGGCGGGCTCGCGAGCGGTGGGGCGAAAGCGCAGAGGTGCGCACGCATGCGGGCCTGACGATCCTACCGGCAGCCGCCGGGGGCCGCCCCGCGTCAATTCGGCCACGGATGGCACCGAGGTGCGCGATCATGTGACCGTGCGCGACTACCTCGGCAGGCTGGCGGCCGTCCAGAGCGGGTTCGCGGACATCGTCCGGCGGGTGGACCCGGCGGCTCCGGTGCCGTGGTGCGGGGACTGGCGGGTGCGCGACGTCGTCGTGCACCTCGCCCAGGTGCACCACTGGGCGGCCGCGAAGGCCCGGAACACGACCGAGACGGCCCTCGAGGTCCCACCCGACGTCGAGGCCTTCTACCGGCAGTGCGCCCAAGAGCTGCGCGATACGCTGGCCGAGCTGCCCCCCGACGGCGTCGCGTGGACCCTGAACGGGGATGGTCCGGTCTCGTTCTGGCGCCGGCGACAGCTGCACGAGACGCTCATCCACCTCTGGGACGTTCGGACGGCGGGCGGGTTCGGCCCGCCGGGTGTGAGCGCACCGGTCTGGGCCGACACCGTCGACGAGGTCGTCACGGTGCTCCAGCCGCGCCAGGTGCGCCTGGGGCGGATGGCCCACCTGCCCGCCGGGATCGCGCTGGTCGCGACGGACGCGGGTCGGACGTGGCGGCTCGACGCCGACGTCGAGGGAGCGCCCGCGGTCGAGGTGCGCGGGCGGGCCCGCCACCTCGCCCTGCTGCTCTGGGGCAGGCCGAGCGCGCGGGAGCAGCTCACCGTGACCGGGGACGATGACGTGCTGGAGTCGGCGCTGGCGCAGCCGCTGACGCCCTGAGGGTCGGGATGGCGGGATTCGAACCCACGACCTTCCGCTCCCAAAGCGGACGCGCTACCAAGCTGCGCCACATCCCGTGCGTGGGCAAGCGTACTTGCCGCGCGACGGCCGGGTCCCACACGGGCGGACCCGGACCGGAGACCGGTCGCCCCGCCCGGGTGGTCGGTCGCCAGCCGCCCGGCCATCCTTGATAAAGTCCCCCACGCCGGAGCGATCCGGCTCGCGGGCGTAGCTCAGTGGTAGAGCCCCAGTCTTCCAAACTGGCTACGCGGGTTCGATTCCCGTCGCCCGCTCCACATCCGACCGTCGCCTGGACCCGAGCCACGATTGCGTCCCGGCTCGGGCACCGGGTACGGTCGCGCCGACGGCCCCGAGCGGAAGGACGTGAGATGAGCACCCGGCTCGCTCCCCGAACCGCTCGCGCGTGCAGCCGTCCGACGCCCTGCCGCGTCACCTGCCACTGTCGCTAGAGCGCCGGCTCCGCCCCCGCCCCTGACCGGGAGGCCCGCCGCCAGCGCTCATGCCCCGGTCCCGTGAGCGGCGCGCCCGGAATTCCACCGGGTGGCAGGCGGTTCACGGGACAGCGCCCATCCGTACCCTGTCCCGAGACGAGGAACCCAATGGCCCGCATCCACGACGACGTCACCCAGCTGATCGGCAACACCCCGCTCGTCCGCCTGAACCGCGTGACGGAGGGCGCCAAGGCGACGGTCGTCGCCAAGCTCGAGTTCTACAACCCCGCCAACTCGGTCAAGGACCGGATCGGCGTCTCGATCATCGACGCCGCCGAGGCCTCCGGCGAGCTGCCCGCGGGCGGCACGGTGGTCGAGGCGACGAGCGGCAATACGGGAATCGCGCTGGCGATGGTCGGCGCCGCGCGCGGCTACGACGTGGTCCTCACGATGCCCGAGACCATGTCGAAGGAGCGCCGTGCGCTGCTGCGTGCCTTCGGCGCGGAACTCATCCTCACCCCCGGGTCCGAGGGGATGAAGGGCGCCGTGACCCGGGCCGAGCAGATCACCGCCGAGCGCCCGGGGGCGGTTCTGGCCCGACAGTTCGCCAACGAGGCGAACCCCGCGATCCACCGGGCGACGACCGCCGAGGAGATCTGGGCCGACACCGACGGCGCCGTCGACATCGTCGTGGCCGGGATCGGCACCGGTGGCACGATCACCGGCGTCGGCCAGGTGCTCAAGGAGCGCAAGCCCGGCGTGCAGATCATCGCCGTCGAGCCCGCCGAGTCCCCGATCCTCAACGGCGGGGCGCCCGGGCCGCACAAGATCCAGGGCATCGGCGCCAACTTCGTGCCGGAGATCCTGGACACGACCATCTACGACGAGGTCATCGACGTGGACGCGGAGACCGCGGTCCGGGTGGCGCGCGACACCGCAAAGCGCGAGGGCCTGCTCGTCGGCATCTCCTCCGGCGCCGCGATCCACGCGGCGGTCGAGGTGGCCAAGCGCGCGGAGAACGCCGGCAAGCTCATCGTGGTGATCGTGCCCTCGTTCGGCGAACGCTACCTGTCGTCGATCCTCTACGCCGACCTGATGGACTGACATGGACCGCATGCTGCGCTTCCTGGCCGTGCTCCGGGAGGACCTCGACACGGCACGACGACGTGACCCCGCAGCGCGCAGCGCGGCCGAGGTCGCCCTGGGCTACCCGGGCGTGCACGCGGTCTGGGCGCACCGGGTGGCGCACCGGATGTGGCGCGAGCCGGTGCTTCGTCTGCCCGCCCGGCTGCTCTCCCAGTTCGCCCGGTTCCTGACCGGGATCGAGATCCACCCGGGCGCGCAGATCGGCCGGCGGCTGTTCATCGACCACGGCATGGGAGTGGTGATCGGCGAGACCACCCTGATCGGCGACGACGTCGTGCTGTTCCACGGCTCGACGCTGGGCGGCAAGTCGATGCGCCGCGGGAAGCGCCACCCGACGCTCGGCGACAACATCGTCGTCGGCGCCGGCGCGAAGGTTCTCGGGCCGGTCTGGATCGGCGACGGTTCGCTGATCGGGGCGAACGCCGTGGTGACCAAGGATGTGCCGGCCGGTTGCGTCGCGGTCGGGGTCCCGGCGGCGATCCGACCTCGCGCACGGGTAGTCGAGCACCCACTCGTGGACCCGGCGATCTACATCTGATCACCCGCCGTAGCCCCAGGAGGAGCCATGCACGAGGACGTCAGGCCCGTACGCAGGTGGGGCTCGAATCGCATCCGCCTCGTGCTCGTGCTCGCCGCCACGACCCTGGCCGCGGCGTGCGCCCCGGCGACCGCCCCCGAGCCGGGCGAGGCCAGCCCCGTCGCCGGGCTTGCCACGCAGGCACCCGCCGAGCCCGAGAGTGCGGCCTTCACGGCCACGACGCTCGACGGCGAGGTGTTCGAGAGCTCGAGCCTCGACCCGCCGCTGGTCCTGTGGTTCTGGGCGCCGTGGTGCACGATCTGCCAGGCCGAGGGACCGCTCCTCGCCGAGGTGGCCGCCGAGTTCGATGGCGAGGTCAACTTCTTCGGAGTCGCGGGCCTCGGCACCGTCGAGGAGATGCAGACCTTCGTCGCGGACACCGGTACCGAGGCGCTGACCCACCTGGTCGACGACGACGGCTCGATCTGGCAGCGCTTCGGGGTCGCCGCCACCCCGTCGCACATCCTCGTGAACCGAGCGGGCGAGGTCGACGTCGAGGCCGGCTGGATCCGGCCCGCCGACCTTCGGGCGAAGGTCGAAGCGCTTCTGGACTGACGATCACCCGCCGACGCCCGCTCGGTCGACCGGTGACGGTTGCCCGGCGGGGCCGGGTCGCATGGGCGGACGTCCTTGTTCTAGTTGTACTCAAACAACTATCATCTGGTCATGCTCTTCCGGATCGACCCCGGCGCGAGTCAGCCGCTGTTCAGCCAGCTGGCGGACCAGGTGCGCACGGCGGCCATCCGGGGTGAGCTCTCGCCGGGGCAGCGGCTTCCCTCGGCCCGCGACCTCGCCGAGTCCCTCGACGTCAACCTGCACACGGTTCTCCGCGCCTACCAGGACCTGCGCGACGAGGGACTCATCGAGCTGCGCAGGGGCCGCGGCGCGGTCGTGACGGAGCGAGCGGCCCAGGACCTGGCTGCGCTCCGCGAGGCCGTGGCGAGGGTCGCCGCTCTGGCCAAGAGCTCCGGCCTCACCCCCGACACCACCCTCGCCCTGGTCAAGGAAGCCCTGCGATGAAGTCCGCGAGCATCACCCGAACCCCCGTTCCGCACCGACGCTCGACCACCGCGATCACGCTCGGTACCCCCGCGCTGCTGGTCGGGACGGCGGTCGCACTGGCGCTCGCGTGGCGTTCCGAGCTGCCGGATCCGATCGCGATCCACTGGGGCCCCGGCGGCGAGGCCGACCGGTTCGGGCCCTTCGGCCCGCACGTGGTCTCGCACGTCGTCATCGTGACGCTCTTCAGCGTGGGAATGTGGGCGGTGGGCTGGTTCTGGGGCCGCGAGGCGCTGACCCGGCGCCTCGCCGCCGGCATGGCCGCGTGGTTCGCCGGACTCCTGTCCGCGGTGCTGCTGGGAAACCTGAACATGCAGCGTGGCCTGAGCGACGCCACCGAGGTGGGAACCGCCGACGGACCGCTGGCCTTCTCGTTCGCAGTCGGCACCGCTGCCGCCCTGCTCGCGGCGTGGGCCGTCCCGGCGGATCGGCGCCAGCCGACCGACGATCCGCTGCCCGACGGCGCCCCCACCCTGGACCTGGGTGACGTCGAGCGCGCGACCTGGGTGCAGGAGGTCGGGCAGGAGGGCCTGATGGTCATCGTCGGCGGCATCTTCGCCTTCGGCGTGATGATCGGCCTGCTGACCCAGGAGTGGGTCTTCGTCGCAGCCATCACGGCGGTCCTCGGCATCCTCGTCGCCGCCCTCTTCCGTTGGACCGTCACGGTGGACCACAACGGGCTGACGGCGCGATCCGTGCTGCGTCGCCCCCGGGTGCGAGTGCTCCTGGACGAGGTGGTAGTCGCCGAGGAGGTGCAGGTCAGCCCGCTCCGGGAGTTCGGCGGCTGGGGCCTGCGCACCGGGCGCGGTGGCCGCACGGGCGTCGTCGTGCGCAAGGGAGCCGCGCTCCAGGTGGAGCGCACCGGCGGGCGGGTGTTCGTCGTCACGGTCGATGACGCCGCCACCGGCGCGGCACTGCTCAACACCCTCGCCGGTCGCGCCCGGAGCCGTTGAGGCGGGCGCGGGCAGCCCGCCCCCGGTCGGCGGCACGTCTCGGCATGTGGCCGGTTCCGCCCGACCCGCTTGCCAACCGGCGTCCACCAGTTCTAACCTCCGGAACATCGCTCCCGGCATCCGGGAGCCGCGGTCTCGCAGAGCGAGACGTCTGCCCGGGAGGAGGTTGCGCCATGGAACGTCTCCGCGACGTCCTGGCGCTGCCGATGATGCCCGCCGGCTGTGGCATGTGTATGCCATGCGCTGGCGCCCACTGAGCTGCTCCACGCAGTGATCAGCAGGTCCTGACCGGACCGGGTCGCCAGCGCGCAAACCCCGAGCCCTAATCGCTCGCGCCGGCGACTGGCACTCCTCGCGGATGCCGCCGACCGACCGGCGCCCGCCCCTGAGGAACCCATGGCACTGACCACTGTCACTCCGGTCCGCTCCCATCCGGCCCACCCGGTGTCCCTGCGCGGCGTCGGTCGGACCTTCACCAGCCGAGGTCGGACCACGCCCGTGCTCGCCGGGATCGAGCTCGAGGTCGAGGCCGGCGAGATCGTCGCACTCCTCGGCCCCTCGGGCTGCGGCAAGTCCACCCTGCTGCGCGAAGTCTGCGGACTCGACGCCCCCACGACCGGTCAGGTCCTCATCGACCGATCGAGGGTCACCGGCGTCGACCTCCGGTGCGCCGTCGCCTTCCAGGAGCCCCGCCTGCTCCCCTGGCGCACCCTCGCCCAGAACGTCGCCCTCGGCCTGCCCAGGGGGACCGGGCGGGCCGCAGGCGCCAGCCGGGTGCGCGAGCTGATCGACCTGGTCGGCCTAGGCGGTTGCGCCGACCTGCGCCCGCGACAGGTGTCGGGCGGCATGGCTCAGCGCGCATCCCTCGCCCGGGCGCTGGCCCGCAACCCGGGCGTCCTCGTTCTGGACGAGCCCTTCGGCGCGCTCGACGCGCTGACCCGGCTGCGCATGCAGGACCTGCTCCTCGACGTGCACGCCGCCGAGCCGGCGACGGTCCTGCTGGTGACCCACGACGTCGACGAGGCCCTGTACCTGGCCGACCGCGTCGTCCTCCTCGGCCGCCCCGAGGGCGCCGGACGCGACGAGCCGAGCACCGTGCGGACGGTGCTCACCGTACCCGGCAGCCGTCCGCGGGACCGCGGCGACGCCGACCTGGCGCTGCTGCGGGCCCGACTGCTCGACGGGCTCGGCGTGCCGAGCCACCACGCCGAGCACGACCCCGATGCCCACCACACCATCTGAGACCCCCGGCCCGTCGACCGACGGCGCCGGCCGCACCACGAGAGGTACCTGATGAAGAACCGCATCCTGCCCGTCACCGCGACAGCCGCCGCCGTTGCCCTGATGCTGAGCGGCTGCGTCGCCGGTGAGGGCACCGCAACGGCCAGGGACGCCTCGGGTAGCACGACCACCGAGGGCGGTTGGAGCAGCGACACGCTGACCCTCGACTTCGCCACCTACAACCCGCTCAGCCTGATCATCAAGGAGCAGGGCTGGCTCGAGGAGACCCTCGGCGACGACGTCGCAGTCACCTGGGTGCAGTCCGCCGGGTCGAACAAGGCGAACGAGGCCCTGCGGGCCGGGGCCGTCGATGTCGGCTCCACCGCCGGGTCCGCCGCGCTGCTCGCCCGCGCGAACGGCTCGCCGATCCAGACGATCGGCATCTACACCCAGCCCGAGTGGGCCGCGATCGTCGTGCCTGCCGGTTCCGACATCACTTCCGTGGCGGACCTGGCCGGTCGTTCGGTGGCCGCCACCAAGGGCACCGACCCGTACTTCTTCCTGCTGCAGAGCCTGGAGGAGCACGGCGTGGCGCTCGCGGACGTCGAGGTGCAGAACCTGCAGCACGCCGACGGCCGGGTGGCGCTCGAGAACGGCTCGGTCGACGCGTGGGCCGGCCTGGACCCGATCATGGCCGACAGCGAGGTGAACTCGGGCTCGCAGCTGATCTACCGGAACATCGACTTCAACACCTACGGGTTCCTGAACGCCACCGAGCAGTTCATCACCGACTCCCCCGACCTCGCCCAGCTGGTGCTCGACGCATACGAGCGGGCGCGGCAGTGGGCGCTGGACAACCCGGAGGAGACGGCGGCGATCCTCGCCGAGGTGGCCGGGATCGACCTCGCGATCGCGGAGAAGGTGATCATCGAGCGCACCGTCATCGACCTTGACGTGGCGCCCGGCGAGAAGCAGCGCGCGGTGCTCGAGGTGGTCGGGCCGATCTTCGTGGAGTCCGGCGACGTCTCGACCCAGGCGCTGATCGACGACGCGCTGGCCACCCTGTTCAACGACACGTTCGCCACGAAGGCCGACCCGACGAACGTCGGCGGCTGAGGTCGGGTGGCGCGGCCGGGTCCGCCCGGCCGCGCCACCCCGCCCCGCAGACCGTCAAGAACGCAGAGGAGCCACAAATGCCGACACTCGAGAGCACCGGGGGGCGCACCC
>CAYGGX010000003.1:0-83717 GCA_964349585.1 uncultured Actinotalea sp.
CCGAACTTGGCGATCAGGCGCTTGCGCAGCCGGTTGCCGAGCACGATCGCGTCGCCGACGGTGATGAAGACCACCAGGTAGAGCAGCCCGATCAGGGCGAGCCCTAGCGCGGGGCTGCCCGCGGTGAAGAAGGTGAGGATCACGATCACCAGGGACACCGGCAGGAAGTACTCGCCGGGGTTGTGCCGCGCATCGACGTAGTCGCGGGCGTACCGGCGGACCGGCCCCTTGTCGCGCAGCGGCAGGTGGCGGTCGTCGCCGGTCATCATCGCCTGGTACTCGCGCTCGCGCCGGATCTTCGTCTGCGCCTTCTGCGTCTTCCGGTCGGTGGCCCGGTCCGGGACGAGCGGACGACGGCGTGCCTGCTCCGCCTCCCTGCGCTTCGGCGTGGGTCGACCCTTGCGGGCGGGTGCCGCGGCGCGGTCGGACGCCGATTCGGCGGCAGGGTCGTCGGGGGTTCGGTCACGGGGGGGCACGTGCTCAGGGTAGTCGACCCGCGAGTAGCGTTTAGGCCCGTGAACCCCACACCACTCCCCGCCGCCGAGCCCACCCCCGACTCCCCGGACGTCGCCGCCTTGCGCGCCCGCGTCGTCGCCGGCTTCCCGGCCGCGCGCGAGGACCTGGCCGCCCTGGTTCGGATCGCCGGCATCTCCAACCCGGCGTTCGACCCCGCGGAGGTGCAGCGCGGCGCGGAGGCCGTGGCCGACCTGCTGCGCGGCGCGGGCCTGCCCGACGTGCGCATCCTCACCACCACCCGCGTGGACGGACTGGTGAGCCGACCCGCCGTCGTCGGGCGTCGTGCCGCCCCACCAGGCGCGCCGACCGTGCTGCTCTACGCCCACCACGACGTGCAGCCGCCCGGCCCGGACGAGGGCTGGGACACCCCGCCGTTCGAGCCCACCGAGCGCGACGGCCGCATGTTCGGGCGCGGGTCGGCCGACGACAAGGCCGGGATCGTCGCCCACGTCGGCGCGCTCCGGGCCCTTGGCGACGACCTCGCCGTCGGCGTCACCGTGTTCGTCGAGGGCGAGGAGGAGGTGGGCTCGCCCACGTTCGTCGACTTCCTGCGCGAGCACCGGGACCTGCTCGCCGCCGACCTCGTGGTGCTCGCCGATGCCGTGAACTGGAAGGTCGGCGTCCCGGCGCTGACCACCAGCCTGCGCGGCCTGGTGGACTGCACCGTCGAGGTCGCGGTGCTCGACCACGCGGTGCACTCGGGCATGTTCGGCGGACCGATCCTGGACGCCCCGACCCTGCTCGCTCGCCTGATCGCCACCCTGCACGACGACGAGGGCAACGTGGCCGTCGCCGGGCTCTCCGAGGCACCCGAGCCGGCGGTGGACTACGCCGAGGCCGATTTCCGGGCGGACGCCTCGGTGCTGCCCGGCGTGCGGCTGGCCGGGGCGGGGTCGCTCACCGGGCGGCTGTGGACCAAGCCCGCCCTGTCCGTGATCGGGATCGACGCCGCCAGCGTGGAGCACGCGTCGAACACCATCGCGCCGCGGGCGCGGGCCAAGCTCTCGCTGCGCATCGCCCCAGGTCAGGACCCCGCCGACGCGGCCGCCGCCCTGCGGGAGCACCTGATCGGCCACGCGCCGTTCGGCGCCCACGTCACGGTGCACGACGGCGACCAGGGCCGGCCCTGGCAGGCCGCCGCGGACACCCCGCTGGTGCGGGTGGCGCGCGGCGCGTTCGCCGACGCGTGGGGGACGCCCGCGGTCGACGTCGGCCTCGGCGGCTCGATCCCGCTGGTCGCCGACTTCATCGAGGTCTTCCCCGGCGCGACCGTCCTGGTCACCGGCGTGGAGGACCCGGACTCCCGGGCGCACAGCGAGAACGAGTCCGTGCACCTGGGCGAGCTCGAGAAGGTGGTGCTCGCCGAGGCGCTGCTGCTCAGCCGCCTGGGCTGACCGGGAGGTTCAGCCGCCTGGGCTGACCGTCGTAACCGAGGTCTCCGTGGCGCGCGGCTCCGTGCGCGCCTGCCCGCGGAACTGCCCGCCGTTGGCCCACCGCGAGTCCAGGATCGGCTTCTCCAGCCAGAACCAGGACGCGCTGGCGACCGCGTAGGTGAGCACCAGCACCACCGCGGAGATCGCGGCGTGTCGCCACGGGTCGGCGATCCCGAAGTACTCGAACTCGCCCCCAGTGACAGCCGAGACCAGGTGCAGCAGCAGGTAGTGCCAGATGTAGATCCCGAACGAGACCTTGGCGGTGTAGCGGGCGAACCGGTTGTCCACGATCCGCCCCAGGACCGTCGAATAGGCGAGGCCGACCAGCAGCAGCCCGATCAGCGTGGCGAACACCGGGAACATGTACGGCTGGCCCTGGAAGTTCGCCGACGCGTCCGGCTCGGGCGGGAACCGCACGGACCAGACCACGCCCACCGCGCCGACCAGCGCCCCGCCGGCCAGCACGTCGAACCGCCGCAGCCGCGCACCTGCGTGGTGCACCTGCCAGACGGTGATCAGGGCCGCGGCCAGCACCCCGATCGCGAAGTGGCCGAAGAAGCCGATCGGGTTGTAGCCCGGCATCCACTCCTTGGCACCCCCGACCATGCCGTACTGCCAGCCCTTGCCGACCTGGTCCGTCGTGAACGTGGTGACGATCCACTGGTTGACCGCGATGACCAGCGCGAAGGTGCCCAGCCAGTAGCCGAGACCGATCGCCGGGCGCCGCCGGCGCAGCGCGAAGAGGCCCCACATGGCCAGCGGCATGAGCACGTAACTGACCACCTCGAGCCCGATCGACCAGAGCGGCCCGTTGCTCTCCACCGGGAAGAACGTCACGTAGTGGAACCCGGAGGTGAACGTGAGTCCCGAGATCAGCCGCCAGAGGCGGTGCGGTGCGTCCGGGAAGAGCACGAGCCCGACGACGAAGCTCACGCCAAGGCTCGCGTAGAAGCCGGGCACGATCCGGGCCACCCGGCGGCGCACGTAGCGGCCGATCCGCGGTCGCGGCGCACCGGTCAGGTACGCCTTCCAGAACGGAAAGCTGAGCAGCATCCCGGAGAGCACGAAGAAGATGCTGACCCCGAAGGCGCCCTTCATCATCAGCACCTGGAAGTCCTGGAGCCACGGGTCCTGCGCCGGCAGCAGGAGCCGCTGGAACAGGTGGGAGAACACCACCCAGAGCGCGGCGAAGGCGCGCAGACCGTCGGCGCCCGTCAGGCGTCTTCCGGCGTCTGCGGGGACGCCCGCGGGGGTCTCGACGATCGGGCTGGTGGTCGCACTCACAGCGCGGACCGTACCGGACTTCAGCCCTCCCTGTGGGCGACTCCGACCGCCCGGGCCCAGGCGGCGACGTCGTCGGGCAGGGTTGGGCTCTTCGGCTCGGCGCCCATCAGGGCGGCGACGTCGGGTGCGGGGATCCGGTCACCCGACTTGGCGAGGAAGCGCCCGGCCACCAGGGCGCGGGCGATCAGCTCGTCGCCGCGGGTGAACACCTGCTCCAGGTAGACCACCCGCGGGTCCCAGCCGAGCACCCGGGTGGTGATCGTGAACCGGTCGAGGAGCCGCAGCGAGCGCCGGTAGCTCACGGTCGACGCCGCGACCACCGGGTACCAGGTGCGCTCGCGCAGGGCCGGGAAGACGCCGAGGTCGGCGATCAGGTTGGTCCGGGCCACGTCCATCATCCGCAGGTACACGCCGTTGTTGACGTGCAGGTACATGTCCAGGTCACCGGGCCGGACCCGCATCCGGGTGACCGACGGGTCCAGCAGGCTCTGGCCGGGGATCGTCCGGCGGGGACGCGTGACCGCGCGGAGCAGCTGGAGCTGGCGGCTCATCGTCAGACCGGGGGAGCGGGGTCGTACTGGATGGCCCGGCGGACCCGCGCGGCCGTCTCGGGCGACTCCAGCCGGGCGATCAGGTGCAGCGCCATGTCGATCCCCGCCGACACCCCCGCCGAGGTGACGACGTCGCCGTCGTCCACGAATCTGGCCTCGGTGTCGATCAGCACGCTCGGGTCGGTCTGCGCGAGCAGGTCCAGGGCCTCCCAGTGCGTGGTGGCTGGCCGCCCGGCGAGCAGCCCGGCGGCCGCGTACACCAGCGCGCCGGTGCACACGCTGGTCATCAGCGGGGTGGTTGCCCGCAGCCCGCGTACCCACGCCAGGTGGTCGGCGTCGCCCATCAGCCGGCGGGTGCCGTAGCCGCCCGGGTACACCAGGACGTGCAGCGGCCCGACGTCGTCTCGACCGCGGTCCGGCACTATCCGCAGCCCCTTGGCCAGGCGCACGCCGAGGCCGTCGGAGGAGAAGGTCAGCACCTCCGGCCGCAGAGCGCTGTGCTGGGTCCACGAGGTCAGGACCTCGTACGGCCCGGCGACGTCCAACTCCTCGGCGTCGTCGAACACGAAGATGCCCACGCGCAGCGGGCCGACCGTTCCCATCGCTAGACCCCCGGTAGCGCCAGCATCTGGTCGAGGGCCACCCGGGCCCAGTGGGCGTCTTCGTCGTCCACCACGATGCGGTTCACCACGCGTCCCGCCACGAGGGACTCCATCGTCCAGACCAGGTGCGGCAGGTCGATCCGGTTCATCGTGGAGCAGAAGCACACGGTCGTGTCGAGGTAGTGCACCTGCTTGTCGGGGTGGGCGGCGGCGAGCCGGCGCACCAGGTTCAGCTCGGTGCCCAGCGCCCACGCCGAGCCGGCCGGCGCGGCGTCGAGCGCCCTCACGATGTACTCGGTGGAGCCGACCATGTCCGCCGCAACCACGACGTCGTGCGTGCACTCCGGGTGCACCAGGACGGTGACGTCCGGCACCCGTGCGCGGATGTCGGTGACGTTGCGCAGCGTGAAGCGGCCGTGCACCGAGCAGTGCCCGCGCCACAGGATCATCCGGGCGTCGGCGAGCTGCTGGGTGGTCAGGCCGCCGCCGGGCTTGCGCGGGTCGAAGACGACGCACTCGTCCAGCGGGATCCCGAGCTGGAGCACCGCCGTGTTGCGGCCCAGGTGCTGGTCGGGCAGGAACAGGACCTTGCCGTTCCCGTCCGGGCCGCCGACCTTGTCGAACGCCCAGCGCAGCGCGACCTGCGCGTTGGACGACGTGCACACCGTCCCGCCGTGCCGGCCGGTGAACGCCTTGATCGAGGCGGCGGAGTTCATGTACGTGACGGGGACGGTCCGTTCGGCGACCCCCGCCTCCGCCAGCACCTCCCAGCACTCCTCGACCTGGTCGATCGCCGCCATGTCCGCCATCGAGCAGCCCGCGGCGAGGTCCGGGAGCAGCACCTGCTGGTCCGGGCCGGTGAGGATGTCGGCCGACTCGGCCATGAAGTGCACGCCGCAGAAGATGATGTACTGCGCCTCCGGGCGGGCGGCGGCCTCGCGGGCCAGCCGGAACGAGTCGCCGGTGACGTCCGCGAACGCGATCACCTCGTCGCGCTGGTAGTGGTGGCCGAGCACGAACGTCGTGTCCCCAAGGGCCGCCCGGGCCGCCTTGGCGCGGGCCACCAGGTTGGGGTCGCTCGCCGCGGGAAGCTCGCCCGGGCACTCCACGCCACGCTCGGATTCGAGGTCCTCGCCGCGCAGGAGCATCAGGGCAGACGGCGCCGGTTCGGCGAACCCGGGTGCGGTCACGCTCATTCGCGGATTCTCGCACAGGGGTGCGAATCGGACGACGACGACGCCGTCGCGCGGCCTGCCCTGCGCGCTCGGGTTGCGGTGGGCTTGACGCGGCACGGCAGGATGGCGTGATGCGAGTGCTCATCGCCCCGGATGGCTTCGGGGGCACCCTGACCGCCGGGCAGGCCGCCGAGGCGATGGCCGCGGGCTGGTCGCGGGGGGCACCGCAGGACGAGGTGACGACGCTTCCGCTGTCCGACGGCGGCCCGGGGTTCTGCCAGATCGTGCACGCCGCCCTCGGCGGCGACCTGGTGCCGGTGACCGTCGAGGGGCCGCTCGGTGAGCCCAGCCCGGCGGTGCTCCTCGTGACGCCGACGTCCGGCGGGACCGTCGTCTACCTGGAGTCCGCGCAGGCGATCGGGCTCGACCTGGTGCCCGCCGGGCGGCGCGATCCGACTCGGACCACGTCGTTCGGCGTCGGCGAGCTGATCGGTGCGGCGCTCGAGGCGGGCGCGAGCCGGATCGTGATCGGGCTGGGCGGGTCGTCGACCAACGACGGCGGCGCCGGGATGCTGGCCGGTCTGGGGCTGCGCGCGGGCGTGCTGCGCTCGGGCGGCGGCGCCCTGGAGGCGATGACCTCCGCCGACCTGGCCGGGCTGGCCGCCCTGCGCGACCGCCTGGGTTCGGTGGACCTGATCGCGGCGGTGGACGTGGACGTGCCGCTGCTGGGTCTGCGCGGCGCGAGCGCGGGGTTCGCGGCGCAGAAGGGGGCGACCCCGGAGCAGGCGCAGGCCCTGGAACGCGCCCTCGGCAACTTCGTGCACGCCGTCGGGCAGACCCTCGCGCCCGGCAGCATGCAGCGAAACGTGCCCGGACTGTCGCTGGGCGAGGTCCCCGACGCCCGGGTGCTGGCGCGGCTGCCGGGGGCCGGGGCCGCTGGTGGTCTGGGCTTCGGGCTCGCGGCCCTGGGCGCCCGGCTGCTGCCGGGGTCGCAGGTGGTGGCCGACGCGGTCGGACTGCCGCAGGCGGCCGCGGGCGCCGATCTGCTGGTCACCGGGGAGGGGCGGTTCGACTGGCAGTCACTGCACGGCAAGGTGGTGGCGGCAGTCGCTGCGCAGGGGCTGGCCGACGGGAAGCCGGTGGTCGTGGTCGCCGGGCAGGCCGACCTGGGCCGCCGGGAGTGGTCCGCGGCCGGGATCTCGGGGGTGTACGCGGTGGCCGAGCGACCGGCCCAGGTCGAGGCTTCGCTGGCCGACCCCGCCGGGACCCTTGAGGCGCGCACCGCGCGGGTCGCGCGGACCTGGTCCCGCTGAGTTGCGTGGCCTGGGGAGCCGGGTGCGAGGTCCTAGGCGACACGTCGTACGCTTGATGTACCGGGGAACACCGGCGCAAAGGGTGTCGTTGGCACCTGTAGCGCCCGCACCGACCCGGCACACCGCTTCGATCATGGAGATTCGCAGATGACCGAGACCACCCAGTCCGCAGCGCACGGCGTCGTGCTCAGCGACGTCGCCGCCGCTAAGGTCCGCGCGCTCCTGGAGCAGGAGGGCCGCGACGACCTGAGGCTGCGCGTCGCAGTCCAGCCGGGCGGTTGCTCGGGCCTGATCTACCAGCTCTACTTCGACGAGCGCGTGCTCGACGGCGACGCGATCCGGGACTACGACGGCGTCGAGGTGGTCGTGGACAAGATGAGCGTCCCCTACCTGGACGGCGCCTCGATCGACTTCGCCGACACCATCGAGCGGCAGGGCTTCACGATCGACAACCCGAACGCGGGCAGCTCGTGTGCCTGCGGGGGCTCGTTCGCCTGATCCACCCCGCTCTCCAGCGGCACGGGCCGTGCGTAGCCCGCGCGCTATGCGCAGATCGCCTACTAGGGCGCTGACCGCGGGCTTCCGACGCGCGCGATCCGAGTGGATCTAGGCGGTCGGCGGGAACGGGGCGCAGGGATCACGCCGGGTCGGCTTTCAGCGTGAGTCTGACCCTCGTGGCGTAGGCAGGTTCGTCCGACGACGACGTGCGGCTGGCCGCCCGGTCCGACGACGACGTCGCGCCGTCGGTCGCCCGGCCGGACGCGCCGCCGGCGCCTCCCACCAGCGGCTCCGTACCGAGCACCTCGTGCCCGCGCATCCGCGCCCACGCCGCGATGTCGGTCCGCGCCGCGGGATCCGTCCACCACACCTCGACCTCGCCCTCGGCGGCGTCCCGCGCGACCCGGGCCAGCAGGATGATCGGCGCGGGGCAGCGCAGACCCCGCGCGTCGACGACCCCCGGGACGCGCACGCGCGCGGGGTCGTCCAGTCGCCGCCGCTCCTCGTCGCGCCGCCCGTCGTCCCGTCGCGCCAGGTGGTCGCGCGCCTCGGGATCCCGCTGCGCCAGGTGGTCGCCCACCTCGTCGGGATCCCGCGGTGCCAGGTGGTCGCGCGCCTCGGGATCCCGCTGCGCCCCCTGCCCGCGCTCGCCGGTCACAGCCCCTCGACCCCGGCCATCCGCCGCACCGTCGCCACCGCGTCGGGCAGCTCGGCGAGGAAGCGGGCGACGTCGTCGTCGGTCACCGTGGTCGCAAGGGCGAGCCGGACGTTCCCCTGGGTGAGCACGCCCATTGCCGCGAGCACGTGGCTCGGCCGCAGCGTGGCCGAGGTGCATGCGGAGCCCGACCCGATCGCGAATCCCCGCCGGTCGAGCTCGGTCACGAGCGCCTCGCCGTCCACGTAGAGGCACGAGAAGGTCACCACGTGCGGCAGCCGGTCGTCGGGGTCGCCCACCACCTGCACGTCAGGGATCGCGGCGGCCGCCGCCCGGATCCGTTCGACCAGCGCGCGCCGCCGCTTGCCCTCCGCCTCCCGGTCGGCGAGCGCCGCGCGCAGGGCCGCCGCGGCCCCGACGGCCGCCGGCACGCTGACGCCCCCGGGCGCCCATGGGTCGTCGTCCTCGGGTCCCACCGCGGCCGTCCGGACGTACGAGCGCACGGCCACGACGCCCACCCCGGCCGGGCCGCCCCAGTCGCCCGGGTCGGCGGCGAGCACGTCCCAGGCCGTCGGGAGCGGCGCGTGCCCGACGCTCGCGCCGGCGTCGACCAGCAGCGGCACCTGGGCGGCGTGCGCGGCCTCCCAGGCCGCCCCGACGGGCTGGACGGTGCCCACCTCGCCGTTAGCGTGCTGCAGGGCCGCCACCAGGACGTCCGGGCCCATGGCCTCGAACCAGTCGTCCAGGTCCACCCGGCCCTCGTCGTCGACCGGGACCGTCACGACGTCGCCCAGGTGGCCCGCCGCGGCCAGCACCGCGGCGCGCTCGACCGCGGAGGCGATCACCCGGCGTCCGACCCGGTGCCGGGCCCGACCTACCGACAGGACGGCCGCATGCAGCCCGGCGGTGTGGCTCGGCGTCAGCCGGATGTCGCTCGGCCGCGCGCCCAGGCCCTCCGCGAGCACCTCCCGGGCGGCGTCCAGCAGCACGCGGGCCTGCCGTGCCTCGGAGTGCAGCCGTCGCGGATCCGCCCAGCCCTCGGCGAGCGCGACCACGTAGGCCTGCTGCGCCGCGGGGTGCACGGGCGCGCGGCCGCCGGCGTCGAGGAATACGCGGGCGTTCTGCACTGGTTCACCGTAGCGGCGTGGCTCCCTCGACGAAGATCGGTCTGTGCGGGGTACGCTTGGCGCAACAAGGACCAAAGTCCCAGATGAGCCGCGCGCTCGACGCCTCGCGGCCGCCGGGAACGGAGCCCAGAAAGGCCCTGAGTGGACGCGCAACATCGTCGCCGGCACCCAGTTCGGTCCGCGGTGCTCGGCTCCGCCGTCGCGCTCGGGCTGGCCGGCTGCTCGACCGAGGAGGTCAGCCGAGGCTGGCTGCCCGGGTACTCCGACGGCGAAGTGACCAACATGACCGAGCGGATCACGAGCCTGTGGACCGGCTCGTGGATCGCGGCCATCATCGTCGGCGTCATCGTCTGGGGCCTGATCATCTGGGCGGTGGCCGTCTACCGGAAGCGCAAGGACGACGACGTCCTGCCGGTGCAGATCCGGTACCACGTCCCGCTCGAGGTGATGTACATCGTGCTGCCGATCCTGATGATCGGGGTGCTGTACATCTACACCGCCCGGGACATCACGGCGATCGAGGACGTCAGCGAGGAGCCCGACCTGGTGGTCGAGGTCTACGGCAAGCAGTGGAGCTGGGACTTCAACTACATCGACGACGACGTCTGGGACACCGGGGTGCACCTGATCGACGTCGGCGCCCCGGGCAACCCCGAACTGCTGCCGACCCTGTACCTGCCGGTGGACGAGCGGGTCGAGTTCCACCTCGCGTCCCGCGACGTCATCCACTCCTTCTGGGTGCCGGCGTTCCTGTACAAGAAGGACGTCTTCCCTGGTCAGGTGAACACGTTCCAGGTGGTGCCCACCCGCGAGGGCGTCTACGCCGGCAAGTGCGCCGAGTTCTGCGGCGAGCACCACTCCGGGATGCTCTTCAACGTGGCGGTGGTCTCCCGCGCCGAGTACGACGCCCACATCGCCGACCTTCGCGCGGCCGGCCAGACCGGGCGCCTCGGCCCCGAGCTCGACCGGCAGTACAGCACCAGGGTAGACAACACGCCGCCGGCAGGGGAGGACTGATGGCCGCGCAGACCGACCTCCCGGGCATCGTCGGGACACGGGAACGCAAGCCGGGCAACGCCGTCGTGCGGTGGATCACCTCCACCGACCACAAGACCGTCGGCTACCTGTACCTGATCTCGTCGTTCATCTTCTTCGGCATCGCCGGGATCATGGCGCTGCTCATCCGGGCCGAGCTGTTCGAGCCGGGCATGCAGGTGCTGCAGAGCAAGGAGCAGTACAACCAGCTCTTCACGATGCACGGCACGATCATGCTGCTGCTGTTCGCGACGCCGCTGTTCGCGGGGTTCGCGAACATCATCATGCCGCTGCAGATCGGTGCGCCGGACGTCGCCTTCCCGCGGCTGAACATGCTGTCGTACTGGCTGTACCTGTTCGGCGGGCTGATCGCCGTCGGCGGCTTCCTCACCCCGCAGGGCGCGGCGTCGTTCGGCTGGTTCGCCTACACACCCCTTTCGACGACGGCGTACTCGCCCGGGCTAGGGGGAGACCTGTGGGTCTTCGGCCTGGCGCTGGCGGGATTCGGCACCATCTTCGGCGCGGTGAACTTCATCACCACGATCATCACGATGCGCGCGCCCGGAATGACGATGTTCCGGATGCCGATCTTCACCTGGAACACCCTGGTGACGTCCCTGCTGGTGCTGATGGCGTTCCCGCCGCTGGCCTCGGCGCTGTTCGCGCTGGGCGCGGACCGGCGGCTCGGTGCGCAGGTGTTCAACCCGGAGAACGGCGGGGCGATCCTCTGGCAGCACCTGTTCTGGTTCTTCGGGCACCCCGAGGTCTACATCATCGCGCTGCCGTTCTTCGGGATCGTCAGCGAGATCCTGCCGGTGTTCAGCCGCAAGCCGATCTTCGGCTACAAGGGCCTGGTGTACGCGACCATCGCGATCGCGGCGCTGAGCGTCACGGTCTGGGCGCACCACATGTACGCGACCGGCGCGGTGCTGCTGCCGTTCTTCGCGCTCATGACGATGCTCATCGCGGTGCCGACCGGCGTCAAGTTCTTCAACTGGATAGGCACGATGTGGCGCGGGAAGCTCACCTTCGAGACGCCGATGCTCTGGTCGATCGGGTTCCTGGTGACGTTCCTGTTCGGCGGTCTGACGGGCGTCATCCTCGCCTCGCCGCCGCTGGACTTCCATGTGACGGACACGTACTTCGTGGTCGGGCACTTCCACTACGTGGTGTTCGGGACCGTGGTGTTCGCGATGTTCGCCGGCTTCTACTTCTGGTGGCCCAAGTTCACCGGGAAGATGCTCGACGAAACCCTCGGCAAGTGGCACTTCTGGCTGCTGTTCTTCGGCTTCCACGCGACGTTCCTGATCCAGCACTGGCTCGGCGTGATGGGCATGCCGCGCCGGTACCCCGACTACATGCCCGAGGACGGGTTCACCTGGATGAACCAGGTGTCGACGGTCGGGTCGGTCCTCCTGGCGGCGTCCACCCTGCCGTTCCTGTGGAACGTCTACCGGACGGCGCGCAGCGCACCCCGGGTGGCCGTCGACGACCCGTGGGGGTACGGGAACTCGCTGGAGTGGGCCACGTCGTGCCCGCCGCCGCGGCACAACTTCACCTCGCTGCCCCGGATCCGCTCGGAGCGGCCGGCCTTCGACCTGCACCACCCCGAGGTGGCGGCGATGGACCACGTTCAGCCCGACGCCGACAGTCCGCTGGACTGGGAGGCGGACCGGCGCGGCAAGGTCGCGCTGGCCCAGGAGCGGGTCGCGACGGGCGAGGGCGAGCCCGAGGAGTCCGCGGCCACGATCGTGGACTCGCCCGACGAGCCGCCCGACTACCCGGCCGACAACGAGGACGGTGACCGGCGATGAAGTTCGAAGCCAGGCTGTTCCTGCTGCTCGCGCCGTTCTTCGTGTTCGTCGCGTTCGCCTACGGCTGGTGGAGCGGCTGGGAGTCGGTCGGGACCGCGGCGCTGCTGCTGGTCGGCGGCCTGGTGCTGATGATCGGCGCCTACCTGGCGCTGGTCGCCCGCCGGATCGACCCGCGCCCGGAGGACGACCCCTACGCGGAGGTCGAGCAGGGCGCTGGCGAGCAGGGCGTGTTCAGCCCCGGCAGCTGGTGGCCGCTGGTCGCGGCGGCGGGCGCGGCGATCACGTTCCTGTCCCTGGCCGTCGGGTGGTGGCTGATCGTGCTCGGCCTGGCCGTCGGCACCGTCGGCCTGGTCGGCTGGATCATGGAGTACTCGCGCGGCCAGCACGCCCACTGAGCTTGTCGGGGTCGCTCTTCACCCTGGCGCGGGCTATCGGGAGGGACCTCCTTCGTTCCTTGGCGCTAGACCGAGCATAACGCGGCACGTTATGCTCGGGCGGTGATCAGGTCGTTCCGGGACACCACGACCGAGCGACTGTGGTCACGCCGCAGGACTGCCAAGCTCGACCCGCGGATCGAGCGAACCGCCCTGCGCAAGCTCGTCTTGCTCGACGCGGCCGAGACCTTGGAGGATCTGCGGGTCCCACCGGGAAATCGACTCGAGGCGCTCAAGGCCGACCGAGCTGGGCAGCACAGCATCCGGATCAACGACCAGTGGCGAATCTGCTTCGTGTGGACCACCGCCGGTCCCGAGCACGTCGAGATCGTCGACTACCACTGAAGGGAGGAACGCCATGGCAGACATCGCTCCAATCCACCCCGGTGAGGTGCTCCTAGAGGAGTTCCTCGTGCCCCTCGACGTCACCCAGCATCGCCTTGCGGTCTCCATCGGTGTGCCCCCTCGCCGGATCAACGAGATCGTGCACGGCAAGCGCCGGATCACTGCCGACACGGCCCTGCGGCTGGCGCGCTACTTCGGCACCACCGACCGGTTCTGGCTCAACCTGCAGACCCGCCACGACCTGGAGATCGAGAGGGATCAGCTCGGCGTGACTCTTGAGCGCATCAAGCCGCTGCGAAGCGCCTGACGCGGACGACAGTTCGTGCGCGGGCGCGGCGATCACGTTCCTGTCCCTGGCCGTCGGGTGGTGGCTGATCGTGCTCGGCCTGGCCGTCGGCACCATCGGCCTGGTCGGCTGGATCATGGAGTACTCGTGCGGCCAGCACGCCCACTGACCGGGCGGACCCGCCCGCCCGGCCGATCCCCAACAGGAGGGGGTCGGGCTTGTGCCGGCCGACCGCTCTCCGTACAGTTCTCTGTACAGGAGGCCAAGAATGAAGACGCTTAGCTACACCGAGTCGCGCGCCCGCTACGCCGAGGTCCTCGACGGCGTGGTCAACGATCGCGAAGAGGTCGTCATCACGCGCGCCGGTCACGAACCGGTGGTCATCATCTCCCTCGAGGAGTACGAGTCTCTGCGCGAGACCGCCTACCTGTTCCGCTCACCCGCCAACGCTCGGCGCCTCCTCGATGCGATGGAACGGCTGGAGGCCGGCCGCGGCGAGGCCCACGACGTCGTCGCCGACTGACGACTTGCCCCCTCGCCTACCGACGTGCTGCTGATCTGGGACCAGAACGCCTGGGAGGACTACCTGTGGTGGCAGGCGCAGGACCGCAGGATCCTGAAGCGGATCAACGCCCTGCTGGCCGACATCCAGCGCAACGGGAACGAGGGCATCGGCAAGCCTGAGGCGCTGAAGCACGACTTCGCCGACTACTGGTCGCGACGCATCACCGACGAGCACCGCTTGGTGTACAGGATCGTCGGCGGCGAGATCCGCATCGCCGCCTGTCGCTACCACTACGGCTGAAGGTGCGTCCCGGTAGCCGCTGCGAAGCGCCTGACGCGGGGCGACATCGGCCTGGTCGGCTGGATCATGGGCACTCGCGCGGCCAGCACGCGCACTGATCCGTCCCCTGAACACTCGCCCCGCCTGAACCCCAACTCCGACTTCTCGCGTGGGTCCGGGGCTTGGACGCCCGGATGACCGCGAGAAGTCGGCGGTGAGCTCACCGCATGGGCCAGCGCGGTGCCCGACTCTCGTGGGGGTCGGGCACCAGTCGCCCGCGGGCTGGCTTGGCCTGACCACGAGGTTCGGGGGAGGCGCAGGGCGGGGTCAGGCGGGAACGATCAACCCCGAGGTCTGAGTCCGCGCCCGGTCGAACCGCTCGGCCGCGTCGGCCCAGTTGACCACGTTCCACCAGGCCTTGATGTAGTCGGCCTTGACGTTGACGTAGTCGAGGTAGAACGCGTGCTCCCACATGTCCAGCAGCACGATCGGCACGACGCCCAGGGGGATGTTGCCCTGCTGGTCGTAGAGCTGGAAGACGACGAGCTTCTGGCCGACGGAGTCCCAGGCCAGGATCGCCCAGCCGGAGCCCTGGATCCCGGCCGCGGTCGCCGCGAAGTGGCCGCGGAACGCCTCGAACGAGCCGAAGTGCTCGTCGATCGCGGTGCCGAGCGCCCCGGTGGGTGCGTCGCCGCCGTCGGGGGAGAGGTTGCGCCAGAACGCGCTGTGGTTGACGTGCCCGCCCAGGTTGAAGGCCAGGTTCTTCTCGTGCAGGTTCACGGCGTCGAACTTGCCCGCCTCGCGCGCCTCGGCGAGCTTCTCCAGGGCGGTGTTTGCGCCGGTGACGTACGCGGCGTGGTGCTTGTCGTGGTGCAGCTCCATGATCCGGCCTGAGATGTGCGGCTCGAGTGCGCCGTAGTCGTAGGTCAGGTCGGGCAGGGTGTAGTCAGCCATGGTTCCTCCGGTCGGGTCGCGGACCGCGTTGCGTACTCGTCAGGGCGAACACCGACATGATCATCGGCATTCCCCTCCCACTCTTGCGCGGACTCACCGTTCCCGCGCGTCGACCGGCTCGCCGGCAGCGTCCGGTCCGGTGCCGATCTCGGCCGCGCGAACGTCGTCGTGCCCTTCAAGCGCGCCGGCGTGCGCCGCGTGGGCCTGCGCCTCCGCGAGCTCGGCGGGCGTGACGGGCTCGACCCGGTCCTCGTAGAAGAACCGGGACAGGCGGTGCCGGAGAGCGTCGCGCCGGTACCCCTTGCGCCGCACCCCGCGCTCGTCCTCGGCGGGCAGCAGCGGCACCGGCCGGCTCGGCTCGTGGGCCACGCGGATCCACCGCTCGTACTCGTCGAGCGGGCGGTGCACCTCGATGTACTCGCCGGACGCGAACCTGACGATCCGGCCCGTCTCGTGCCCGTGCAGCACCAGCTCCCGGTCCTTGCGCTGCAGGCCGAGGCAGATCCGCTTGGTCACCCAGAACGCGAGGAACGGCGCGAGGATCAGCAGGGCCCGGAACACGTTCGTGATGTCGTTGATCGACATCGAGAAGTGGGTGGCGATGATGTCGTTCGCGCCAGCCAGCAGCAGCACCCCGAACGCGGTGAGGATCGCGACGCCGAAGGCCGTGCGCACCGGCGCGTCCCTCGGCCGGTCGGCGATGTGGTGCTCCCGCTTGTCCCCGCTCACCCATGCCTCGACGAACGGGTAGAGCGCAAGCAGCGTGAACAGCAGCCCCGGCAGGACGACCGCGGGGACCAGCACGTTCATCGGGATGGTGAAGCCCGCGATCACCCACTCCATGCCGTACCCCGGCATCAGGCGCAGCGCTCCCTCGAGGAAGAGCATGTACCAGTCGGGCTGGGCGCCGGCGGACACCAGCGACGGGTCGTACGGCCCGTAGTTCCACACCGGGTTGATGGTCATCGTGGCGCCCATCAGGGCCAGCACGCCGAAGACGATGAAGAAGAAGCCACCGGCCTTCGCGAGGTAGATCGGGAAGAACGGGTAGCCGACGACGTTGCGCTGGGTGTGCCCCGGCAGGCCGTAGTGGGTGTGCTTGTGCAGCACGACGAAGAACAGGTGCAGCCCGATCAGCGCCAGGATCAGGGCGGGGATCAGCAGGATGTGCAGCACGTAGAAGCGCGGGATGACCGCCTCGCCGGGGAATTCGCCGCCGAAGATGAAGTACGACGCATAGCTGCCGACGATCGGGATCGACCGCGCGACGCCGTCGGTGATCCGCAGGCCGTTCCCCGATAGCACGTCGTCGGGCAGGGAGTAACCGGTGAGCCCCGCAGCCAGGCCTAGCAGCATCATGAAGAACCCGACGAGCCAGTTCATCTCACGGGGCTTGCGGAATGCTCCGGTGAAGAACACCCGCATCATGTGGGTCACGATCGCGGCCATGAACAGCAGGGCCGCCCAGTGGTGGATCTGCCGCATGAGCAGGCCGCCCGTCACCTCGAACGACAGGTGCAGGGTCGAGGCAAACGCCTCGGACATCTCCACGCCGTCCATCGAGGCCAGCGGCCCCTCGTAGGTCGTCAACCCCACGCTCGGCACGAAGAACATGGTGAGGAAAACCCCGGTGATGAGCAGCACCACGAACGAGTACAGGGCGATCTCACCGAGCATGAACGACCAGTGGTCGGGGAAGACCTTGCGCGCGAATCCCTTCACGACCAGGCCGATGCCCGTGCGCTGGTCCAGGTAGTCGGCGGTCCCCGCTGCTGCCCGGTTCGTTGCGGTGCTCACTTCAGGCGCTCCCAGTAGCTCGGGCCGATGGGCTCGGCGAAGTCGTCCTGTGCGATCAGGTACCCCTCGTCGTCGACGGTGATCGGCAGTTGGGGTAGCGCGCGGCTTGCGGGGCCGAAGACCACTCGCGCGCCGTCGGCGAAGTCGAAGGTCGACTGGTGGCACGGGCACAGGACGTGGTGGGTCTGCTGCTCGTACAGCGCCGCCGGGCAGCCGACGTGGGTGCAGATCTTGGAGTACGCGACGATGCCCTCGTACGACCAGTCCCGCCGGTCCGGGGCCTCGGTGAGGTCCTCCGGGTTGATGCGGACCATCAGCACCACGGCCTTGGCCTTCTCCTCGAGCCAGTGCTCGCTGTCGCGCAGGCCCTCGGGGATGACGTGGAAGACCGACCCGACGGTGACGTCGGCGGCCCGGATCGGCTCGCCGGACGGGTCCTTGGTGAGCCGCTTCCCGCGGGCCCAGAGTGTGTGCCGGAACTTGTTCACGTTCCAGTCGCCGCCCATCTCCCCGACCAGCGGTACCGCGATCGTCAGGGGAATCAAGGCGAGCGCGCCGAGCAGTGCGCCCTTGAGCACCCCCCGGCGCCCGATGCCGGAGTCCGCCGCGCCCTCGCTGAGCACGGTGATCGCCTCGGTGCGCACCTCGTCGTGGCTGCGCTGCGGGTGGCGTTCCTCGACGTGCTCCACGTTGGACATCAGAGCCTTGGCCCAGTGGATCGCCGCCGCGCCGAAGCCGAACATGGCCAGGAACAGGGCGAGGCCGAGGAGCAGGTTCGACAGCCGCATCGAGCCGACGGTCTCGCCCGGCGGCACGAGCACGTACGCCACGATCAGGCCGATCGTGCCGAACGCCGAGATGCCGAAGAGCAGGACGACCTGCCGGACGACGCGCCGCGCGGCCGCGGGGTCGGTGTCGGACAGGCGCTGCCGGTGCGGGGGCAGGCCCGGGTTCTCGAACCGCTCGAGGTCGCCGCCCCGACCGGTGACCAGCTCGCCGCCCGTCCGCCTGCTCACCTCGGTCCCTTCGTGGCTGCTCATGAGGACTTCGCTCCGATCCAGACTGCGCACCCGATGAGCAGGCCCATGCCCACCACCCACACCCAGAGGCCCTCGGACACCGGCCCGAGCGCACCGAGGTCGGTCCCGCCCGGGGAGCCGGCGCGCTGCTGGTCGAGGAACGCGATGATGTCCCGCTTCTCCTCGGGGGTGAGGTTCACGTCGTTGAACACCGGCATCGACTGGGGGCCGGTGAGCATCGCCTGGTAGATCTCGGTGGGCGTGCTGTTGCCCAGGCCGGGGGCGAACTTGCCGCCGGTGAGCGCACCGCCGCTGCCGATCGCCCCGTGGCACATGGCGCAGTTCGTGCGGAACAACGCCATGCCGTTCGCGGCATCGCCGAGGGCCGGGTCCACCTGCTCGGCGCTCGGGATCGCCGGTCCGGGCGCGAGCGAGGCCACGTACGCGGCCAGCTGGCGGGTCTGCTCGGTGTTCAGCACGGGCGGCTTGGCCATCGCCTGCGGGCCGGACATCTGCATCGGCATCCGCCCGGTGCTCACCTGGAAGTCGACGGCGGCCGCGCCGACCCCGATCAGCGACGGGACGCCGTCGCGCCCCTCGGCCCGGGGGCCATGGCACGTGGCGCAGTTGGCCGTGAAGAGCGCGGCACCCGCCTCGATGTCGTCCTGGCTGGCGATGGTGGCACGCGCCGGCGTGGGCGAGAAGGCGGCGTAGACCGCCCCAGTCACCAGCAGCGCCGCAACGAGGAGCACCACCGGCGCGAACCGGTGGTGTCGGCGGTCGACGATGGCCTTCAAGCGATCCTCACTCCGGGCAGCAGGGGCGTTGGCGTCATCGAATCAGGTAGATGGTGGCGAACAGCGCGATCCACACGACGTCGACGAAGTGCCAGTAGTACGACGTGACGATCGCCGTCGTCGCCTCGTGGTGGCCGAACCGCTTCGCGCTGAACGACCGGGCGAGCAGGAACAGGAACGCGATCAGGCCGCCGATCACGTGCAGCCCGTGGAACCCGGTGGTGAGGTAGAAGACCGACCCGTACGGGCTGGACGAGATGGTCACCCCGTGCTCGATCAGCTCCGCGTACTCGAAGACCTGCCCGCCGATGAACGCCGCGCCCATCACGAAGGTCAGCGTGATCCACTCGACCATGCCCCACCGGGTGAACTGCAGCAGCGACCCGGTCCGGCGCGGCTGGAAGCGCTCGGCCGCCCACACGCCCATCTGGCAGGTCACCGAGCTCAGCACCAGGATCGTGGTGTTGATCGTGGCGAACGTCAGGTCAAGCTTGGGCGTCTCGGTCGCCCAGAGCTCGGGCACCGTCGCCCTGGTCGTGAAGTACATCGCGAAGAGCCCTGCGAAGAACATGAGCTCGCTTGCGAGCCAGACGATCGTCCCGACGGACACCGGGTTGGGCCGGTTCGCGCTCAGGTAGGGACGGGTGTTGGGGGCGGCGGTCGCGGTTGACACGGTGTCATTATGGCTGACCTAGGTCAAAAGGCCCATGCGACCTGCCCGACGACGTCGTCGGGCATGCGGGCAGCGCGGGTGGCGGACCGGTGGCGGGGGGCCGGGCGTGCCAAGATGCGTGCTTGTAGACCGCACCCGGACGACGAGCGAGGGCAGATGACGACCGAGCTTCCCGACGAGTGGGCGCAGGCCGAGGGCACGGCGGCGTCACCCGTGGTGCGCGTGCTGCTGTACAGCGATCACGTCCAGACCCGGGACGCGGTGATGCTCGCCGTCGGCCGGCGGGCGGCCAAGGACCTCCCCGAGGTCGAGTGGCTGCAGGTGGCCACGCACGACGCGGTGATCGCGGCGGTGGACGGGGGCGGGCTGGACCTGCTGGTGCTCGACGGCGAGGCGGGCAAGTCCGGCGGCATGGGCCTTTGCCGTCAGATCAAGGACGAGATCTTCCGGGCCCCCCCGGTGCTGGTCCTGATCGGCCGGCCCGAGGACGCCTGGCTCGCCTCGTGGTCGGAGGCGGACGCGGTGGTGTCCAGGCCCCTGGACCCGATCGTGCTGCAGTCGGCGGTCGCGACGCTGCTGCGCACCCGCACGACGGCGTGAGGCGGGCACCGTGATCGACGAGATCACCTGGCCCGGACTGCTGACCCGGCTGATCGCCGGGACCGACCTGACCGCCGAGCAGACCCGGTGGGCGATGGGCCGGGTGATGGCCGGCGAGGCCAGCCCGGTCCAGCTCGCCGGGTTCCTCGTCGCGCTGCGCGCCAAGGGCGAGACGGTCGACGAGCTGACCGGGCTCGCGGAGGAGATGCTCGCTCACGCCCACCGGATCTCGGTGCCCGGGCGCTGCGTGGACGTCGTCGGCACGGGCGGCGACCTGATGCACACGGTGAACATCTCCACGATGGCCGCGCTGGTCGTCGCGGGTGCGGGGGTCCGCGTGGTGAAGCACGGCAACCGGGCGTCGTCGTCGTCCACGGGGACCGCCGACGTGCTGGAGGCCCTCGGGCTGCGCCTGGACCACGCCCCCGCGCGCGTCGCCGAGCTGGCCGAGGAGGTGGGGATCACCTTCTGCTTCGCCCCGGTGTTCCACCCGTCGATGCGGCACGCCGGCCCCGTCCGCCGCGAGCTCGGCACCCCGACCGCCTTCAACTTCCTCGGGCCGCTGACCAACCCTGCGCAGCCCGCCGCCGCGGCGATCGGCGCGCCCGACGCGCGGATGGCGTCGCTGATGGCCGGGGTGCTGGCCGCCCGGGGGACCAGCGCGCTGGTGTTCCGCGGTCACCAGGGGCTGGACGAGCTGGCCGCGACCGGTCCCGCGCAGGTCTGGTGGGTGTCCGGCGGGGACGTCGCCGAGCACAGCATCGACGCCGTCGCGGACCTGGGGCGCGCACCCGTCACCGTGGAGGAGCTGCGCGGCGGCGACGCGGCCACGAACGCCGACGTGGTGCGCCGGGTGCTGGCCGGGGAGGCCGGCCCGGTCCGGGAGACGGTCCTGCTGAACGCCGCCGCCGCGCTCGTTGCGGACGGCTCGCTGCCCGGGACCGACGACGGCGACCTGGTGGCCCGGCTCCGCGCCGGGCTGGGGCACGCCGCGGCCGCGGTGGACTCGGGCGGCGCCGCGGCGGTGCTGGGGCGCTGGGTGGCGGCTTCCCAGGCCTGAGGGCGTGCGCGGGCGGCGGCTCGGCCGTCCAGGCCGGGCGCCCCGAGGTCAGTCGTCCAGGCCGAGCGCGAACGCCTGGTCGAGGTCGCCGGAGGAGTACGCCCGGAAGGCGATGTAGGTCTGCGTGTGCAGCACGCCCTCGACCTTGCTGATGTGGTCGGCGATCACGTCCGCGAGCTGGGTGTGCTCACGCACCCTGACCATGGCGATCAGGTCGACCTCGCCGGTCACCGAGTAGACCTCGCTCACCCCGGCGACCTCGGCCACCTCGGTGGCGATCTCCGGGATCCGGGCCGGGTCGGCGTCGATGTGCACGATGGCGGTGATCATTGCGTGCCCTTCGTTCGGTGGCGTGCCCCAATCATGCCGCGCTGCCCCCGGCGATGGCGTTCGCGAGGTCAAGCTGGTTCTCCCGGATGGCGGCGATCATCGCGGCGGTGCTCGTGGCGTCCCGGTACGCCTCTGCACCTCGCACCGGGCAGCTCCACGTGTCCACCTCGATGAGGCGGACGCCCGGCTCGTCGAGCCAGCGCAGCACCAGGTCGGTCTCCTCCGGGTGGGCGCTGGACGCCGGCAGGCAGGGCGCCGGGGCGGGCTCGGCGGTGGCGAGCAGCGCGTCGATGGCGGGTCGGGGGTCGGCCCCGGGCGGCGTGGTGGCCGTGGCGCACAGCCGCCCGTGCCGCATCACCACGACCTCCCAACCGCCGTCGGACGCCGGGCGGGCGGCGACCACCTGCGGGTTGGCCGCGGCCCGGCGGGACCGCTGGGCGCGCGCGGCCCCGCGGACGAAGGCGGCGAGCTGGTCGCGCCACTGCGCCGCCTCCTCGTACCGCTGGGCGAGGGTCAGCTCCGCGATCCGGGCCGCGTGCGTGCGGATCACCGGCGCCGGGTCGGTCACCATCGCGTGCCGCACGCGGTCCACCAGGGCGCCGTACTCCGCCTCCGACTGGCCGCCGGTGCACGGCGCGCCGCACTTGCCCATGTCCGCGAGCGCGCAGGCCCCGGACGCCGGGTCGGCCACCCTGGGCAGCCGTCGGGTGCACTGGCGCAGCTGGAAGGCCACCTGGATGGCCTCCAGGGCCTGCTGCGCGGCCGCCCGGCCGGCGAACGGCCCGATGTGCGCCTCCGCCTCACCCGGCCGCGGGCCGCCGTCGGGCCGAACCTCCCGCACCACCGAGAGGCGGGGGAACGGCTCGGCGGTCAGCCGGACCCACGGCAGCCGCTCGGGGGAGCGCGACCTGCGGTTGTAGCGCGGCGAGTGCTCCGCGATCAGCCGCAGCTCGCGGACCCGGGCCTCCAGCACCGTCCCGCACACGATCGGCACCACCCGGGTGGCGAGTCCGATCATCTCCGTCATCCGCCGGCGCTTCTCCGCGGCCGTGAAGTAGCTGCGCACCCGGGAGCGGAGCGAGGTGGCGGTGCCGACGTAGAGCACCTCGTCGCGGGGCCCACGGAACTGGTAGACGCCCGGGGCGTCCGGAAGGCCGTCGGCCAGGTACCGCTTGCGCCGGACGGCCGGCGGCACGGGGTCGGTGGCCGTGGCCAGGTCCTCCAGGTGGGTCACGCCGAGCGGGCCCAGGCGGCCCAGCAGTGCGTGCAGGACGTCGACGGTGGCCCGGGCATCGGCCAGCGCGCGGTGCTCCGGCGTTACCGTGGTCCGGAAGAACGCGGCGAGGGTGCTCAGCCGGTGGTTGGGCACCTCGTCCCGGGTGACCGCCCGGCGGGCGAGGGCGACGGTGTCGAGCACCTGGTTGCCCGGCCACGGGTAGTCGTGCGCCCGGGCCGCGGCCTTGAGGAAGCCGATGTCGAACGCGGCGTTGTGCGCCACCAGCACCGCGCCCCGAGCGAACTCGAGGAAGCCCGGCAGCACCTGCTCGATCCGCGGCGCGCCGCGAACCATCGAGTTGGTGATCCCGGTCAGGGTCGCGATGAACGGGGGGACGGGGACGCCCGGGTCCACCAGGGTCTGGAACTCGCCGAGCACCTCCCCGCCGCGGACCTTCACGGCGCCGATCTCCGTGATCGCCGCGGCGTTCGGGGAGCCGCCGGTGGTCTCGAGGTCGACGACCACGAACGTCACCTCGGACAGCGGCGTCCCGATGTCGTCGAGGCTGGGCTGGAAGGACGCCAGCGGCTCGGTCACCATGGACCGGCCGGCGGGCTGCATGGTGGCACGGTACGGCCGGCGTCCGACACGACGGGCGGTGGCGCGCCGAGATGCCAGCGGCCCGACGACGTCGTCGTGCCGGTTCGCGGTATCGGCTGCCCCGGCGGTGTCGGACCCCGGCCGTAGCGTGGCTTGCATGATCATCGACTGCGGAACCTGCGCCGTCCGTGGGGACGCGTGCGCCGACTGCGTGGTGACCTTCCTGACCGTCCCGGTCCGCCCGGCGGACGTGCCGGTCCCCACCGGGCAGCTCGAAGGCGAGCCGGGGCCGATCGAGCTCGACGACGCGGAGCGCGGCGCCATCGGGGTGCTCGCCCGGTCCGGGCTGGTCCCGCCGCTCCGGCTGCGGCGGGTGATCTAGCGACGGACCGGGCGAACGCGCCCCGGTGCTATCCCGCCAGGTCCTGGTCGGCCCCCGCCGGGCCCTCGGCGTACAGCGCCTCGATCTCGGCGGCGAACGTCTGGAGCACCTCTTCGCGCTTGACCTTCATCGTCGGCGTGAGCAGGTCGTTGTCGATCGTGAAGTCCGTGGTGAGCACCTTGTACTTGCGGATCGACTCCGCGCGGGAGACCGCCTTGTTGGTCCGCGCGACGGCCCGGTCGAGGGCTGCGCGAACACCGGGGTGGTCGGCGGCTGCCGCGACGTCCATCTCCGGCAGGTCGTGCGTGGCCAGCCAGCCGGGCAGCGCCTCGACGTCGATCGTCACGAGGGCCCCGATGAACGGCTTGCCGTCACCGACCGCGACCACCTGGCTGATCAGCGGGTGACCGCGCAGCCGGTCCTCGAGCATCGCCGGGGCGACGTTCTTGCCGCCCGCCGTGACGATGATCTCCTTCTGGCGCCCGGTGATCCGCAGGTACCCGTCCTCGTCCATCGAGCCGAGGTCGCCGGTCCGGAACCAGCCGTCCTCGAAGGCCTCGGCGGTCGCCTCGGGGTTGTTGTGGTACCCGCGGAACACCTGGATGCCCTTGATCTGGATCTCGCCGTCGGCGGCGATCCGGACCGCGGTTCCCGGCAGCGGGGGACCCACCGTCCCGATCTTGGCCTTGTCCGGGGTGGTGACGTTCGTCGGTGCCGTCGTCTCGGTCAGGCCGTAGCCCTCGAGCACGGTCAGCCCGACGCCCCGGTAGAAGTGACCGAGCCGCTCGCCGAGCGGCGCGCCGCCGGAGATGGCGAACTTCGCGTCGCCGCCCAGCACCGCGCGGAGCTTGTGCAGCACCAGCGTGTCGGCGACCTTGTACTGCAGGCGCAGCCAGGGGCTCGGGCCCTTGGGGGTGTCCAGGGCGCGGGAGTACACGATCGCCGTCTTGGCGGCGCGCTGGAAGATCCCGCGCTTGCCCCCGGCGGCCGCCTTCTGCTCGGCGGAGTTGTACACCTTCTCGAACACCCGGGGCACCGACAGGATGAACGTCGGCTTGAACGTACCCAGGTTGGCGACCAGGTCCTTGGGGTCGGGGGTGTGGCCCAGGATCGCCCCGGCCGGGACCACCAGGACCTCGATGAACCGGGCGAACACGTGCGCCAGCGGCATGAAGAGCAGCGTGCGCGACCCCGGCGGGCAGACCTGCGCCCCCAGCTCGGCGACGGCGTTCTGGGCCAGGTCCACGAAGTTGCCGTGCGTCAGCTCGACGCCCTTCGGGCGGCCGGTCGTGCCGGACGTGTAGATGATCGTCGCGAGGTCGGTGACCCCGACCCCCTTGCGGCGCTCGTCGATCTTGGCGTCCGGGATCTCCGCGCCCTCGGCGACGAGCGTGTCGATCGCGCCGTCGTCGATCAGGAGCACGTCGGTCAGCGCCGGCACGGCGGACCGGATCTCGGCGACCGTCGCGGCGTGCGCGGCGGTCTCGACCACGAGCAGGCGCACGTCGGCGTCGGACAGGATCCACTGGACCTGCTCCGCCGAGGACGTCTCGTACAGGGGGACGGGGACGCCGCCGGCGGCCCAGATCGCGAAGTCGAGCAGGGTCCACTCGTAGCGCGTGCGGCTCATGATCCCGACGCTCTGGCCGGGCTCGATGCCGCGGGCCACGAGGCCCTTGGCCACCGACACCACTGCGCCGTCGAACTCGCGTGCGGTGATCGGCTCCCAGGGGCCGTCCGCGGAGGCCTTGCGCTCGATGAAGGTCTCGTCGCCCTGGGCGGCGACTCGGTGGGCGAGAAGCGTGTTGAGGCTCTCGGAAGGGCCGACCTCCGTGACGGGGGGTACGACGAGTTCGTCCATGCTGACTCCCTTGGCAACCGGATGAATCCCCTGACCTTACAGATCGCGCGCCCGCGGCGCGCGTCTGGTGGGCGTTGTCCCAGCGGCGCCGCCTCCCGGGTCGGTAGCCTGCGACCGGACCCTTCCACTGCCGGGCGGGGCGCGACCTAGTCGGGGACACACATGCACGCAATCGGGGTGGACATCGGGGGCACCAAGATCGCCGCCGGCGTCGTCGACGATCAGGGTCTGATCATAGCCAAGACCAAGCGCAAGAGCCGCGGCCTGGATGTCGAGGCGCTGGACGCCGAGATCGCCGCCGCGTGCGCCGAGCTCGCCCTGACGCACCCCGTCGGCGCGATCGGGCTGGCCGCCCCGGGGTTCATCGGTGCGGATCAGGCCACTGTCCGGTTCACGCCGAACCTGCCGTGGCGTGACCACCCGCTGCGGGACCGGGTGGCCGAGCGCCTCGGCCTGGCGCTGCCGATCGTCGTGGAGAACGACGCGAACGCGGCCGGCTGGGCGGAGTTTCGGTTCGGCGTCGGGCGCGACGTCCAGGACATGGTGCTCCTGACCCTGGGGACGGGTGTGGGCGGCGCCGTGATCGCCGGCGGGCGGCTGATCCTCGGCACCTGGGGCGTGGCCGCCGAGCTGGGGCACATGCGGCTGGTGCCCGGTGGTGAGCCGTGCGGCTGCGGCCAGCGGGGTTGCCTGGAGCAGTACGGCTCCGGTTCCGCGCTGGGAAGGGAGGCGCGGGCCGTGGCCGTCGCCGATCCCGAGCGTGCCGCGAACCTGATCGCCCTGGCCGAGGGCGACCCCCTCGCCATCAAGGGGCCGCTGGTCACCAGGGCCGCGATGGCCGGCGACCCGCTGGCCGTCGAGCTGCTGGCAGACGTCGGCCGGTGGGTCGGGGAGGCCTGTGCGTCGCTGGCGGCCGTGCTCGATCCCGAGCTGTTCGTGCTGGGCGGGGGAGTGGCGGCGGCGGGGGACCTGGTGCTGGTCCCCGCGCGCGAGGCGTTCTCGGAGCACCTGTCGGCCCGCGGCTACCACCCCGAGGCGCGGCTCGAGGTCGCATCGATGGGCAACGAGGCCGGGATCGTCGGCGCGGCGGACCTCGCCCGGCTCTGAGGGTGTGTCTTCGCGGCGCGCGACACATGCTTCGCGCTGCGTCTGGCAACTCCGCGCTCCGTGAGTTGACCAGCGTCAGTCCGTGCCGACACCTCTGCCGACCAGCCCCGCGCCGGTACCGGCGCGGGGCTACGTTGACCGCTGCGGCTGGAGCAGGAGGGTGAAGCCGTGACGGTCGACTGACGCGGCGGTTGCGGAGAGCAACACGACGGCGTTGCCAGCGTCACGGTCCAGACCGATCCAGCTCCGGAAGCCGCCCGTCCCACCGTTGTGCCAAGTGATCTGGCGCCCGCCGCGGTGCACGGTCACCCAGGCCGCGCCGATGCGTACGGCAGGTCCCGCCAGGTCGGCCACCGGGTCCAGGGCGGCGACGCCGGGGGCGGAACCGTCGAGCAGCGCGGCAGCCAATCGCGCCATGTCCGCGATCGAGGACCGCCAGCCACCTGCCGGTGCGATCGCCCCACCGACCCACGGCTGCATGGGCCGGCCCCGGCGACTCCCTGCTACGGCGGTGGGCCGCAGGTCCTTCGCGGTCGCGGGGGCGTACGTCGAGGACAAGCCCAGGGGTTCGATCACTCGGGTCCGCGCCAACTCGGTGTAGGTCGTCCCTGCCACACCGGCGAGCGCGTGCCCGAGAAGCTCGTACCCGAAGTTGGAGTAGCGCGGACGCGGGCGGCCTACTGCGACCTCGCGCGCCTGCTGCAGAAGCTGCGCCAAGCTGTCGCCGTACGGGTTGGCCCCATGGCGCCAGTATCCCCAGGCGCGACCGAGCGACACGGCCGACAGCGGAAGACGTGGCAGACCAGAGCGATGAGTGCTCAGGTCCTGGAGCCGCACCCTCGCCGCGGGGCACGGTCCGATGTCGAGAGCGTCGCCGAGGGTGGTGGTCATCTCGATCTCACTGCGACTGAGCGCGTCGGCATAGAGCATGCCGGTGATGCACTTGGAGACCGAGCCGATCTCGAAGTCCGCTTCGACACCAGCCCCGAGGCTCGCCACCCTGATCCCCCCGCGCGTGACGGTCGCCCCCGCTGCGACGCGGTGCCGTGAACCGAGGACATCCTCAAGGGTCTGCGCCAAGGCCGGATCGCCGTAACGCGACAGGGGTCGCTCATCCCGGTGCACCCGAGGACCCTATCCGCTCGGCGTTCGCTCATGCCGCCAACCGCGCGGTCTGCCGCTGCGCGCTCCGTGAGCAGGTCAGGAGACCGCGGCCCGCACAAGCTCGACGACCCTCTTCTCCACCGCGGGAGTCCAGTTCACGATCGCGTACGACACGGGCCACATGTCGCCGTCGTCGATCTTCGCCGTGTCCTGGAAGCCGAGCGTCGCGTACCGGTAGCTGAACTTGCCGGCGTCCTGGAAGAAGACGACGACCTTGCCTTCGGCGTTCGCGTACGCGGGCATCCCGTACCAGGTCTTGGGGAGCAGGTCGGGCGCGTTTGTGGTCACGGCCACGTGCACGCGCTCGGCCAGCGCGCGGTCCTCCGGCGCCATCTCCGCGATCTTGTCGAGCAACGTCTGCAGGCCGTCGGCCTTCTTCGCCCCACCCTTGGTGCCGCGCAGCTCGGCGGCCCGTTCCTTCATCGCGGCCCGCTCCTCGGCGGTGAAGCCGCCGGACGCGTCCTCGGTCTTCGTGGCCATCTCTCTCCTCTCGAAGCTGTCGGGTCTTGTCGACCCGCTGGAGCGAGGCTAGGCCGCGCCCGAGCAGGGCCGCTTCTCGATTCCTGACCGACCGTAGGCTGATCCGATGGCACGCTACGTGATCGATGCCCCGACCCTCGTGCACGTGGTCGACGGCGGCCTGCGGGTGGACCCGGACGTCAAGCTGGTCGCGCCGAACTCGATCCGCTCGGAGGCCCTCGGGCTCCTGCTCCGGGACGTCCGCGAGGGTCGGCGTACCGAGCAGCAGGCGCTGCAGGCGCACGAGCGGATCACCGAGCTGAAGATGCGGCTGCTGGGGGACCGGGTGTCGCGGGGGACGGCTTGGCGGATCGCCCGAGAGCGCGGCTGGGACACCCTCCGGGACGCCGAGTACCTGGCGATGACCAGGCTGCAGGCCGATGCGCTGGTCACCGTCGACGCCGACCTGGCCGCCAAGGCCCGCGACGTCGTTCCGGTCGCCCCGCTGGCGGCGCTGCTCGGCCCCGCGTAGGAGGGTCCGCCCACCGCGACCGCGTCAGTCGTTGATCGCCTCGACTCCCTGCCGCTCGAGCTCCGCCAGGTGGTCTCGCATCGCCTTGAGCGCCTCCGGCGGGTGCCCCGGCCAGTCCAGGACCTCGTCGAGCACCCGGAGCGGCTCCCGGGTTCGGTAGGAGCGCGTCGGGTTGCCCGGGAACTTCTGATCCGTCAGGTTCGGGTCGTCCTCGAACGGTCCTGTCGGCTCGACGCGGTAGATCCGGCCCGGGCCCTCGCCGACGGCGAGCTCCGCACCCCAGATGGCGGCGTCCAGGGTCTGCGTCAGGTACACGAAGCTCGCCGTGCCGCGCTGCCCGAAGTTCGAGCTGCGACCCGGCTCCAGCAGGTCACCCGGCCGCAGGTCGGCCTTCGTTCCGTGGTAGTAAGTGCCGGGCTCGGTGACCTCGAAGGGCTTGGGTGCGTCAACCATCATGCCTGGACTCCCGTCCGACTCCTTGGAGGGTTTGGGTCGCCCCGCGGCCCAAAGTCTCCCTCCAACGATCAGGCCGACGATTCTGCGGCACGACCAGGGCCTTGCAGCAACCCCCCCGCCCGGCGATACGTCGAGACTGGCGGACGTGCCGCGGGAGCGGCGCACGTTCCGTCGGGCGCGCGTGTCGGGCTGACCCCATGGCCGAGCACACGGATCGCGCGCCGGACGCCGCGGAGTGGGACGAGCGCTACGGCGCGGCCGAGCGCGTCTGGAGCGGCGAGCCGAACGGTGCCCTGGTCGCCGAGGTCGCCGACCTCGAGCCGGGCCGCGTGCTCGACGTGGGCTGCGGTGAGGGCGCGGACGCCGTCTGGCTGGCGCGGCGCGGCCGGCAGGTCACCGGGCTCGACGTCTCCGGGATCGCCCTCGCCCGCGCCGAGCGGCACGCCGGGGAGGCGGGCGTCGACGTGACCTGGATCCACGCGGCCTGGTGGAGGCGGGCCTGCCGGCGGGCGGATTCGACCTGGTGTCGGCGCAGTACCCGGCCCTGCGCAAGACGCCGGATGCGACCGCCGAGCACGCCCTGATCGAGCTGGCGGCGCTTGGCGGCACGCTCCTGGTGGTGCACCACGACGTGGAACCGGGTGCTCACGAGGGCGAGTTCGACCCCGCGGACTACGTGCTGCCCCCCGACGTCGGGGCGCTGCTCGACGAGGGCTGGCGGTTCGAGGTCGACGAGCTCCGCCCGCGGACGGTAAGCGGCGGCGCGGGCGCCCGCCACACGCACGACCGGGTGCTGCGGGCCAGGTGGCGCTGAGCGAGTCGGGGCCTCAGACGACGGCGCCCGGCCCGTCGTCCTCGTCGCGGGACGCCGGCAGCCGCCAGACCAGGACGCCCACGCCGATCAGGAAGCAGACGGCCGCGACCTGCAGGGCGATCGACGGGATGTCCCGCCACGCGAGGACCGCGAGGAGCAGGAGAACCAGCGGCCCGACGACGGCGATCCAGGCCATCGTGAGCAGGGGGTCGCCCCCGAATACCGGTCCGGGGTCGGGCGGCTCGAAGTGCTCGTCCACCTCCACCTCGACCCAGCCCCGCGGATCGGCGTCGATGGGGTCGCCCCGCTCGCCCGGATCCAGCACCACGACGTCGGCCGTGCCGGCGTCGTCGGGCGGCGGCGCGTCGTCGTCGGGCCCGGCGGGCCCCATGGGCCGCTCGGGCTCGGTGGGCTGGTCCAGCTGGGTGAGTATCTCCGCCCACCTCGCCTCGACCTCGCGGTCGCCCAGGTCGGCGCCGCCGGACGGATCGGGGCCGCCGGCTTGGGCGGGATCGCCCGATTCCGGACGGGTCTCGTCCGGCTCGGGGCCGTCATGCGGACGTGAGGCCATGCAGAGCACTCTAGAGTCGACGGGTTGGGCGCGCGCAGACGCCCCGAAGGACCCGGGAGGTGACGGTGTTCTACTGGCTGATGAAGATGCTGGTGGGCCCCGTGCTGCGCGCATACTTCCGGCCCTGGGCCCGTGGCGTGGAGAACATCCCCGAGGGCGGGGTCATCATCGCCAGCAACCACTTGGCGGTGATCGACTCGTTCGTGCTGCCCCTGACCATCACGCGCAAGATCCGGTTCATCGGCAAAGCCGAGTACTTCGCGGGCAAGGGGATCATCGGCCGCCTCAAGGCCGGCTTCTTCCGCGGCGTCGGCACCATCCCCGTCGACCGCGGCGGCGGCAGGGCGTCGGAGGCCGCCCTGAACACGGGCCTGGCCGTGCTGCGCGAGGGGAATCTGTTCGGCATCTACCCCGAGGGCACTCGGAGCCCGGACGGCCGGCTCTACCGGGGCAAGACCGGGGTGGCCCGGCTCGCGATCGAGTCCGGCGCGCCCGTGGTGCCGGTGGCGATGGTCGCCACCGACAGTGCGCAGCCGCTGGGCAGCGTGATACCGAAGCCGGTCCGGATCGGCGTCGTCTTCGGCGAGCCGCTCGACTTCAGCCGCTACCGCGGGATGGAGAACGACCGGTTCATCCTGCGGTCGGTGACCGACGAGATCATGTACGCCCTGATGAGCCTGTCCGGTCAGGAGTACGTCGACATGTACGCCGCCACCGCCAAGGCGCGCATCGCCGCCGGGCACGATCCGGACGAGGTTGCCTCCGCCGACGACGGCCGGGGCGCCCCCGGTGGCAGGGTCGCCCCCGACGTCCAGGTGCCGGTCCCGCCAGAGGAAGCCGAGCCGCCTCAGTAGGATGAGCGCCGTCGCCGATGACGGCGGCGGCCGGGCCCCGATCCGCCCGGTCGAGCCCCACGCTGCGGGCCATCGCAGTCGCAATACGGAAGGTTCTGACCCATGACGGTTCGCCGTGTCGCCCTCCTCACCGCGGGCGGCTTCGCCCCCTGCCTGTCGTCGGCCATCGGCGGCCTGATCGAGCGGTACACGGAGATCTCCCCGGAGATCGAGATCATCGCCTACCAGCACGGCTACCACGGGCTGCTGCGGGGCGACAAGATCGTCATCGACGCCGAGGCGCGCGCGAAGGCCGGCCTGCTGCACCGGTTCGGCGGCAGCCCGATCGGCAACTCCCGCGTCAAGCTCACGAACGCCAAGGACCTGGTCAAGCGCGGTCTCGTCAGCGAGGGGCAGGACCCGCTTCAGGTCGCGGCGGACCAGCTCAAGGCGGACGGCGTCGACGTGCTGCACACCATCGGCGGCGACGACACGAACACCACGGCCGCCGACTTGGCCGCCTACCTGCACGAGCACGGCTACGAGCTGACCGTCGTCGGCCTGCCCAAGACGATCGACAACGACGTCGTGCCGATCAAGCAGTCCCTCGGCGCCTGGACCGCCGCCGAGCAGACGGCCGGGTTCGCCCGGAACATCGTCGGCGAGCACCGGTCGGGCCCGCGGATGCTGATCGTGCACGAGGTGATGGGCCGGCACTGCGGCTGGCTGACCGCGGCCGCGGCCGCCGAGTACCGCCGCTGGCTGGACACCCAGGAGTGGGTGCCGAGCATCGGGCTCACCCGCGAGCGGTGGGACATCCACGCCGTCTTCCTGCCGGAGCTCGCCCTGGACATCGACGCGGAGGCCGCGCGCCTGCACACCGTGATGGACACGATCGGCAACGTGAACATCTTCCTGTCCGAGGGCGCCGGGATGCACGAGATCGTGGCCCAGATGGAGGCCGCCGGCGAGACCGTGGCCCGCGACCCGTTCGGGCACGTGCGCCTGGACGAGATCAACCCCGGCGCGTGGTTCGCCAAGCAGTTCGCCGCCAAGCTGGACGCGGAGAAGGTGATGGTCCAGAAGAGCGGCTACTTCTCGCGCGCCGCGGCCGCGAACGCCGAGGACCTGCGCCTGATCAAGTCCATGACCGACCTCGCGGTGGAGTGCGCCCTGCGCGGCGAGGCCGGCGTGATCGGGCACGACGAGGAGGACGGCGACCGGCTGAAGGCCATCAAGTTCCCGCGGATCGCCGGGGGCAAGGCGTTCGACGTGTCCCAGCCCTGGTTCATCGCGCTGCTGGACGACATCGGGCAGCCGTTCGCACCGGCGGGCAGCTCGTGAGCGTCGAACCCGACCCGGGGGTCGTCGAGGGCCTGGACGCTTGGCGGTCGCTGCCCGCCGCGCAGCAGCCCCCGTGGCCCGACCCCGACGTGCTCGCCGCCGTTGGGCGCAGGCTGAGCGCGCTGCCGCCGCTGGTGTTCGCGGGTGAGGCGGACGTGCTCACCGCCCGGCTGGCCGCGGCCGGCCGGGGCGAGGCGTTCGTGCTGCAGGGCGGGGACTGCGCGGAGACGTTCGCCGAGGGGACCGCGGACACCATCCGGAACAAGATCAAGACGATCCTGCAGATGGCGGCGGTGCTCACCTACGGCGCGAGCCTGCCCGTGGTGAAGCTCGGCCGGATGGCCGGTCAGTTCGCCAAGCCGCGCAGCACGGACACCGAGACGCGCGACGGCGTCACGCTGCCCGCCTACCGGGGCGACGCGATCAACGGGCACCCGTTCACCGCGGAGGCGCGGACGCCCGACCCGCAGCGGCTGGTCGAGGCCTACCACCACTCGGTGGCCACCCTGAACCTGATCCGGGCGTTCACCCAGGGCGGCTTCGCGGACCTGCGCCGGGTGCACGAGTGGAACCGGGGGTTCACGGCGAACCCCGCCTACGCCCGGTACGAGCAGGTGGCGGCGGAGATCGACCGGGCGATGCGGTTCATGGCCGCGTGCGGCGCGGACTTCGACGCCCTGCGCACCGTCGAGTTCTTCTCCAGCCACGAGGCGCTGCTGCTCGACTACGAGCGGCCGCTGACCCGGATCGACTCGCGGACCGGCACGCCCTACGACTGCTCGGCGCACTTCGTGTGGGTGGGGGAGCGCACCCGGCGGCTGGACGGGGCGCACATCGACTTCATCTCCCGGGTGCGCAACCCGATCGGCGTGAAGCTGGGTCCGAACGCGACGGCCGACGAGGCGCTGGCCCTGATGGACCGGCTCAACTCGACCGACCAGCCGGGCCGGCTCACCTTCATCACCCGGATGGGGGCGGACCGGGTGCGCGATGCCCTGCCGGCACTGGTCGAGAAGGTGACGGCCTCCGGCCGCCCGGTGACCTGGATCTGCGACCCGATGCACGGCAACACGATCTCCTCGGTCAGCGGCTACAAGACCCGCCGGCTGAGCGACGTGCTCGACGAGGTGCGCGGGTTCTTCGAGGTGCACCGCGCGATCGGGTCGGTGCCCGGCGGGATGCACATCGAGCTGACCGGGGACGACGTCACCGAGGTGATGGGCGGCTCGGAGGAGATCGACGACGCCGGCCTCGGTCGCCGCTACGAGACGCTGGTGGACCCGCGGCTTAACCACCAGCAGTCGCTGGAGATGGCCTTCCAGGTCGCGGAGATGCTGCGCGCCTGAGTGCCGCCTGTGCTGGCACAGGTCGGGCCGGGACCCATCGAGGGCCCCGGCCCGGCTCGCTAGTGATCGGCCGTCACGGGTCCCTGAGGTAGATGGTGACCGTGGAGCCCTTGGCCGCGTAGGTGCCACCGGCCGGAGACGTCGCTCCTGCCTTGCATGCGTAGGTATCCCCATTGGCGCATTGGTCGAAGTTCCAGTTCACCTCGAACCCGGCGGCCTGGATCTTGTCGCGCGCATCGGCCTTCAGCTTCCCGACCACGTTGGGCACCAGGACCGTGCCGGCGGGGGCGGTGACCTTGGGCGGTGGTGGCGCCGGCTGCGGGCCCTTCGAGATCACTATGTGCACCGTGTCGAACCGGTGCCCGCGCGCGTCGGCCGCCGGGCTCTGCGCCTTGATGATCCCCGCGGCGATGGTGGCGTGGTACGCCTGCTCCTCTGTGACCTTCAGGCCGAGGGCGTCGAGGGCGGCAACGCCCTGGTCGCGGGTCAGCCCGACCACGTTCGGGATCGTCACGGGCGCCAGCCCGTCGGAGCAGGTGAGGATCACCTGGGTGCCGACCGGGTACTTCGCACCCATCGCGATCGGCTTGCCGTCGACCGTTGCGCTGATCACGGTGCCGGCCGGGGCGGTGTCGCTGTAGACGTGCAGCGCCGTCGGCACGCTGAACCCGGCGTCGCCGAGCGCATCCTCGACGTCCATCAGCCGCATGCCGACCGGGTCGACCGCCACGGTGCGCAGGTCGGGCCCCTTGGACACGACCATGACCACCGAGCCGTCCCTGGCGATCTGGGTCGCCTCGGCGGGCTCCACCGTCAGCACCTCGCCCGGGGGCGCGGTGGGGTGGAAGACCTCTTCAGTGGTCACGACGAGCCCGACGCCCGTGAGCGCCGCCTCGGCGTCCGAGATGCTCGCCCCGAGCAGTCCCTCGGGAACCATGGTGAACGCGCCGGGTCCGGCGGTGTTCCACCAGGCGCCCGCCCCGAGCGCCAGGGCGGCGGCCGCGGCCACCAACGGGACAAGCAGCCAGCGACGCCGGCGCGGGGTCCCCGGCTGCTCCGGCGCCTCGGCTGGGGCGGCCTGCGGGTCGAGGGCGGCCCCGTTCAGCGCGGCCCCGTTCAGGGCCTTGCCGTTGGGTTTGCCGTTGCCCGCGACGCGGTCCGTCGCGTCGTCGCTCCCGCGCGGGGCGGCGGCGGAACGCAGCAGGGCCCGACGGGTGACCGACCCGGCGCGCCGGGACAGGACGTCGCCGGACAGGCCGCCCCTCGTCCGACGCACCAGGTCGAGCGCCGCGGCGGCGTCGGCCGGGCGATCGTCGGGGTTCCGGGACGATAGCGCCGCGACCAGGCGGTCCACCTCCGCGGGCATCCACTCCAGGATGGCCGACGGCGCCGGGACGTCGGAGCTCACGTGCAGGTAGGCGATCTGCAGCGGCGTCGTGCCCGTGAACGGCTGGTGGCCGGTGATCAGCTCGTAGAGCAGCACGCCCACCGAGTACAGGTCGGTCCGCTCGTCGCTCTGCCCGTAGGTCACGAGCTCGGGCGCGAGGTAGGCGACGCTGCCCAGCACGGTGCCCGTAGACGTCGACGACGCCTCCGCCATCGCGCGGGCGAGCCCGAAGTCCGCCACCTTGATGCTGCCGTCGGCGGCCACCAGGACGTTCTCGGGCTTGATGTCGCGGTGGATCACCCCGGCCGCGTGTGCCACGGCGAGCGCCTCGAGCACCGCCTCGACGGTCTGCAGCGCGTCGCCGACCGGCAGCGGGCCCTTCTCGAGCAGCGTCTTGCGAAGGTTCGACCCCTGGATGTACTCCATCACGAGGAAGCTGGTGTCGCCGTCCTGCCCGTGGTCGAACACGGCCACCAGGCCGGGGTGGGCGAGACGCGCGGCCGACATGGCCTCCCGGCGGAACCGGGCGACGAAGTCCTCGCCGGCGTGGCCCTCCGCCAGGTGTGGGTGCATGACCTTCAGCGCAACGTTGCGGCCGAGCGTGCGGTCCGTGGCCAGGTACACGGTCGCCATGCCCCCCCGGGCGATCCGGGACAGCACCTCGTAGCGTCCACCGACCACCTGACCGACCAACTGGTCGGTGAGAGTCACAGTCATGAACGAAAGTGTAGGAGCAATAGCACCCGAAAGGGGATCCCACAAGACGGGATATATGCACTCTCGTTTCCGGATACATACGGGGATTCACCGGGGCAAATGCGGAACTCCCGCCGTGCCTCCCGGATGGGCGTCGTCGCAGGTGAGGGCCCTGCCCGCGCTACGTGACCGTGATCCGGACCGTCGAGCCCTTCGGTGCCTGGCCATCTGCCGGCTCCTGTTCCACGACCCGTGGATCGCCGAACCGGGCGAAGACTCCGCTGTAGTCTACGTCCACGACGAAGCCGGCCTCTTCGAGCGTCTTTCGCGCCTGGGACAGCTTGTTGTCGAGCACGTTCGGCACGTCGACCGGCGGCGGCCCGAGGGACACGGTGATGCCGACCGTCGCGGTCCGGTAGCTCTCGGTGCCGGCCGGGGGGTCCTGGGAGATGACCCGGCCGGCCGGGACCTGCTCGTCGTAGTTCTCCGCGACCGTCACCACGAGCCCCTGCAGCTCGAGCTTCGCGATCGCGGCCTGGCGTTCCTCCCCGACGACGGAGAGCACGACCAGTGGCGCGGGTCCGTCGGAGACCGTGAGCTGGATCTCGGTCCCGACCGGGAGGCGACCGCCCGCCTCGACGGGGGTGCCGTCGGCCTGGGCGACGCTGATCACGTGGTCGGCGGGCACGGTGTCGCTGTGCACGCGGATGGGCGCAAGGATCGTGAAGTCGCCGAGCGCCGCGGTCACCTGGTCGGCCCGCAGGCCCACCATCTCCGCGGGCAGGTCGCGGAAGTCCGGGCCCTTGGAGACCAGGAGCTGGACGGATCCGTCCTTGCGGATCGACGACCCCTCCGTCGGGTCGACCGCGGCCACGGAGCCCGCCGGCACCGTCGGGTGGAGCACCTCGACGGTCGTGTGCGCCAGGCCGCCGGCGTCCAGCAGGGCCTCCGCCGCGGCCCGCTCCGCCCCCACCAGCCCGCCAGGCACGGTCGTGAACGCGCCCGGCCCGGAGGTCATGAACCACCAGGCACCCGCGGCCAGCGCGAGCGCGAGGGCGGCCAGCGCCAGCAGCAGTCGGCGCCGTCGCGTGCGGGACGGCGGCTCAGCCTCGACCTCGGCCGCAACCACCGGGTCCAGGCCCGCCCCGATCTTCAGCGCGATCGTGCGCCGCAGCGCGTCGCCGTTCGTCGCCTCGTCCGCGCGGGGGAGCACCAGCGACTGCGTGGCGTCGTCGTCCGCTTCGTCGTCCGCGACGTCGACGTCGGCGTCGTCCAGGGCGGGTCGGGGGGCGGGCGCGGTGGCCCCGTGCTTCACGTTGCGGGCGAGCACCTCGGAAGGCAGCTGGGTCCGCGTCTTCCAGACGAGCTGGAGGGCCGTGCCGGCGTCGACGGGGCGGTCGGCCGGATCGCGCGCGGCGAGCGCCTGCACCAGCTCGTCGACCTCGGTCGGCAGCCACGGCACCGCGTCGGACGGACCCGGGACCTCGCTGTGCACGTGCTGGTAGGCGACCTGGATCGGCGTCGTGCCGGTGAACGGCTGACGCATGGTGAGCATCTCGTAGAGCAGGATCCCGGCCGCGTAAACGTCGGTGCGGGGGTCGCTCACGCCGTGCGCCACGAGCTCCGGCGCCAGGTAGGCGACCGTGCCGAAGACCGTCCCGGTCGCCGTAGCGCTCACCTCGGTGACCGCCCGCGCGAGCCCGAAGTCGGCCACCTTGACCCGGCCCTCGGTGCTGAGCAGCACGTTCTCCGGCTTGATGTCCCGGTGCACCAGCCCGGCGCGGTGCGCGACGGCGAGCGCCGCGAGCACCGACTCGGCGGTGCGCAGGGCCTCCTCGACCGTGAGCGGGGCGTCGTCGGACAGGCGCTGGCGAAGGTTCGTGCCGGCCACGTACTCCATGGCCAGATAGCTGTTGTCGCCGTCCACTCCCTGGTCGAGCACAGCGACCAGGCCGGGGTGGGTGAGGCGGGCCGCGGCGCGGGCCTCGCGGCGGAACCGGGCCACGAACTCCGACCCGGTGGTGCCCTCGGCGAGGTGCGGGTGCATCACCTTGAGCGCGACCTCGCGGTCCAGCCGGCGGTCGATGGCCAGGTAAACCGTCGCCATCCCGCCGCGGGCGATGCGCGACAGCACGTCGTACCGACCGTCGACCAGGCGGCCGACGAGCGGATCGGTGAGTGTCGCTGCCACGCGGGCAGTCTACGTTCGGTTCTCCCCGGTGCCGGTTAGGCGTACCGGGTCATCAGGGTCTGCACGTTCGCCACGTAGCGCCGGGTGTCGGCGAACATGCCGTTCTCGCGCACGCTGCGCTGGCCCTGGTAGTAGCCGGCGATGGCCGTCGGCAGGTCGGGGCTGGTGGCGATCAGGCGGCGCAGGATGGCAACGCCGGCCACGACGTTGTCGCGCGGGTCGAGCAGGTTGAGCTGGCGGCCGACGAGCTCCGACGCCCACTGCCCGGAGGTCGGGATGACCTGCATGGTGCCGATCGCATTGGCGGGGGACACCGAGGCGTGGTTGAAGCCCGACTCCTGGTAGGCGACGGCCTGGGCCAGCGCCGGGTCGACGCCCATGTCGCGCGCCACCTGGGCGACCATCGCCTGCATGTCCGCCTTCGAGGGGACCTGCATCGCGAGCAGGGTCGCCTTGTTCTGGTTGGCCGCCGCGACCGTCGCGGCGGGGTAGGTGCGTCCCGCGAACGTGTCGCCCACCAGCCCCGAGGTGACAGGCGCCGTCGTCGTCGGAATGGTGAGCGTCTGCCCGATCAGGATGGTCGCCCGGGAGTCGAGGCCGTTGGCGGCCACGATCTGCGCAACCGTGCTCCCGTGGGCGCGAGCGAGGGCGGACACGGTGTCCCCCCGGACCACCTTGTGCGTGACCGCGGGCCCGGCCGGGGCGGTGGGCGCCGGGACGCCCGTCGCTGCCGTCCCGGTGGTGGAGCCGGTCGGGATGGTCAGGGTCTGGCCGATCCGGATCGTGGCGCGGGAGTCCAGCCCGTTGGCGGCGACGATTGCGTCGACGGTGGAGCCGTTCGCGCGGGCGAGCGCCCAGACGGTGTCACCGCGGACCACCAGGTGCGACAGCGACTGCGGGACGGCCTGCGGAGCCGCGGGGGCGGCCTCCGGGATGGTCAACACCTGCCCGATCCGGATCGTCGCGCGGGAGTCGAGGCCGTTCGCCGCGACGATCTGCTGGATCGAGGCGGACGTGCGCAGCGCGATGTGGGACACGGTGTCACCCGGCTGGACGACGTAGTCCTCGGCGCGCGCCGGGGCGGCGTTGCCGATGCTCGTGGCGGCCATGACCAGGCCGACGCCGGCCCCGCCGAGGACGCGGGACCGCGGCAGGCAGGGGCGCGAGGGGGTCATGCGGGCCATGGCAACCGTCTCCTGTTACTGCTGTTACTGGTGTGACTCAAGTGACAGAACTGCACGCTACCGGTGTGGGCGCACCCGAGGGAAGTACCTCCCCGGGTTGGACCCAGACCTAGGCTGGCGGTGTGAGCGACGACCTCAACGTGGATGCCTGGTTGACCGTGCCCGACGTGGCCGATCGCATCGGGGGCGACGTGCGAGCGGTCCGTCGCATGCTGCAGGACCGAACCCTGGTCGGGGTGCGCCAGGACGACGGCGTCTTCCGGGTCCCCGAGCGGTTCCTGGTCGCCGCCGACGGCGGCTGGACGGTGGTCGCCCACCTGCACGGCACCCTGATCCTGCTCGCGGACGCGGGCTTCGCCGACGACGAGGCCATCCGGTGGCTCTTCGCCCCCGACGACTCGCTGCCGAGACCACAGGCCCTCGACCGGGTCCCGGCGCCGATCGACGTCCTCGCGGCCGGGCACAAGACCGAGGTGCGCCGCAGGGCCCAGGCGCTCGCCTTCTAGTACATCTAGGCGAGCCGGTCCACCGACGCCTGCCCCAGCCGGACGAGCATCGACCTGCCCGGCTCGGCCAGGTCGGCCTCGCGCAGGGCCGTCAGCGCGGGCCGGGCCAGGCCGGCGATCAGCGCCTCCACCGCGGCAACCGCGCCGGTGTCGCGCAGCAGGCGGCGCAGCGCATCGACGTCGTCGTCCGACAGGTCGCGCCGGCCGAGGGCGCGGGTGAGCCGGGTCCGGTCGGGCTCGTCGGCCGCCGCCAGCGCCCTGGCGACCAGGACGGTCCGCTTGCCCTCCCGCAGGTCGTCCCCGGTCGGCTTGCCGGTCACCGAGGGATCGCCGAACACGCCCAGCAGGTCGTCCCGCAGCTGGAAAGCCTCGCCCAGCGGCAGGCCGACCTCCCGGAACAGGGCGAGCGCTTCGGGGCCGGCGCCGGCCAGCGCGGCGCCGATGGTGAGCGGGTGCTCGACGCTGTACCGGGCGCTCTTCGACCGCACGATGGCCCGGGCCCGGCGCTCCTCCTCGTCCGGGTCGGCCCAGGGTTGGGCCTGCGCCAGGAGATCCAGGTACTGGCCGGCGGTCACCTCCGTCCGCATCCGGTCGAAGACGTCGCGGGCGCGGGCGTGGGAGGCGTTGGCCGCGGGTGCGTCGCGCAGCGCCGCCGCGAACACCCGGTCGCTCGCGATCAGGGCGAGGTCGCCGAGCACGATGGCCGCCGCCCCTCCGAAGAGCTCCCCGGGGCCCGACCAGTCGTGGTCCCGGTGCACCGCCTGGAACCGCCGATGGACGGCCGGCCGGCCCCGGCGCGTGTCGGAGGCGTCCATCACGTCGTCGTGCACCAGGGCCGCGGCCTGGAAGAGCTCCAGCGCGGCGCCGACGCGCAGCACCGTCTCCCTGGCGTCGTCGTCGCTGGACCCGCCGTTGGCCCGCCACGACCAGTAGCACAGCGCGGCGCGTAGCCGCTTGCCGCCGGCGACGAACGCCCGCAGCTCCTCGATCAGCCGCGCATCGGTCCCCAGGGCGCGAAGCTCGGCGTCGAGGTCGTCGACCGCGGCGGCGAGGAAGCGATCCACCCCGGCGCGCACGTCCTCCACGTCGACTAGAGCGTTCACGTCGCAACCCTACGGGCGCGCGGGGTGCCTCAGGTGTGTACCCGTCCGCCGATCGTCACCGTCCGCGCCCCGTCGACGTCGAGGACGCCGATGGAGATCAGCTCGTCGCCGCCGGACCGCACGAACGTCGCGTCGACGGCCAGGTCGCTCGCGCTGGTGTAGGGCACCTCGGTGAAGCCCGCCTCGGTCAGCGCCGTCCGGTACAGCTCGAGGAGCTCGGTCGCGGTGGCCGAGGTTCGCAGGTTCAGCGAGACCTGTTGGACCTGCGCGTCGCCGACGGGGACGGCGGAGGTCACCAGGATGACCGCGTCGCTGGGCACCGGCAGCAGGTCGATCGGGAAGCCCTCGACAAGGTCCCCGACGAGCGAGAACGCGTCGGGCGTTGCGGTCACCAGGGGCTCCGGGGCGGCGGCGACGCTCGGCTCGGCGGGGGCGGTCTCGGCGACCGCCGGGGCCTGGCCCGCCGAGGTGGTGTCCGCCGCGGGTTCGGGAGCTGCGGCGCAGCCACCCGTCAGCGCAAGCGCGAAGCCCGCGGAGACCAGGAGGGCCCACCCCGTGCGTGAGACGCGCCGGGGCTGCAGCGGAGCCGCGCTGGCCATGGCCCAACGGTATCCTGCGCGCCGGTCGTCCACAGACAGCACTCACCGGGTGAATTCCACAGATTCGACGGTCAACTCGGCCATTTCACCCGGTCTCGGGGTCGGATCGGGCCATGCCGACGACGATCCGCACCGACGACCCCCGCGAGCTGCTCGCCCTGATTCCCTTCCAGCTCGGCTTCCAGCCGGCCGAGAGCGCCGTCCTGGTCAGCATCCGGGCCGATCGGCGCGTCGGCCTCGTCGCCCGCGCGGACCTGGCCGACCTGGCGGATCCCGCCGACGGCGACCAGCTCGCCCGGACCCTCGTCACACACCTCGCGGGCGACGGCGCGCGCCGGGCCGTCGTCGTGCTGTTCACGGCCGAGGATCTGCAGGACGACTCGATCGAGGGCGTCGGGCGGACCGTCGCGTCTCGGTTGCGGGAGGCGGCCGCCCCGGCGCTCAGCGACGTCGACTGCTGGGTCGTCGGGCCGCGGGGCTACCACGGCCTGGACTGCGCGGACCGGACTTGCTGCCCGCCGGGTGGACGGCCGCTCGACGACCTCCAGGGCACCCGGATCGGTGCCCAGATGGTGCTCGACGGCGTCACGGTGGCGCGATCACGCGACGAGCTGGTCCGGATCCCCGCGGCCGCGCCCGAAGCCCGAAAGGCCGCGCGCAGGGCACGCCTCCGCTGGGAGTCGCGCCTTGCCAAGGGGGACGCCCACCGGTGGCGCCGGGATGGGCTCGCACTGTGGCGCGCCGAGGTGGCACGGGTCGCGGCACTCGACGCCGACCCGAACGACGAGGTCGACGGGCTGCGACCGCTGGTGCTAGGCGCGCTCGCCGACCGGCCGGCCGCGACGACGATGGGGAAGCTGCACGGTGCGCTCGCCGACGTGCTGGTGCGGGACGCCGTGCTCCTGACTTTCGTCCCCGGCGCGGGGTGCGTGGCGGACCTCGTGGTGGCCGGCGACGGTGGGGCGGACGTCGGTAGGGCGCTGCGCACCATCATCGACCCGGTCGAGGGCAGACGCCCCGACCCGGCCGTGACGCATCCGGCCCGCAGGGTGCTCGAGCAGCTGGTCGCGCACAGCCCCCGGGGCAACGGGCACGTCCCGGCGCTGACACTGTTGGCCGTTCTGGCATGGTGGGACGGCGATGGTGCGCGGGCGGGTGTGCACCTGGACCGGGCGCTGGCGGCAGACCCGGCCTACCGCCTGGCCGTGCTGGTGGACGACGCGCTGCGGCTCGGGATGCCGCCGGGCTGGGCACGCGCGCGCGACTGAGACCGCTCCGGGTCGGGCTTTCGGGTAGCGTCGGGAACCTGTCGTGCAAGGACTGGGTCGCCGGGAGGTGTGATGAGCGTGGTGGTCGGGTACGTGCCGACGCCCGAGGGCGACGCCGCGCTCGGGACCGCGATCAACGAGGCGCGGCGCCGCGAGGTGCCCCTCGTCGTCGTCATCAGCGAGCGCGGGTACCGGTTCGGCGCGGACCCCGTCGAGCTCCAGGCGAGCGCCGACGAGGTGCGCGCACGGCTGGAGCAGACCGGCTTGCGCTACGAGATCCGGCAGACCACCAGGGGACGGGACGTCGCCGAGGACATCGTCGAGGTGGCGACCGAGCAGGAGGGACAGCTGATAGTGATCGGGCTGCGACGCCGGAGCCCGCTCGGCAAGCTGCTGCTCGGCTCGAACGCACAGCGGATCCTGCTCGATGCCCCGTGCCCGGTCCTGGCGGTCAAGCCCGACCCTGCCTGAACCCGTTCCGGGGAACCCCAAGAGCCCCCCGGACGTTACAATGTGTGTCTACTCCCGGACCTTCCTCCCGAGCCTGGCGCTGCCGAAGGGTTCTCTGTGGCCTCCCTGTCTTCCGCACACGCACTTCCGCACGAGTTCGATCACCCGGCACTGCGCGAACTGGTCGACGCACACCGGTCCGCGGGCACGGTGTCGAGCGCCGCGCTGCACGACGCCTGCCTGGTGGCCGAGGTGAAGCCTCGCCGGAAGCCCGCCGTCCTGCGCGGCCTGGCCGAGATCGGCATCGAGGTGGTCGCAGAGCAGAAGACCGCCGCCGCGCGCCGTTCGAGCACCAAGGAGCGCGTGGCCGAGCCCGTCGACAAGCCCGAGAAGCCCCGCCGGCTGGGTCGCCGGAACAACGCCACGGCTGCCACGGCTGAGCCGGCCGCCGCAGCCGAGGAGCCCGAGAAGCCCGTGCGCCGGTCCCGCAAGGCCGCGGCCGAGCCGGCTCCCGCCGGGAAGGCCGCGCGGTCGAAGCGAGGCGCAACGAAGGAGGCGCCCGCCGCCGAGGCCGACACCCCCGACACCGACGAGATGGACGACGTCGAGCCGGACGACGTTCCCGAGGGCGCGATCACCGAGGAGGTCGACCCCGCCGAGCTCGAGACCGTCGTGGACGACGACACCCCCGACGCCGAGACCCCCGATGAGGCCGTCGACCCCGAAGCCGAGACCCCCGACGACGCAGAGCCGGAGGCCGCGGTGGTCGCCGCGGCCGACGAGGAGACCGAGGACACGGGCTTCACCTACTCCGACGCCGACGACGACGACGCCCCCGCGCAGCAGGTGGTCACCGCCGGCGCGACGGCCGACCCCGTCAAGGACTACCTGAAGCAGATCGGCAAGGTCGCCCTGCTGAACGCCGAGCAGGAGGTCGAGCTGGCCAAGCGCATCGAGGCCGGCCTGTTCGCCGAGGAGAAGCTCGCCAACAGCCAGTCGCTCGAGCCGAAGCTGCGCCGCGAGCTCGAGTGGATCGCTGGCGACGGCCGCCGGGCCAAGAACCACCTGCTCGAGGCGAACCTGCGCCTCGTGGTGTCGCTGGCCAAGCGCTACACCGGCCGCGGGATGCTCTTCCTGGACCTGATCCAGGAGGGGAACCTGGGCCTGATCCGCGCGGTGGAGAAGTTCGACTACACCAAGGGCTACAAGTTCTCCACGTATGCGACGTGGTGGATCCGGCAGGCGATCACCCGCGCGATGGCCGACCAGGCCCGCACGATCCGGATCCCCGTGCACATGGTCGAGGTCATCAACAAGCTCGCCCGCGTGCAGCGGCAGATGCTCCAGGACCTCGGCCGCGAGCCGACGCCCGAGGAGCTCGCCAAGGAGCTCGACATGACCCCGGAGAAGGTCGTCGAGGTCCAGAAGTACGGCCGCGAGCCTATCTCGCTGCACACCCCGCTCGGCGAGGACGGCGACAGCGAGTTCGGCGACCTGATCGAGGACTCCGAGGCGGTCGTGCCCGCGGACGCGGTGAGCTTCACGCTGCTCCAGGAGCAGCTCCACCAGGTACTGGACACGCTCTCCGAGCGCGAGGCCGGCGTCGTGTCAATGCGGTTCGGCCTCACCGACGGTCAGCCGAAGACGCTCGACGAGATCGGCAAGGTCTACGGGGTCACGCGCGAGCGGATCCGGCAGATCGAGTCCAAGACGATGTCGAAGCTGCGGCACCCGAGCCGCTCGCAGGTGCTGCGCGACTACCTCGACTGAGTCCTGGACCGGGCGACAGGGGGCCGAGGACGGGGCTACTCGTCCGCGGTCGCGGCCTCGGCCAGTTGGTGGGCGTAGGCGACCTTCTGGTGCAGCTGCGCGGCCTCGTGGCTGCCGGCCGGGATACGAGTCATGCCGGTGAAGGAACCCGAGCGCACGGTCACGTCGAGGTACCCGGCCACCCGCTGCTCCTTGACGAGCAGGAACAGCAGCGACAGCACGAAGACGACGAACAGCCCCACCACGGCCAGCACGATGGCCCACGTCGGGGTGTAGGGCTCCATGTACCTGCGGTCCTCGACGTACCACCGCGACCCGGCGAGCGGTGCAGACCCGTAGGGAGTGACGACTTGGTGGTCGGTGACGCCGATGTCTCCGATCTGCACGAGGTACCTCGGCGCGGTCTGGGTCGGTGGGTACTGGGTGATCTCGCTCACGGCTGCTCCTCGCTCGCTAACCAGCCTAACGGCGCCCGTCCCTGCGGGGTGGGGTTCAGCGGCCGACGCCGGCGAGGACGGCGATCAGCCAGGTCGCGGCAGCGGTTGAGGCGAGCGCCAGCTCGATGATCATCCCGAGCGCCGTCGCCCGGATGGCGACCGACGCGGACGACCTCGCCGCACGGCTGTCACGCAGTCGCCGGTACTCCATCAGGTAGAGGGCGAGCGGGAAGAAGAGGAACAACCCCGCCACCGGGAGCACGAAGAAGCCGACCATCCCGGCCAGGCCCGCCACCATGAGCGATGACGTCGGCACGCCCGCCTGGTGCACCCGCCGCCCGGTCACGACGTAGGTCGTGGACCAGCCCGCGGCGAGCAGTATGACGACGATCGCCAGGACCGCCCAGGCGGCGCCGGCCCTCGCGTCGATCGCCCACACGAGAACGGCCAGGGCGATCACGGGGGAGCCGGGGATGACCGGGAGCACGATGCCGACGAGACCCACCAGGATGGCGATCCCGACGAGGACGACTACGAGATCGATGACGACCCTCCCGGAGTCACGCGGGCGTGGCCCGCGGGGGCGTCAGCGGCTCCGGGCCGGGGCGCCGTGCTCCTCGGCGAGGCGGTCCGTCTCGTCGTGGACCTGGACGGCGACGCCCGCGAACGCGTCGGCGTGCCGACGCGCGTGGTGGGCGCAGAAGAGGAGCTCGCCGCTGGCGAGGACCACGCGGACGTACGCCTGCGCGCCGCAACGGTCGCAGCGATCGGCTGCGGTCAGCGGTCCGGTTGTCGTCGGGGTCATGGGTCCATGTAAGCATCCGAATTGCCGAAGGGGCGCGTCGAGAGGTCACGGTTCGCTAACCGCGTAGTCCAAACCGGTCGGCTCCGGGCATTGCCGTCGACACCCTGGCGGGGACGGCGCACGGCTCGGCCCGGCACGCCTGACGGGACCTGTCGCAGCGAGCACCTAGGCTCAAGGGCGTGACGAGCACGCTGTCGGAGTCCAGCTACACCGCCCGCCACCTCTCGGTCCTGGAGGGGCTCGAGGCGGTGCGCAAGCGACCCGGGATGTACGTCGGGACCACCGACTCGCGCGGGCTCATGCACTGCATGTGGGAGATCATCGACAACGCGGTCGACGAGGCCCTCGGGGGCCACTGCGACCGGATCGAGGTCACCCTGCACGCCGATGACTCCGTCGAGGTCAGGGACAACGGACGCGGGATCCCCGTGGACATCGAGCCGAAGACCGGCCTGACCGGCGTCGAGGTCGTCTTCACCAAGCTGCACGCGGGCGGGAAGTTCGGCGGCGGGTCGTACGTCGCCTCCGGAGGCCTGCACGGGGTGGGGGCCAGCGTCGTGAACGCCCTGTCCGCGCGGCTGGACGCCGAGGTGGACCGTGGCGGCCGGACGCACCGGATGACGTTCCACCGCGGCGAACCGGGAGTCTTCCACGATGGCGCCGAGCCCAGCCCCGACGCGCCGTTCAGGCCCTTCATCGAAGCGTCCGAGCTGGCGGTGGTCGGGAAGGTGCCGAAGGGCCGCACCGGCACCCGGGTCCGGTACTGGGCCGATCCGCAGATCTTCCCCAGCACCGCTGCCTTCTCCTACGACGAGCTGGTCTCCCGGGTCCGGCAGACCACATTCCTGGTCCCCGGCCTGACCATCACCGTCACCGACGAGCGGCGCATGCCCGGCACCCCGGGCGAGGACGGACCGCACACGGAGAGCTTCGTGCACCACGGCGGGACCGTCGACTTCGTCGACTTCCTCGCGCCCGACCCGCCGCTGACCGATACCTGGCGGCTGCGCGGCTCGGGGACCTTCAGCGAGACCGTCCCGATGCTCGACGATCGCGGCCACCTGACCTCCCAGCACGTCGAGCGGACCTGCGAGGTCGACGTCGCGCTGCGCTGGGGGACCGGCTACGACACCGAGATCCGCACGTTCGTGAACATCATCGCCACGCCGAAGGGCGGCACCCACCTCGCCGGCCTCGAGCAGGCGCTGGTCAAGACGCTGCGTCGCCAGGTGGAGGTCAATGCCCGTCGGCTCAAGGTCTCGACCAAGGACAACGGGGAGCGGATCGAGAAGGACGACATCCTGGCCGGCCTCACCGCCGTCCTCACGGTCCGGCTGGCCGAGCCCCAGTACGAGGGGCAGACCAAGGAGGTGCTGGGCACCGGGCCGGTGCGCGGCATCGTCGCCAAGGTCGTCGAGGACGAGCTGACCGCCCGGCTGACCTCCGGCAAGCGGGACCACCGGACCCAGGCGGCCCTGGTGCTCGACAAGGTGGTCTCGGAGATGCGGGCCAGGCTCTCCGCGCGCAAGCAGAAGGAGATCTCGCGCCGCAAGAACGCCCTGGAGACCTCGGCCCTGCCGGCCAAGCTCGCGGACTGCCGCAGCGACGACGTCGAACGCAGCGAGCTGTTCATCGTGGAGGGGGACAGCGCGCTCGGGACGGCCAAGCTCGCCCGGAGTTCGGACTTCCAGGCACTCCTGCCGATCCGGGGCAAGATCCTCAACGTCCAGAAGGCGTCGGTCACCGACATGCTGAAGAACGCCGAGTGCGCGGCGATCATCCAGGTGATCGGGGCGGGGTCCGGCCGCAGCTTCGACCTGGAGGCGGCGCGGTACGGCAAGGTCGTGCTGATGACCGACGCGGACGTCGACGGGGCGCACATCCGCACCCTGCTGCTGACCCTGTTCTTCCGGTACATGCGGCCGCTGGTCGACGACGGACGCGTCTACGCAGCGGTACCCCCGTTGCACCGGGTCGAGGTCCTCGGCGGCGCCGGCAAGAAGCCGGAGTACGTCTACACGTACTCGGAGGCCGAGCTGGCGACGACCCTGCAACGGCTGCGGAAGTCGGAGCGGCGGTACAAGGACGACATCCAGCGCTACAAGGGCCTTGGCGAGATGGACGCCGACCAGCTCGCCGAGACGACGATGGATCCCCGGCACCGCACCCTGCGCCGGGTCACGGCCTCCGATGCGGCGGCCGCCGAGGCCGTGTTCGAGCTGCTGATGGGGTCGGACGTCGGGCCCCGTCGGGACTTCATCGTCGCGGGGGCGGCCGACCTCGACCGGGCGCGAATAGACGCGTGACCCGGATCGCCTAGGTTGTCCTCGTGAGCCCGTCCCAGCCGATCTCAGTCAGGGCCGGGGCCCCGGCCGTGCTGGAGCTGCCGCCGGCCCACCTCGAGCTCGCCTGGCGCCCGCTGCGGGTGCAGGACGCCTCCGCGCTGCACGCCCTGATGTCGACGGTCGAGGCCCACGACGGGACGCACACCCGGCACTCGTACGCGGAGGTCCTCGAGCTGCTCAGCGGTCCGCGGATGGACCCGACCCACGACGGGCTCGCCGGCTTCGACGAGGACGGGACGATGCGCGCCTACGGGCTCGTGGAGGTCGACGACACCGACCCGCGGGTGCTCCGGGCGGTGCTCCTGGGCGGGGTGCACCCGGACTGGCGCGGGCGGGGCATCGGGCGCGCGATCCTGGCGTGGAAGGAGGGCCGCGCCCGGCAACGCCTCGCGGAGTCCGGGACGACCCTGCCCGCCCGGCTCGCCGTGATGGTCGAGGAGCGGGCCCGCGACCACCGGCGGCTGTACGCGGCCGCAGGGTTCAGCCCGATCCGGTGGTGCTCCGCGATGCGCCGGGACCTTCGCGAGCCGCTTCCGCAGCGGGGCGCCCCGGAGGGCGTGGTCATCACGCCGTGGAGCCCGGACGTGGACGAGCAGGTCCGCCTCGCACACAACGAGGCGTTCGCAGAGCACTGGGGGTGCGCGCCCCAGTCGACCCAGAGCTGGGCGCTGCGGAGCAGCGGGTTCGCCGCCGATTGGAGCTGGGTTGCGTTCGACGAGGCCCGCCCCGGTGAGGTGATCGGCTACCTGCTCTCGGCGCACTACGAGCAGGACTGGCCGGCGGTGGGGTACTCCTGCGGGTTCACCGACGCGGTCGGGGTCAGCACCGGCTGGCGCGGTCGGGGGGTGGGCTCCGCGCTGCTCGTCGCCGCGATGACCAGCTACCGCGACGCGGGTCTGGACTACGCCTGCCTGCGGGTGGACACCGCGAACCCGACCGGCGCGGGGACTCTGTACGCCGAGCTCGGCTACGAGCAGACGCACGGCTACGTGATGTACAGCGTCGAGATCTAGGTCTCGAACGGGCCGTGCGCGGCTTGGCGCTCCCCTAGGCTCCGGCCATGGACGCCGCACCCGCTGTTGCGCCGACCCCTGTGGGCCGACGGCGAACCTGGAAGATCGCCGCAGCCGCGCTCGCCGTGCTGCTCGTGGCCGGTGTCGTGACCGTCTGGTTGCTCGGCGAGCGCTCGGTGCCCGTGAACATGGGGGGCGGCTGGTGGAGTGCCGACATGGAGTCGGTGGATTCCAGCGGCTTGACCCAGACCCACCGCGTCTTCCGCTGCGTGCCCGGCGAGCTCGAGGCCCGGTTGGACATCGTCGGCGTCGGGCCGCTGCCGGTGACCATCACCGACGTTCGCGTGCCCATGCTGGACGACCTGTTGGGGACCGACCGCGCGGCGCGCACCGGCACGCAGATGGTGCGCGACCCGAACGGCGAGGACCTGTACGACCTCGTCGACTTCACGCCGACCCGAGTCGGCGGCTCCGACTGGCTCCGACTCGTGCTTACGTGGCAGGTCGACGAGTGCTTCGCGTCCGCTGGTTACAGCATCGAGGAGCGGCTCAAGGTGACCTACGTGGCCCTCGGCATGACCCACACCGCGCTGGTGCCGCTGGGAATGCCCTTCGCGCTGACGGCGCTGCCCTTGGACCAGGTGCCCTGAGTCAGCCGATCGTGTGCAGCGGCGCCGGCAGCGACGTCCCCGAACCGTCCCGGCGGGGGTCGAGGTCGGGAAGCTGGATCGGCTGACCCGCGGAGCCGCTGGCCCGCGCCGGGGCCGGGCCCACCCAACCGAGGATGAGCGAGTCCTCCCCGCGCAGGAACCGCTGCGCCCGCACGCCGCCGGTCGCGCGGCCCTTACCCGGGTAGACGTTGAAGGGCGTCACCTTCGCCGAACCCGCCTGGGTCCCGGGCAGCGCGTCGCCGGACCCCGCGACGGTCACCACGACGGCGTCGTCCAGCTCCGTCGGCCGGACCGCGCCGAAGAACACCGCGCGGTGGTCGGCGGGAATCTTGACGCCCGCCATCCCGCCGGCGGCCCGGCCCTGCGGCCGCACCGCGGACGCACCGAAGTGCAGCAGCTGGGCCTCGCTGGTCAGGAAGACGAACTCGTCCTCGTCCGTCACCGGGACGGCTCCAACCACCTCGTCGCCGTCCTTCAGGCCGATCACGTCCCAGGAGTCCCGGTTTGGGGCGGCCTCCGGCGCGACGCGCTTCACCACCCCCGACGCGGTGCCGAGCGCGAGCGTCGGGGCGTCCGTCGCGAGGGAGGCGAGGGCAAGCACCCGCTCGCCCGGCTTCAGATCCAGCACCTCGCTGACCGGAACGCCCCCGGACAGGGACGGGGGACCGTCGGTGGTCGGGATGCCCGGCAGGTCCAGGACCGGGACCCGGAGCATCCGGCCGCGCGAGGTCACGGCGCCGATCACCCCGCGTGCGGTCGTGACGGCCGTCGAGATCAGCACGTCGTGCGGGTGCCTGCGCCCGGCGCGCGTCGGTGTCGCGTCGTCCGCGGTGCGGGCGAGCAGTCCCGTCCCGGAGAGCATCGCGATGCACGGGGTGTCGGCGATCTCCAGGGGGGCCGCGCCGGGGGCCACGGCGGCGCTGGCCACGCCACCGCCCGTCGACTCCAGCAGGATCGTGCGGCGCGGGGTGCCGAAAGTCTGGGCGACGTCCGCCATCTCGGCGCTCACCAGGGCCCGCAGCCGGGCGTCGGACGCGAGCACCTGCTCCAGGTCGGCGATCTCGGCACGCAGCTCGGTGGCCTCCCGCTCCAGCTCGACCCGGGAGAACTTGGTCAGCCGGCGCAGCCGCAGCTCGAGGATGTAGTCCGCCTGGGCCTGGGTCAGGTCGAACACGCCCATCAGCCGGTCGCGGGCGACCTCGGCGGTGTCGGACGAGCGGATCACCTGGATCACCTCGTCGATGTCCAGGATCGCGATCAGCAGCCCGTCCACCAGGTGCAGTCGCTCGGTGCGCCTGCCGAGGCGGTACGCCGTGCGCCGGCGGACGACCTGCAACCGGTGCTCCACCCAGACGGTTAGCAGCTCGCGCAGTCCAAGCGTGCGCGGCTGACCGTCCACGAGGGCCACGTTGTTGATCCCGAAGGAGTCCTCGAGCGGGGTGTGCCGGTACAGCTGCTCCAGCACGCCCTCCGGGTTGAAGCCGGACCGGATCTCGATCACCAGGCGCATGCCGTGCTGGCGATCGGTCAGGTCGGTCACCGCGCTGATCCCGGACAGTCGCTTGCTCTGCACGCCCTCCTTGATCTTCTCGATCACCTTCTCCGGGCCGACGAGGTAGGGCAGCTCCGTCACCAGGATGCCCTTGCGCTTGGCCGTCACGTTCTCGATCCGGGTGGTCGCCCGGGTCCGGAACGAGCCCCGGCCGGTCCGGTACGCGTCCCGCACGCCGTCCAGGCCGACGATCTTGCCCCCGGTCGGCAGGTCGGGGCCGGGCACGAAGCGCATCAGGTCCTCGAGCGTCGCGTCCGGGTGATCCACCAGGTGCCGCGCGGCGGCGACGACCTCGACCAGGTTGTGCGGCGCCATGTTCGTCGCCATGCCCACCGCGATCCCGGAGGCGCCGTTGACCAGCAGGTTCGGGATCGCGGCCGGGAGCACGCCGGGCTGGCGCAGCTTGTTGTCGTAGTTGGGGACGAAGTCGACGACGTCCTCGTCCAGGTCGGCCACCATCGCCATCGCCGCCGCGTCGAGGCGGGCCTCGGTGTACCTGGCCGCGGCCGGGCCGTCGTCGGGCGACCCGAAGTTGCCGTGCCCGTCCACGAGCGGCAGCCGGAGCGAGAACGGCTGGGCCATCCGCACCAGGGCGTCGTAGATCGCGCTGTCGCCGTGCGGGTGGAGCTTGCCCATCACCTCGCCGACCACGCGGGCGGACTTCACGTGCCCCCGGTCCGGGCGCAGGCCCATGTCGGCCATCTGGTACAGGATCCGGCGCTGCACCGGCTTCAGGCCGTCGCGCGCGTCCGGCAGCGCCCGGGCGTAGATGACGGAGTAGGCGTACTCGAGGAACGACCCCTCCATCTCCGTCGCGACGTCGACGTCGACGATCTTCTCGTGCACGTCGGCGAGATCGACTGGGGAACGGCGGACCATCGTCTGGGGACTCCTCGAGTGGTTGTGGGCTCCCATTGTCCCCCGTCCCGCGGGGCGGGACGCCGCGCGACGCGCCCACCCCGGGTGGTGTGGGAACTAGCCTGAGCCGGGTGAGCCATCCCCGCGCGAGCGCACCCGGGTACCCGGCCCACTGGGAGGCCGACGTCGTGCTCCGGGACGGGGGGACGGCCCACCTGCGCCCGATCCGGCCCGACGACGCGGACCGGCTGCAGGAGTTCCACAGCCGCCAGTCCCGGCGCTCGACGTACTTCCGGTTCTTCGCGCCGCTGGAGCGCCTGCCCGGGGTCGAGCTCGAACGGTTCACAAGCCTCGACTACCGCGATCGGGTGGCGCTCGTGGCCGTGGCCGACGAGGACGACGCCGAGCGGATCATCGGGGTCGGTCGGTTCGACCGGACCGGGGAGTCGACGGCCGAGGTCGCCTTCAACGTCGCCGACCGCCACCACGGGCGCGGCCTGGGCTCCGCCCTCCTCGAGCACCTGGCGGCCGCCGCACGCGAGCGTGGGATCTCCCGGTTCACCGCCGAGGTGCTGCCCAACAACGCCAAGATGCTCGCCGTCTTCGGGGAGGCCGGCTACGTGGTCGAACAGCGGTTCGACGACGGGATCGTGCGGGTCGCGTTCGACATCGACCCGACGGTCGAGTCGCTGGCTGTGATGTTCGACCGCGAACACCGCGCCGAGGCGCGCAGCCTCCTCGGGCTGCTCACCCCGGAGTCGGTGCTGGTGGTCTCGGACCCGACCGGACCCGAGCACGGCCTCGCGGTCGCCGTGACGGATCACCTGCTCGCAGCGCCGGTGCCCGCCGTGACCGTGGTCGGCTGGTCGCCCGCGCCCGCGGGATCGCAGGCGGCGGTCGCGCCGGACCTCGCGTCGGTGCCGGGGCCCGTGGACCTGCTGGTGCTCGCCGTGGCCGCGGACCGGGCCGCCGCGGTGGTCCGGTCGTGCGCCCGCCTGCGTCCGCGCGGCGTCGTCGTGCTCACCAGCGGATTCGCGGAGACGGGTCCGGACGGCCTGGCCCACCAGCGGGACCTGCTGCATGCCGCGCACGCAGCGGGGATGCGCGTCCTGGGGCCGGCAAGCTTCGGGTTCCTGCGGCACGGGCCGGAGGGGTCCATCAATGCGTCGCTCGCCGCCGACCCGCCCCCACCGGGCAGGCTCGGGCTGTTCTGCCAGTCCGCGCCGATGGCGGTCGGCCTGCTCGCGTCGGCCAGGCGGCGAAGCCTCGGGGTGTCCGCGCTCATCTCCGCGGGGAACCGCGCCGACGTGTCGGGCAACGACGCGATGCAGCTGTGGACGCGTGACCCGGGCACGGACGTCGTGGCGCTGTACCTGGAGTCCATCGGCAACCCACGCAAGTTCACGCGGGTGGCCCGGCGGCTGGCGGGGAGCAAGCCGCTGGTGGTGCTCACGGCCGGCCGGTCGGGGCACGTGGTGCCGGCCGGGCACGCGGTCCGCAGCACCCGGGTTCCCCGGCACGCGCTCGAGGAGATGCTCCGCCAGTCGGGGGCGATCCGGGTCTCCAGCCAGCACGAGCTGCTCGATGTGGCCCAGCTGCTGGTCCACCAGCCGATCCCGGCGGGACCGCGGGTCGCCGTGCTGGCCAGCTCGGAGCCCCTGGCGGCACTGGTGGCCGAGGCGGCTGAGTCCGCTGGCCTGACCGTGACCGCGCGTCGCGCGATCCTCGCGGACCCGCCGGGGCCTGCGCGCCTGACCGCGGACCTGGCGGCCGCCTACGCGGATCCCGGCTGCGACGTCGTCGTCGTGGTGCACGTCCCCACCCTCGGTGAGCCGGACCCCGCGGTGGCCCGCGCCGTGGCCGCGGCGGCCGCCCGCTCGGGCCGCACCACCGTCGCGTGCATCCTCGGGCTGAGCGGGGTCACCCCCGAGCTCACGGCCACCGACGACGCGGGTCGGTCGTGGACCGTGCCCGCGTACGCGGCGCCCGAGGACGGCGTTCTCGCCCTGGCGGCCGCGGTGCGGTACGGCCAGTGGCGGGGGACGGATCGGGGCCGGCCGCTCGCTCCGGCGGTGGACGCTCATGCGGCGCGCAGGATGGTCGACGGGCTGCTCGGTCCGGGTGTCACGACGCTTGAACCCGACGCGGCCGGCCGGCTGCTCGGTTGCTACGGGATCACCCTTTCCCCGCCGCGGACCCCCGTCCCGGCGGACGCGGTCGGCTGCGTGATCGGTTCCGCCGAGGACCCCCGGTTCGGTCCGGTCGTCTCGTTCGGGCTGTCCGGCGACGCCGAGCTGCTCGGGGACGCGAGCCACGGTGTCGCGCCCCTGACCGACGTGGACGTCGCCGAGATGATCCGCTCGGTGCGCGCGGCACCCCGGCTGCTCGGCATGGACGGCTCGGCCGCCCTGGACGTGGCGGGTCTGGCGGACGTCCTGGGTCGGGTCTCGGTGATGGCCGACGACCTGCCCGAGCTGCACGAGCTCGAGCTGCGACCGGTTCTGGTGGGCCGGCAGGGGGTCCTGGTCACCGGCGCGCGGATCGCCCTGGCGGAGGCCGGCCGGGTCGACGGCGCGCGGCGGATGCTGCCCGAATGAGGCCGACGGGGCTGCGTGCCCCCGGGGCATGGGTGCAAGGATGGGCGTCGTGCCAGGAACAATGACCGCGCTGCGCCGGAGCCTCGACCACGCCGGCTACTACCCCGAGCTGGTCGCCGACGTGCTGGAGGTCGCGCTCGCCGGGGAGCCCGTGATGGCGCACCTGGTGCACCCCGAGACGACCTTCGACTCCGCCGAGGTCCGGCGCCACGTGACGGTGCTGGTGCTCACCCCGAGCCGGCTGGTGATGGCCCACGTGGACGACCACCCGGCTGACCGGGAGAACCCCTCGACGACCGCCTCGGCGACCACCGAGTCAGTCCCGCTGCGCCTGGTGCACACGGTCGCACTGACGCACGTGGTGGCGGTCCCGGCCCGGCACCGGACGGGCGAGGTCCCGGCTGAGCTGACCCTGGCGATCGGCTGGGGCGGGGTGCGTCGGGTGGACCTCGAGCCGGCGGCCTGCGGGGACCCGGCCTGCGAGGCGGACCACGGCCTCACCGGTTCGATCACGCCCGACGACGTCGTCGTGCGCGTCGCCGCGGAGGCGGAGGGCGCGGAGGCCGTGCGCGCGGCCGTGGCCTTCGCCCGGGCGCTGTCGGCGTCCACCGCGACCGCCGGATGACGGACCTCGCCGCCGCCCTGCGGGCCGCAGGGTTCTGTCGGCCCGACTACGGGGGCCTGTGCCTGGACGGCGTCCTGCCGGCGGCCGTGGCCGCGCTCGGGGTGGACGTGCCCGGCGGCGCGGCGGCCCGGGAGCGGCTGGGCGTGCCGGTCGCGTCGCGGGTCTGTGTGGTCCTCGTGGACGGCCTCGGTCAGCTGATGCTCACCGAGCGGGCCGGGCACGCGCCGTTCCTCCGCGGCCTGCTGGGCGGCGGCCTGGTGCTCACCTCGGGCTTCCCGTCCACCACCGCGGCGTCGCTGGGGCTGTTCGGCACCGGGAGCGGGCCGGGTCGCACCGGTCTTGCCGGCTACACGGTGCGCAACCCGGCCACCGGGTCCCTCGCGAACCTCGTCTCGTGGACGGGCGCGGGCCCGCCCGAGCAGTGGCAGCGGGAGCCGAGCATCTTCAGCCTGGCGGCGGCGGCGGGGGCGTCGGTGACCTCCGTCGGCCCGGCGAAGTTCGCGGGCTCCGGCCTCACCGTGGCGGCCCTCTCCGGGGGCGCGTACCGCGCCGCCGAGGGCCTGGACGAGCGGGTGGACGCCACGGTCGCGGCGCTTGCCCGGCCCGGCCTGGTCTACCTCTACTGGGGTGCGGTGGACAAGATCGGCCACGGGGCCGGCTGGCAGTCGAGCACCTGGGCGGACGCCCTGGCCGAGACCGACCGGGAGCTGGCGCGGCTGGCGCGTTCCCTGCCGACGGGCACGGTGCTGATGATCACCGCCGACCACGGGATGGTCGACATCGACCCCGAGCAGCTGGTCGACCTCGCCCTGACCCCCGAGCTCGCCGCCGACGTGGAGCTGGTCGCGGGTGAGCCCCGGGCGACGCACGTGCACACCGCACCCGGGACCGCCGCCGACGTCCTCGAACGATGGCGGTTAACCCTGGGGGAGAAGGCGGTCGTCGTGCCGCGGGCGGAGGCCGTCGCCGACGGGTGGTTCGGACCCGTGCTGGAGCACGTGCTGCCGATGATCGGCGACCTGGTGGTGGCCGCCCGCGGCCGGGCCGGCGTGGTCGACTCGCGCACCCAGACCCCGCACTCTTTGCACCTTCGCGGCATGCACGGTTCGCTGACCCCGGGCGAGATGCTCGTCCCGCTCCTGATCGCGTGAGGAGGTGGCATGGCCGAGCTGGTGTTCTTCAGCGGGACCATGGACTGCGGAAAGTCGACGCTTGCCCTCCAGCTGGACCACAACAACGCAGCCCGCGGCCGCGGCGGCGTGGTCTACAGCCGTAACGACCGGGCCGGGACGGACATGCTCTCGTCCCGGCTGGGGCTGGTGCACCCGGCCGTGGAGGTGACCGACGGCACGGACTTCTGGGACGACGTCGTGCAGCGGCGCGTCCGGGGGGAGCGGGTCGACTACCTGATCTGCGACGAGGCGCAGTTCTACACGCCCCGGCAGATCGAGCAGCTCGCCCAGCTCGTCGACGAGATGGGGGTCGACGTCTACGCGTTCGGCATCACGAGCGACTTCCGCACCCGGCTGTTCCCAGGCTCGGAACGACTGATCGAGCTGGCGGACCGGGTCGAGGTGCTCCAGGTGCAGACCCTCTGCTGGTGCGGGGCGCGCGCCACCCACAACGCCCGCACCGTCGGCGGCCAGATGGTGGTTGAGGGGGAACAGGTGGTGGTCGGGAACACCGACGCCTCGGCACCCGTCGCCTACGAGGTGCTCTGCCGACGCCACCACATGCGCCGGATGACGACGGCGGTGGCGCGCGCGGTCGCCGTGACGCCGGAGACCCTGCCGGGTCTCGCCGACGAGCGGCTCTGACCCGCCGCGGGCGCCTACTCCGGCTTGGCGCCGAAGACGATCTCGTCCCAGCTCGGCACGCTTGCCCGTCCGCGACGGGGCCGGCGAGCGGGCTGGGGTGCGTCGTCCTGGTTGTCCGGGACCCGTGCCCGGGTGGCCGGTGGCGCGGGCGTCTCGGGATCGGCCGGGTCCTCGGGGACCTCGGAGCGGCCGGTTCGCGCGGTCGGCATCCGGAGGACCCGGGCGTCCACAGCCTCCTCGGGCCGTGACGCGGCCGGATGCGCACCGGGGACGGTACCCGGGTCGTCGAAGTTGAAGGCGTGCTGCGGACCGAACCCGGCGAAGTCGTCGTCGGCGTCCGGGTCCACCGCCTGGCGGATCCCGCGGCGGTCGCCCAGGTCGTCGAGCAGGACCGCGGTCTCCTGCTGCGGGTCGGGCAGTGCCGGGGCGTCCAGGGGGAGGTCCACGGCCGCCAGGACCGGGCGGAGCGCGCTGTCGACCTCCACGTCGAAGACCGCTTCGCGCACGGCGGTCAGGTGCCGGCGGATCGGTTCGTCGGCGAGCTCGGTCTCCGAGAGCCACCGCGCCTCGTCGTCCTGCGCGTGCAGCCGGCGGTCGACCGTGTCGTACGTCCAGCAGGCCGACCTTGCCGAACCGTTGACCTCGAACCGGACCTCGACTATCCAGGTCGCGGTGGCGGTGCGGCGGGCATCCCAGACCACCGAGTCGGGGGAGACCTGCCGGGTCGCCAACCGGTCGGTAACCAGGTCCCCGAGCACCGGAGCGCCCGCCTCGTGGCCCACGGCGGTGTTCCGGGCGCGCAGGGCGATGTGCTCCCGCTCGGCGAGCACCGGCCCCTCGTAGCGGCGGACGATGTCCAGGGGCATCCCCGACGACTCGGCGACGTCCTCGGCGCTGGCGCCCGACCGGATCCGGGCCTGGATCTCGCGGGGCGGCAGCATCCCGGCCAGCTCGGCCCTCGCCTGCGCGAGATGGGGTCGGTCGCGGCGGACCGCGGCGCGCAGCGCCTCGTCGATGCGCACGCGGAACTGCTGCCCGTCGGTGTCCTGCAGCACGACGTGCTCGCCGTCCTCATGCAGACCCACCAGTGTGAGCTCGCTCATGGCACCTCCGTCACTGCTTGGCACGAGAGTGCCACCGAAGCGGGCCCGGCGCAGGGAGGCCGCTCGGTGTGCCGGGAGGTCGTGCAGGATGGGTGCGTGACCAACCAATCGACGCCCGGGCAGCCGGCAGCGCAGATCCCGACCGATCTCGGCGGGCTCCGGCGCCTCGCGGAGGACCTGGCCCGTTCCGCCGGGACCCTGATCCGGGAGGGGCGCCCCGCGATCGTCGACGTCTCGGACACCAAGTCGAGCCCGGTCGACGTGGTCACCGCCATGGACCTGGCGGCCGAGGACCTGCTCCGGCGGGGGATCGCCGACGCCCGGCCCGACGACGGCGTACTGGGCGAGGAGGAGGGTCACCTCCCGGGCACGAGCGGGTTGACCTGGGTGATCGACCCGATCGACGGAACGGTGAACTACCTCTACGGCGTTCCGGCCTATGCGGTGAGCGTCGCCGTCGTCTCCGGACCGCCCACGCCCGGCGGGTGGACGGTCCTGGCCGGCTGCGTGCACTCGGTCGCGGACGGCCGAACGTGGTCGGCGTCCCTGGGCGGGGGCGCGACGCAGGACGGCCGTCCGATCCGCGCCAACCCGCCCCGTCCGCTGGCCGAGAGCCTCGTGGGAACCGGGTTCGGCTACCGGATCGAGCGGCGCCGCAGCCAGGCTCGGATCGTCGCCGCGCTGCTGCCGGAGGTCCGCGACATCCGCCGGATCGGGTCGGCGGCCCTCGACCTGTGCGCCGTCGGTTCGGGCTCGCTCGACGCCTTCTACGAGCGGGGCCTGCAGCCCTGGGACCTTGCCGCCGGGTCGCTGGTCGCCCGGGAGGCCGGTGCCACCGTGATCGGGCTGCGCGGCTGCCCCGCGGACGAGCAGATGACCGTGGCCGGGCCGGAGCCGACGGCGGTCGGACTGGTGCGCATCCTGGAGCGGCTGGGCGCCGACGAGGACGCCTGAGCGGCACCGGACGGCCCGGTCGGCGGACGCCCGCCCGAGACCGCGTGGACGTCCGGCCAGCGATTGGCGTGCGTCCGGGCCGCGGATAGGGCACAATCCCCACGCGATCACTGCGGGGAACAACCAGGGTGCGTCGTGCATTGACTACCTACCGATGCCGTACACCGGCGCAAGGCCCAAGCAGACACGGAGTGTGTGACACCCGATGGCAACCGACTACGACGCCCCTCGCAAGACCGACGAGGACCTCAGCGAGGACTCGCTGCAGGAGCTCCAGGCGCGCCGCGCCGACAAGAACTCGGGCGCCGTGGACGAGGACGAGACGGACGCGGCCGAAGGCTTCGAGCTGCCCGGCGCGGACCTGTCCGGCGAGGAGCTCTCGGTGCGGGTCCTGCCCCGCCAGGCGGACGAGTTCACCTGCTCCAAGTGCTTCCTGGTGCATCACCGCAGCCAGCTGGCCTACGAGAAGGACGGTCAGATGGTCTGCTCGGAGTGCGCCGCCTGATCCTGTCCGGGACCCGGCCGGGCCGACCGCACCGCGGCCGCCAGTGCGTCCGGGCGTCGCGAGGACACCAGCCAGGTGGGGGTCGGGTCGTCCGGGTCGTTGACCGGGAACTCCACCGCGCCCCGCAACCACGCCCGCAGGCACACGAACGCCCGGGCATCGGAACCGGGACCGACCGCGGCGCGCACGCCGACGCGGTCGAGGACCTCGCCGTCGCCTAGCAGCCCGACCGGGATGTGCGCCCTGCCCACCCAGAGTTCACCGTCCCGCACGGCGACGGTCGTCGTGGACACGATCACGACGAGGCCGCCCACCAGGGCGCTGACCCCGGCCGCGACGGCGGCGCCGACGGTGTGGACCGGCAGCACCGCGATGCCCGCGAACAGCGCGAAGCCGGCGACGAACGACCAGCCGAGCGGTCCCGGCCAGAGACGCTCGGAGTACCGCGCGGGATCCTGCACGGTCCCAGCATGGCATCCGGGCGCCGGGATCGACCGATCGCTGCGGCTAGAGTCTGCGTCGTGACCCGGGACAGCGGCATCGAGGTGTTGCTCGTGATGCTCGACCCCGAGCTTCCCGAGCCGCGCTACGCACACCCCGGCGATGCGGGCGCGGACCTGGTCACCGCCGTCGACGTCGACCTCCCACCCCTCGGCCGGGCCACGGTGCCCACCGGCGTGAGCATCGCGCTGCCGGACGGCTACGCGGCGTTCGTGCACCCCCGCTCCGGGCTGGCGGCGCAGCACGGGGTCACGCTCGTGAACGCCCCGGGGACCGTCGACGCGGGGTTCCGGGGCGAGATCCGCGTCGTCCTGCTGAACACCGACCCGGTCCAGCCGGTGCGGCTGCGCCGCGGGGACCGGATCGCGCAGCTCGTCGTGCAGCCCGTCGAGCGGGTCCGATTCGTCCGGGCGGAGAGCCTTCCGGGCTCCCACCGCGGCCCCGGTGGCCTCGGTTCGAGCGGCGGCTGGTCGCCGGGAAGGTAGGTCGGCGGCTCGCTGGCCGTCTAAGGTCGTTTCTTGGGGTTCTGCCTCAACAAGGAGGAGCACAGGTGAGCGCGTTCAGGCGACGGTCGCGTGATCCCGCGATCCTGCCCGACGAAGGCGACGAGCCGTTCGAGGCGCCGACGAGCGACGCCCGGGGGCCGTGGGACGTGGCGGACCAGCCGGAGTGCGGCCAGCGGATCGATCTCGGAGCCCTCTGGCTTCCTCGTCGTGACGGCATGGAGCTGCGCATGGAGGTCGACAAGAAGTCCTCCATCGTGACGGCCGTGGCCATCCACCTGCACGGGTCGGCGCTGCAGCTTCAGGTGTTCGGTGCGCCGCGGACCGCCGGCATCTGGGACGAGATCAGGGCCGAGATAGCCGAGTCGATCACCAAGCAGGGCGGCTCGGTGGACGACCTGCCCGGGCCCTTCGGACGAGAGCTCCTCGCCCGCCTGCCGATCCGGACGGCCGAGGGCCGGACGGGCCATCGCCCCGCGCGGTTCATCGGCCACGACGGGCCCAGATGGTTCCTGCGGGGCGTCCTCAGTGGCCGCGCCGCGGTGGAGCCCGAGCGCGCGCAGGAGCTGGAGGACGTCTTCGGCGACGTCGTCGTGGTCCGCGGGAGTGAACCGCGCGTGCCCCGCGACCTGCTGCCGCTGACGATGCCCGGTAGCGCGCAGGCCCAGGAGACCACGAGCGCTTCGAGCTTCGACCCGCTAACCCGCGGGCCAGAGATCACGGAGGTGCACTGATGGCCCGGGGACCCAGCACGACGGGCGGGCGGGTTCGCACCGCCGTGCGGTCCGTGCTCGCGTCCCGGGCCGAGCTCGAGGCGTCGGAGGAGCGCCGGAGCACGGAACGCAGCGGCTGCACCCCGGTCCGCGAACTGACCGACCGGCGCCGGGCCGAGCTGTTCGGTGTGCTCCGATCGGTCACGCTGCGGCCGCGGAACAACGTCCCGGCGCTAGAGGCTGAGCTGTACGACGGCACGGGCAGCGTGCAGGTCGTCTGGCTGGGTCAGCGTCGCATCGCCGGCGTGGAGCCCGGTCGCCGGGTCCGGCTGGAGGGCTTGGTATCGGTGCGCGACGGCAGGCCGGTCATCTACAACCCGAGGTACTCGCTCGTCCCGAAGTCGGGCGAGCGGTGACGTCGGACGGGGTTGGCAGCGGGCTCGTCCCCGAGGGCTCGCCCGACGGTGCCGAGCCGGTCTCCGACGCGGAGCCCCGAGCCGGTGAGGCACCGCTTCGGGGAGTGCGTGCCCTCACGGGGGACGACTTCTCCTTCAGCGAGGCGATCGGCGGGGTCCGCGGCCTGGTCGAGTCGACCTCCCCGGGGCTCGTCTTCGTGGTGGTCTACCTGGCCGTTCGCGAGCTGACGCCGGCCCTCGTCGCTTCCCTCGCCGTCGCCGCCGTGGCCGTGGCGCTCCGCCTGGTGCAGCGCACGCCGACCACCCAGGCGTTCTCCGGGGTCGGCGGGATAGTGATCGGGGCCGTCTGGGCGTGGCGGACCGGCGAACCGCAGGACTTCTACACCTGGGGCCTATGGGTGAACCTCGGGTGGTGTCTCGGCACGCTGATCTCGATCCTCGTCCGCTGGCCGGTGGTCGGGGTGGTCGTGAGCCTGCTCCGCGGCCACGACATGTCGTGGCGCACGGATCCCGGACCGGCCGCAGCACATCTGCGGCGCCGCTACACCTGGGCCACCTGGCTGTGGGTCGCCGTGTTCGGCGCCCGGCTCGCGGTGCAGGTGCCGCTCTGGATGCAGGGGGAGGCCGCCCTGGGCTGGCTGGGCACCGCAAAGCTCGTGATGGGCGTCCCGCTGTTCGCAGTCGGCCTCTGGATCACCTGGCTTCTCGTGGGGTCGCGAGCAACTCGTGAAGAGCGTCCGGATCGGCATCCGACCCCGCAACGATGAGCAGCTCGTCGCCCGCCTCGAGGGCATCGTCCGCGGATGGGGCGATCGGCTGAGAGCCGCGGATGATCGCCGCGAGCACCGAGTCCACCGGCCACTCGATGTCGCCGACCCGCACCCCGGCGAGCGGTGACGCGGGCGGCAGCGTGACCTCGAGGATCTCCGCGCCGGACTGGTGGAAGGTGAAGATCTTCACCAGGTCACCGACGGCCACGGCCTCCTCGACCATCGCCGTCATGATCCGGGGCGTCGAGACCGCGACGTCGACGCCCCATGCCTCGTCGAACATCCACTCGTTCTTCGGGTTGTTCACCCGGGCCACCGTGCGGGGGACCCCGAACTCGGTCTTGGACAGGAACGAGACCACCAGGTTCACCTTGTCGTCGCCCGTCGCGGCGACCACCACGTCGCACTCGTCGGTGCGCGCCTCGTTCAGGCTCGAGAGCTCGCAGGCGTCCGCGAGCAGCCAGTCCGCCTCGGCGACCGAGGCCACCCGCATCGCCGTGGGCTGCTTGTCGATCAGGGTCACCTCGTGCCCTGCGGAGAGCAGCTCGTTGGCGATCGACCGCCCCACGGAGCCCGCTCCGGCGATGACGACGCGCATCAGTCCACCTCCGTGGGGGCTGCGGTGAGGATCCGTTCGACCCGCGGCACGTCGTCGGCCAGCAGGAGCATGTGCAGCAGGTCGTTCTCCTGCAGGACTGTGTCGGGCGCGGGCAGCATGCCGTCGCCGAAGCGCGTCACGAATGCGATCCGGGCGCCCGAGGCCGCTTCGATGCGATCCAGGCCCGTCCCGAACCACCCCCGGTGGACGTCCATCTGGACCATGACCACCTGGCCGGAGGCGTCCCGGAACTCGTCGGTCGCCCCCATGGGGAGCATCCGGCGCAGGATCTGGTCGGCCGTCCACCGGACGGTGCCGACTGTCGGGATCCCGAGCCGCTGGTAGATCTGCGCGCGCCGGGGATCGTAGATCCGGGCGACGACGTTGTTGACCCCGTAGGTCTCGCGGACCACCCGTGCCGCGATGATGTTCGAGTTGTCGCCGTCGGAGACCGCGGCGAACGCGAAGGCGTCCTCGATCCCGGCCTGGACGAGGGTCTCCCGGTCGAACCCCAGGCCGGTGACGCGCTTGCCGTCGAACTCCGCGTCGAGCCGCCGGAAGGCCTCCGGGTTCTGGTCGATGACGGCGACGGAGTGGCCTCTTGCCTCGAGTGTCTGGGCGAGGGTGGCGCCGACGCGCCCGCAGCCCATGATGACGAAGTGCACGAATGGAGACGGTATACCCCCGCGCGGCTCCGGCGGGCCTAGCATGGGCTCCCGTGTCCGACAACACAGGCCTCGCCAAGCGGCTGCTGCTCGGTAGGCCGTTCCGAAGCGACCGGCTGGGCCACACCCTGCTGCCGAAGCGGATCGCCCTGCCGGTCTTTGCCTCCGACGCGCTCTCCTCGGTGGCGTACGCGCCGGACGAGATCATCCTCACCCTGTCCATCGCGGGGGTCGCCGCGGCGGTCTTCTCGCCCTGGGTGGGCCTCGCGGTCGTCGTGGTGCTCGTCGTCGTCGTGGCCGGCTACCGGCAGACCGTGTACGCCTACCCCTCGGGGGGCGGCGACTACGAGGTGGCGAACTCGAACTTCGGTCCGCGCGCCGGGCTGACCGTCGGCAGCGCGCTGCTGGTCGACTACACGCTGACCGTCGCGGTCTCGATCTCCTCCGGCGCCCAGTACGCCTCGTCGGCGATCCCGGCGCTGCGCGGGTACGAGGTGCCCTTCGCGATCGGCCTGGTCACCCTGCTGATGCTGATGAACCTTCGGGGCGTCAGGGAGTCCGGGCGGTTCTTCGCCTTCCCCACCTACCTGTTCATGTTCGCCCTCGGCTCGATGGCGCTGGTGGGCTTCGTGCGGTACTTCGCCGGCACGCTGCCGCTGGCCGAGAGCGCGTCGCTGGAGGTGATCCCGGAGGAGATGTACGAGCAGGGCCTGATCGGCCTCGGCGGCGCGCTGCTCATCCTGCGGGCCTTCGCGACGGGGTGTGCGGCGCTGACGGGCATCGAGGCGCTCAGCAACGGCGTGCCGAACTTCCGCAAGCCGAAGTCCCGGAACGCCGCGGCAACACTGGCGATGCTCGGCGCCCTGTCGTTCACCTTCCTGATGTCGAGCCTCTTGCTGGCCCGGGCCACCGGGATCCGGTACGTCGAGAACCCCCAGGAGAACCTCCTGCAGGGCGGCCTGCCCGTGGGGTCGGACTACGTGCAGCACCCCGTCCTGATCCAGCTCTCCGAGGCGGTCTTCGCGGGCTTCCCCGCGGCCTTCTACCTGATCTCCATCGCGACGGGGCTGATCCTGGTGCTCGCGGCCAACACGGCCTTCAACGGGTTCCCGGTGCTCGGTTCGATCCTGGCGAAGGACGGCTTCATGCCGCGCCAGCTGCACTCCCGCGGCGACCGGCTCGCCTTCTCCAACGGGATCGTCACCCTCGCCGCCGGGGCGATGGTGCTGATCTGGGCCTTCGATGCACAGGTCACCCGGCTGATCCAGCTGTACATCGTCGGCGTGTTCATCTCGTTCACCCTCGGCCAGTTCGGCATGGTCAGGCACTGGAACCGCGAGCTGCGCATCGAGCCGGACGAGTCGCGGCGCAAGAAGATGCTGCGCTCGCGGGCGATCAACGCCACCGCGTTCGGGCTGACGGCGGCGGTCTTGGTGGTCATCCTGATCTCGAAGTTCACCCGTGGCGCCTGGATCACCCTGGTGGCCGTCGCGGTTGTCTACGCCCTGATGATGGCGATCCGACGGCACTACGACCAGGTGCGCGACGAGGTGGCCCTCGGCGAGGAGGCGACCGCTGCCCGCGCACTGCCGAGCCGGGTGCACGCCATCGTCCTCGTCTCCCGGCTGCACAAGCCGACGATGCGCGCCATCGCCTATGCCCGAGCTACGCGGCCGTCCGTCCTCGAGGTGGTCACGGTGAACGTCGACTCCGACTCCACGGAGGCGATGCGCGAGCACTGGGAGGCTCTGGACATCCCCGTGCCCCTGCGGATCCTCGACTCGCCGTTCCGGGAGATCACCCGCCCGGTGCTCGGGTACGTGCGGTCCATCCGCAGGGAGAGCCCGCGGGACCTGGTCGTGGTCTACATCCCGGAGTACGTCGTCGGGCACTGGTGGGAGAACTTGCTGCACAACCAGAGCGCGCTTCGGCTCAAGAGTCGCCTCCTGTTCACCCCGGGCGTCGTCGTGGCCTCGGTCCCGTGGCAGCTCGAGTCGTCGGCGACCATCGCCGACGCTGGGCCGCGGTGAGCGACGACCTGACGCTCGAGATCGGTCCCGCCGCGCACGGTGGCCACTGCGTGGCGCGCCACGAGGGCAGGGTGGTCTTCGTCCGGCACACGCTGCCCGGCGAGCGCGTCCGGGCCCGCCTGACGGACGCGAGACCCGAGGCCCGGTACTGGCGTGCGGACGCGGTGCAGGTGCTCGAGGCGTCGCCGGACCGGGTGCCGTCGCCGTGGCCGGAGGCCGGTCCCGGCGGGGTGGGCGGCGCCGAGCTGGCGCACGTCGCCCTGGCAGCCCAGCGGCGGTGGAAGGCGGACGTGGTCTCCGAGCAGCTGCGCCGACTGGCCCGCACGGCGGCCGATGTCACGGTGGAGGAGGTACCCGGAGCCGCGGACGGCCTGCGCTGGCGGACCCGGATCGAGCTCGTTGCCGACCGGTCCGGCCGGGCGGGGATGCACCGCCACCGGTCGCGGACGGTGATCCCGTTGACCGCGATGCCGCTCGCCGTCGCCGAGCTGGATGGCCTTCGCCTGTTCGAGCGCACCTGGCCGGCCGGGGTCCGCCTCACTGCGGTGGCCCCGGCGGGGGACCGGCCGTTGCTCCTGGTGGACGGGGTCCCGTGGCTGGATCGTGGCCCGGACCGTCGGCCCAACGCCCGGCTCTCGGTCCGCGAGGCCGTGACGGTCGCGGGCCGGCCGTACACGTGGCGGGTGACCGCCAGCGGGTTCTGGCAGGTGCACCGCGGTGCGCCTGCGACGCTGGCCCAGGCGGTGCTCGACGCCGTGGGACCGGTGCCGGGGGAGCGGGTCGTGGACCTGTACTCCGGCGCCGGCCTCTTCGCACTGCCCCTGGCCGACGAGGTCGGCGCCCAGGGTCGTGTCGTCGCCGTCGAGGGCGATCCCCGTGCCGCGCAGGACGCCCGCCGCAACCTCCACGACCGTCCGAACGTCGACCTGCACCGTGGACCGGTCGCGGACGTCCTCGCCTCGGGCGTCGTCGTGCGCGCGGACGTCGTGGTGCTCGACCCGCCCCGGGTGGGGGCCGGCCGGGCGGTGCTGGAGTCCGTCGTCGCCCTGCGGCCGCGGCGGGTGGTCTACGTGGCGTGCGACCCGGCGGCGCTTGCGCGGGACATCGGGCTGCTCGGCGGCCTCGGCTACCCGATGACCGCGCTCCGGGCGTTCGATCAGTTCCCGATGACCCATCACGTCGAGTGCGTGGCGACGTTCGAGCCGGAGGACGGCGGGGGAGTCGGGTAGGATATATCTTGACGTCAAGATACTTGCTGGTGGCGTGTCCCCAGCGCTGAAGGAGCCATCGTGAGCAGCGTCGACACGTTCCGGGCAAGAGGGACGCTCCAGGTGGGCGAGAACTCCTACGAGATCTTCCGCCTCGGCGCGGTCGAGGGTCTGCGGCGGCTCCCGTACAGCCTGAAGGTGCTCGCGGAGAACCTGCTGCGCACCGAGGACGGCGCGAACGTCACGGCCGACCACGTGCGCGCCCTCGCCGGCTGGCGCCCCGACGCCGAGCCGGACACCGAGATCCAGTTCACCCCCGCTCGGGTGGTCATGCAGGACTTCACCGGCGTGCCCTGCGTGGTGGACCTCGCCACGATGCGGGAGGCGATGGCGGACCTGGGCGGGGACCCCGCCCGGATCAACCCCCTCGCGCCCGCGGAGCTGGTGATCGACCACTCCGTACAGGTGGACGTCGCCGGCAGTCACGAGGCGTTCGCGCGGAACGTGGACCTCGAGTACGAGCGGAACCACGAGCGCTACCAGTTCCTGCGGTGGGGCCAGACGGCGTTCGACGACTTCAAGGTCGTTCCGCCCGGCACCGGGATCGTGCACCAGGTCAACCTCGAGTACCTGGCCCGAGGTGTGATGACCCGGGAGGTGGACGGGGCGTCGACGCGCGCGCTGCAGGCCTACCCGGACACGTGCGTCGGGACCGACTCGCACACCACGATGGTCAACGGGCTCGGCGTGCTCGGCTGGGGCGTCGGGGGGATCGAGGCCGAGGCGGCGATGCTCGGCCAACCGGTCTCGATGCTCATCCCGAAGGTGGTCGGCTTCAAGCTCTCCGGGACCATCCCACCGGTGGTGACCGCGACCGACGTCGTGCTCACGATCACCGAGCTGCTCCGCCGACACGGCGTGGTGGGCAAGTTCGTGGAGTTCTACGGCGACGGCGTCGCCGAGGTGCCCCTGGCCAACCGGGCGACCATCGGCAACATGAGCCCGGAGTTCGGGTCCACGTGCGCGATCTTCCCGATCGACCAGGTGACGGTTGACTACCTGCGGCTGACCGGCAGGCCCGAGCAGCAGGTGGCCCTCGTGGAGGCGTATGCCCGGGAGCAGGGCCTGTGGCACGACCCGGACGCCCCGGACTACGTCGAGCCGGAGTTCTCCGAGTACCTGGAGCTGGACCTGGGCACGGTGGTGCCGTCGATCGCCGGGCCGAAGCGGCCCCAGGACCGGATCGCGCTGACGGAGGCGAAGGAGGCGTTCGCCGGGGTCATCTGGGACTACGTCGACCCGGCAGCGCACGAGCAGCCGGCCGAGTCGGCTCTGGACGAGTCGGTCGAGGAGACCTTCCCGGCGTCGGACCCCATTGCCGCCGCGGCCCGCTCGGACGACTCGGGGGAGTCGCTGCCGGGTCCCGAGCACGGCGACGTCGCGCGGCTCCCGCATCGCCGGGTGCCGGTGACGCTCGCGGACGGGACCCGGACCGAGCTCGACCACGGGAGCGTCGTGATCGCGTCGATCACGTCGTGCACCAACACCTCCAACCCCGAGGTGATGCTCGCGGCTGCGCTCCTCGCGAAGAACGCCGTCGAGCGCGGCCTGACCGCGAAGCCCTGGGTGAAGACCTCCCTGGCGCCGGGGTCCAAGGTCGTCACGAACTACTACACCGAGGCCGGTCTGTGGCCGTACCTGGAGAAGCTCGGGTACCACCTGGTCGGCTACGGCTGCACCACCTGCATCGGCAACTCGGGGCCGTTGCCGGACGAGATCTCCGCGGCAGTAAACGACCACGACCTCGCGGTCGCCTCCGTTCTGTCCGGCAACCGCAACTTCGAGGGCCGGATCAACCCGGACGTGAAGATGAACTACCTGGCGTCGCCGCCGCTGGTTATCGCATACGCCCTGGCCGGGACCATGGACATGGACTTCGAGACCGAGCCGCTCGGCACGGACGAGGCCGGGGCGCCCGTGTTCCTACGTGACATCTGGCCGAGCGCGGCCGAGGTGCAGGCCACGATCGACTCCGCGATCGACCGCGAGATGTTCACCAAGGACTACGCGGACGTCTTCGCGGGGGACGAGCGGTGGCGCACGCTGCCCACCCCCGCCGGGGACACCTTCGCGTGGGACGCGGGGTCGACCTACGTGCGCAAGCCGCCGTACTTCGACGGGATGACCGCCGAGCCGGAGCCCGTCCGGGACGTGGCGGGGGCGCGGGTGCTTGCGATGCTCGGCGACTCGGTCACGACCGACCACATCAGCCCGGCGGGCGCGATCAAGCCGGACAGCCCGGCGGGCGCCTACCTGGCGGCCCACGGGGTGCAGCGACGCGACTTCAACTCCTACGGCTCGCGCCGCGGGAACCACGAGGTGATGATCCGCGGCACCTTCGCCAACATCCGCCTGCGCAACCAGCTCGTCCCGGGTGTGGAGGGTGGGTTCACGGTCAACCACCTGACCGGCGAGCAGGCGACGATCTACGACGCCGCTGTTGCGTACGCGTCGGCGGGCGTGCCCCTCGTGGTGCTCGGCGGCAAGGAGTACGGGTCCGGGTCGTCGCGCGACTGGGCGGCCAAGGGCACCAGCCTGCTCGGCATCCGCGCGGTGATCGCGGAGAGCTTCGAGCGGATCCACCGGTCCAACCTGATCGGGATGGGCGTCCTTCCGCTGGAGTACCCAGGCGGGGAGACGGCCGCATCCCTCGGGCTGGACGGGACGGAGCGCTTCGACATCTCCGGGGTCACGGCGCTGAACGCGGGCGCGACGCCGCGGACCGTCGTGGTCCGCGCCACCAAGGACGACGCGTCGGTCGTGGAGTTCGACGCGGTGCTGCGCATCGACACCCCCGGTGAGGCGGACTACTACCGGCACGGTGGGATCCTGCAGTACGTGCTGCGCTCGCTGGTCCGCGCCTGACCGGCGCCCCGATCAGGGCCCAAGTCGGACCCGTCCCCACTAGTGTCTGTTCATCGGAGGGGGATGGCATGGCCGCCAATCACATGATCAACATCGAGGTCGCGCTCGCCCCGGAGCAGGCGGAGGCGGCCGTCTACCAGGCGTTCTGCAACGCCGGCATCAAAGCGGTGAAATGGGGCGGGGGGTACCTGCGCGGCATCACGAAGACCGGCTGGCGCAGCTGGGGCGAGAACGTCGAGGCGTGGATCAGTCAGGGCCCCGAGGGTGCGGCGATCCAGTTGCGCAGCGAGTGCTCGCTACCGACTCAGGTGATCGACTGGGGCAAGAACCGGAAGAACGTGGAAAGGATCGTCGGGGCCCTCCGCCAGCTCGTGCCGGTGGTCTGACCCTGGAGCACCGGCGCCTCTGCGAATCGAAACGCACTGCACCGCAAGCACCGGGCGCGCGCCGACACAGACGAGGTGAAGGGGGTGTGCGATGCGTCGTCGTCTGGTGGTCATCTGCCTCGTGGGAGCGCTCGGTCTCTCGGCATGCGGCACGACGGTGGAGGCGGAGCGGCTCGACCGTCCGGTGGAGTTCGCCGGGAACGCACAGGAGGCGGCGGTACCGGATGCCTGGGTCGAGGCGTCCGTCCGGATCGCGACGACCCTGGTCGGCCTTGCCGAGGGCGGCGAGAACGCCGTGGTGTCGCCCCTGAGCCTCCAGTTGGCGCTCGCGATGCTCCGCGAGGGTGCGTCGGGGCGGGTGGCCGACGAGATCGACGCGGCCATCGGGCTGGTCGGCGCCGACAGCCAGGCCGTGGCCGACCTCCGGGCGTACCTGGGGCAGTACGAGGGCGACGTCGCCGGGATCGACAAGGACAACCCGCCGGCCAGCCCGCTGCTGCACATCGCCGACGGCGTCTTCATCCAGCCGGGTGCCCCGGTGACCGACCGCTTCCTCGAGCGCGTGGTGGCGTACCACCTGGCCGAGGTCTACGAGGCCGACTTCGAGGGCGGGAACGCGAAGCCCGTTCTTGACGCCTGGGTGAACCGGGTGACCGGCGGCCTGCTGACCGAGACGCCGAGCGAGCCGCTCCCCGACACGCTCCTCATGCTGCTCGACGCCGTCACCTTCGGTGCGTCGTGGCAGGCGCCGTTCGACCCACAGGCGACCGGGCCGGGGACGTTCCGGCGCGCGGACGGGCAGGCGTTGGAGGTCACGATGATGCGGGCGCTGCTGGGCGCCCGCTACGCGGAGGGAGACGGCTGGCGCGCGATCGAGCTGCCCTACACCGAGGGTTTCGCCATGCGGCTGGTCATGCCGGAGTCGGACTCTCTGAGCACGGAGCAGTGGCTCGCGGCCCACGACGCATTGGATGCGGCAGCGCCGGCGATGGTTTCCCTCTGGATGCCGAGCTGGGAGACGGAGACGAACCTGGACCTCACGGACGCGCTCGCGGACCTTGGGCTCGGCTTGCTCGCCGACCCGGGCGGCGACCTGGACGGGATCTTCCCCGACGCGTATGTGAGCGCCGTCGGCCAGGCAGCGACGATCACCGTGGCCGAGCGCGGAACGGTGGCCGCAGCCGTCACCCAGATCGACGTCGGCGTTACGTCCGCCCCGGTCCAGGACGTCGAACTGCGCCTGGACCGTCCGTTCGAGTACCAGGTGGTCGACCTGACGCACGGGCTTGTCCTGTTCGCCGGCCGCGTGCTCGACCCGTCCTGACCCCCGCGGGGCGTACGCGGAGATCCTGTGACGCTTCGTCCCTGAGCCGTCCCCAGCACTGCTCAGACCGTACGATGGCCCGATGGCTCTCCTGCCGCGGATCAGTGCGCCCGCTGACCTCCGCGCCCTCTCGGGGGAAGAGCTCGACGCCCTCGCGGCGGAGATCCGCCACTTCCTCGTCCAGAGCGTCTCCCAGACCGGCGGGCATCTGGGGCCGAACCTGGGGGTCGTCGAGCTGACGCTCGCCCTGCACCGGGTCTTCGAGTCGCCGCGCGACACCATCGTCTTCGACACCGGTCACCAGTCCTACGTGCACAAGCTGCTCACGGGGCGCTCGGACTTCTCCGGGCTGCGGCACCGCGACGGGCTCTCCGGCTACCCGAGCCGGGCCGAGTCCGAGCACGACGTCGTGGAGAACTCTCACGCCTCGACCGCCCTGTCCTGGGCGGACGGGATCGCCAAGGCGTACGCCCTGCGGGGCAGCGTCGACCGGCACGTGGTCGCGGTCGTGGGCGACGGCGCGCTGACGGGCGGGATGGCCTGGGAGGCGTTGAACAACATCGCCGCGGGCCAGGATCGTCGGCTGGTCGTCCTGGTCAACGACAACGGCAGGTCCTACGACCCGACGATCGGCGGTCTCGCCGACCACCTGGACCGGCTGCGGACCGCCCGCAGCTACGAGGACGTGCTCGCCTGGGGGAAGCGCACCCTGCGCCACTCGGGTCGCTTCGGCCGCCTCGTGTACGGGGCGCTGCACGGCATGAAGAAGGGGATCAAGGACGTCGTCGCCCCGCAGGGCATGTTCGAGGACCTTGGCCTGAAGTACATCGGCCCGGTGGACGGGCATGACGTCGCCGCGGTCGAGCGGGCACTGCGCCTTGCCCGTTCCTACGGCGGGCCCGTCATCGTGCACGCGATCACCGAGAAGGGCCGCGGCTACGTGCCGGCCGAGCAGGACGTGGCCGACCGGTTCCACGCCGTCGGGCGGATCCATCCCGAGACCGGCCTGCCGGTGGCGCCGTCGCGGTTCGGCTGGACGTCGGTGTTCGCCGACGAGATCGTGCAGATCGGGCGGCTCCGCCCCGACGTGGTGGCGATCACCGCGGCGATGCTCCAGCCCGTCGGACTGGCGCCCTTCGCCGAGGAGTTCCCCTCCCGCACGTTCGACGTGGGCATCGCCGAGCAGCACGCGGTCACCTCGGCGGCGGGGATGGCCTTCGCGGGCCTGCACCCCGTGGTGGCCGTCTACGCGACGTTCCTGAATCGGGCGTTCGACCAGGTGCTGATGGACGTCGGGCTGCACCGGGCCGGGGTGACCTTCGTGCTCGACCGGGCGGGCCTGACCGGAGACGACGGCCCCAGCCACAACGGCATGTGGGACATGGCGGTGCTCCGTGTGGTGCCCGGGCTGCACCTCGCGGCGCCTCGGGACGAGGCGACGCTCCGGGCCGCCCTGCGCACGGCGGTCGAGATCGAGGACGCCCCGAGCGTGATCAGGTACCCGAAGGGGCCGTTGCCCGAGCCGCTCCCCGCGATCGACACCCTGGAGGGGGTGGACGTGCTCGCCCGGCACCCGGCTGACGGCCCCTCGGTGCTGGTCATCGGGATCGGCCCGATGGCGCACACCGCGGTGGCGGCCGCCCCGCTGCTGGCAGAGCGCGGGCTCGCGTGCACGGTGGTCGCGCCGGTGTGGGCGCTGCCCTTGCCCACGGCCCTGGTCAAGCTCGCCGGCGACCACGACCACGTCGTGGTCATCGAGGACGGCCTGGTCGACGGCGGCGTCGGCTCGCTGATCGCCCAGCGCTGTGCCGACGCCGGGCTGGCCAGCCCCGTGCAGGCGCTCGGCATCCCGCTGTCCTTCCTGCCGCACGCCAGCCGCGACCAGCTCCTCGAGTCGCTCGGGCTCGGCGCCGAGCGGGTGGCCGCGGACGTCGCGACGCAGGTGGCGCGCGCCCAACGGTGAGCCGGGCGCCCCCCGGCGCGGAGTCAGCGCGCAGCGCGGGGGAGCCCTGGGGCAGCCGCTGACCTGCGGTTTCGGCCCCGTCGGCCGACGGAGCGGGTTAGGAACGTGACGCACCTCACCCAGAACATGGGATGTCTTGCCCAAAGGTCCCAGGTCATCCCATGTCTGGCCTCGTAGCGTTGTTTGCACCGACGTAGACGAGGAGAACCGATGTCGATAATCGCTGAGGCCGGCGCCGCGGTCACCCCGCAGCTGACCACACCCGAGGAGGCCTGGCAGGGCTTCGTTCGCGGGCCCTGGACCGACGACATCGACGTGCGCGACTTCATCCAGCGCAACTACACGCCCTACGAAGGGGACTCGGCGTTCCTCACCGGCCCGACCGCGCGGACCACCGCGATCTGGCAGCGCCTGCTGGACATGTTCCCCGAGGAGCTCGAGCGCGGGGTCTACGACGTCGACGCGAGCACCCCGTCGTCCATCACAGCGCACAAGCCGGGCTACATCGACGCCGACAACGAGATCATCGTCGGCCTGCAGACCGATGCTCCGCTGAAGCGGGCGATCATGCCCTACGGCGGGTGGCGGATGGTCGAGGGCGCCCTGAAGACCTACGGGTTCGAGGCCCCGGCCGACATCAAGAAGATCTTCACCGAGTACCGCAAGACCCACAACGACGGCGTCTTCGACGTCTACCCGGCCAACGTCCGGGCGGCCCGCCGCTCGCACATCGTCACCGGGCTCCCCGACGCCTACGGGCGCGGCCGGATCATCGGCGACTACCGGCGGGTGGCCCTGTACGGCGCGGACATTCTGATCGAGGCGAAGCGGGCCGAGCTCGCCGAGCTCGACCGGGAGCGGTCCACCGAGATCGTCATCCAGGAGCGCGAGGAGATCTCCGAGCAGATCAAGGCCCTCGGCGAGCTGAAGACCATGGCCGCATCCTACGGCTTCGATATCTCCGCTCCGGCCGCGGACGCCCGCGAGGCCGTGCAGTGGCTCTACTTCGCCTACCTCGCGGCCGTCAAGGAGCAGAACGGTGCTGCGATGTCCCTCGGGCGCACCTCGACGTTCCTCGACGTGTACCTGGAGCGGGACATCGCCGCCGGGCTGCTGACCGAGGTCGAGGCCCAAGAGCTCATCGACGACATGGTGATCAAGCTCCGGATCGTCCGGTTCCTGCGCACGCCCGAGTACGACGCCCTGTTCTCCGGCGACCCCACCTGGGTCACCGAGTCGATCGGCGGCATCGGCGAGGACGGTCGGCCGCTGGTCACCCGGACGTCGTTCCGGTTCCTGCAGACCCTGTACAACCTGGGACCCGCGCCCGAGCCCAACCTGACGGTGCTGTGGAGCCACCGGCTGCCCGAGGGCTTCAAGCGGTTCTGCTCGCAGGTGTCGATCGACACCTCGGCGATCCAGTACGAGTCCGACGAACTCGTCACCAGCCAGTGCGGTGACGACGCGGCGATCGCGTGCTGCGTCTCGGCGATGCGGGTCGGCAAGCAGATGCAGTTCTTCGGTGCCCGGGTGAACCTCGCCAAGGCCCTGCTATACGCGATCAACGGCGGCCGGGACGAGATCAGCGGGGAGCAGATCGCCCCGGTGGCCGAACCGATGCACGGCGACGTGCTCGACTTCGAGCAGGTCTGGGCGTCCTACGACGTGCTCCTGGACTGGCTGGCCGAGACGTACGTGGACGCCCTGAACTGCATCCACTTCATGCACGACAAGTACGCCTACGAGCGGCTCGAGATGGCGCTGCACGACCGCGTCGTCCTGCGCACCCTCGCCTGCGGCGTGGCAGGCCTCTCGGTGGCCGTGGACTCCCTGGCCGCGATCAAGTACGCGACGGTTCGCCCCGTTCGGGACGAGACCGGACTGATCGTCGACTACACCGTCGAGGGCGAGTACCCCACCTACGGGAACGACGACGACCGCGCCGATGAGATCGCGGTCGACCTGGTCCGGTCGTTCATGGCCAAGATCCGCCGGCAGCCGACCTACCGCAACGCGCTGCACACCCAGTCGGTGCTGACGATCACCTCCAACGTCGTGTACGGCAAGCACACCGGGAACACGCCCTGCGGGCGTCGGCTCGGCGAGCCGTTCGCACCGGGGGCCAACCCGATGAACGGGCGCGACACCCACGGGATGCTGGCCAGCGCCCTCAGCGTGGCCAAGCTGCCCTACGAGGACTGCCAGGACGGCATCTCGCTGACGTCCACCGTGGTGCCCTCGGGGCTGGGCCGGGACCGCGACGAGCAGATCACCAACCTCGTCGGGCTGCTGGACGCGTACAACATGTCCAGCGGGTTCCACGTGAACATCAACGTCCTGAACCGGGAGACCCTCGAGGATGCGATGGCGCACCCGGAGAAGTACCCGCAGCTGACCATCAGGGTCTCCGGATACGCGGTGAACTTCGTCCGGTTGACCAGGGACCAGCAGCTCGACGTCCTGTCCCGCACCTTCCACGGCGCGGTCTGAGGAGCGAGCCACGATGACCGTCGCGATCCGGTTGCCGGCCCAGTCAGGGGCGCCAGTGATCGAGTTGGCGCGCCCGCTGGTCGCCGGTTCCCACCAGCGGGCGACCGCCGGCACGGCGGGCCTGGACCAGAGTGACGTGGAGCGGTCGGAGCGGATCGGCCAGCTGCGCACGGGTGAGCTCGGGTCGGTGCACTCGTGGGAGCTGGTGACCGCGGTCGACGGTCCGGGCACCCGCCTGACGGTGTTCCTCGCCGGCTGCCCGCTGCGCTGCCTGTACTGCCACAACCCCGACACGATGCAGATGCGGCGCGGCGACCCGGTGAGTGCCGACGAGCTCGTCGGCAGAATGCTGCGCTACCGCGGCGTGTTCGCCGCGACCGGTGGCGGGATAACGCTCTCCGGGGGTGAGCCGCTGATGCAGCCGGCCTTCGTCGGCCGCGTACTGCGGGCCGCCAAGGAGAACGGGATCCGCACCGCGCTCGACACGTCCGGGTTCCTCGGCGCGGCGTGCACGGACGAGATGCTCGACGACCTCGACCTGGTCCTCCTCGACGTCAAGTCGGGCGACCCCGACACGTACCGGCGGGTTACCGGCCAGCCGCTGGCGCCGACCCTCGACTTCGGTCGGCGGCTCGCCGAGTCGGGCACGGAGATCTGGATCCGCTTCGTCCTGGTCCCTGGACTGACCGACGACCCCGAGAACGTGGCCAAGGTCGCCGACTACGCGGCCAGCCTGGCCACGGTCACCCGGGTCGAGGTGCTCCCGTTCCACCAGATGGGCCGGGACAAGTGGGAGACGCTCGGGATGCGCTACGAGCTCGACGACGTCGTCCCGCCAACCCTCGACGAGGTCGAGCGGACCCGGGAGATCTTCCGCGCGCGGGGGCTGCGGGTCTACTGACCCGGAGCGCCGAACGTCCCCGGCGGGTGGAACGCCCGCCCGTTCGCCCGGTGGCCGGTGCGATCGAGGTACGGGGTGATGCCGCCCAGGTGCATCGGCCAGCCGGCGCCGAGGATCATGCACAGGTCGATCTCGGCGGCGCTCGGCACCACGCCCTCGTCCAGCATCAGGCCGATCTCCTCCGCCAGTTCCGACAGCACGGCGTCCCGGACACCGTCGGCGTCGAGCGCCCCGGATCCGCCGCCCGCTCCGTCGAACGCGACCTGGATCGCGGGGTCCACCGCCCCGTCCTCGGCTACCAGCCGACGGCCCTCGGCGGACAGTCGCTCCAGACCGGGGGACAGCCGGTAGCGATCACCGGCCTCCTCGTGCAGGGTCCGCAGCACGTGCAGCGCGACGGGCAGGCCGACGAGCTCCAGGAGGGCGAAGGGTCCCATCGGAAGGGCCAGCGGTCGGAGCGCCGCGTCGGCCACCTCCACGGGGGTGCCGTCCTCGACCGTCGCGGCAACCTCGGCGAGCATCCGGAGCAGGATGCGATTGACGACGAACCCGGGCCGATCGGCGACACCCACCGCCGCCTTGCCCAGCGCTGCGGCCACTGCGAAGCCCGTGGCCACGGCGACGTCGTCGGCGGCCTCGGTGCGGACCAGCTCGACAAGGGGCATCCGGGCGACCGGGTTGAAGAAGTGCAGCCCCACCACGCGCTCCGGATGCGCCAGGGCGGCGGCCATCTCGGTCACGGACAGCGCGGAGGTGTTCGTCGCGAGGATCGTCTCCGGGGAGACGACGCGCTCCAGCTCGGCGAAGACGGACCGCTTGACCGACATCACCTCGGTGACGGCCTCGATCACCAGATCGGCGTCGGCCATCGCCGCGAGATCGGTGCCGATCGAGATGGCCCCGAGGATCGTCTCGCCCGCGGCCGCATCGATCCGGCCCTTGCGGACCATCTCCTCGACCTGGCGCCGGATGCCCACCTGGCCGGCTGCGACCCGCTCGTCGTCCACCTCCCGCATGACCACCGGCACGGCGAGCCGACCCGCGAGCTGCACCGCGAGCTGGCCCGCCATCAGGCCGGCGCCGACGATCCCGATGCGCTGCACGGGTCGCGGCTCGACATCGGGCATCCCGGCGGGCCTGCGGCTGGAGACCTCGAACGCGTAGAGCCCGGCACTCAGCTCGGGCGACAGCAGGAGCTCGGTGAGCGCGTCGTCCTCGGCGGCGAAGGCCTCGTCGGCGTCGCGCACCGCGGCCGCCAACAGGTCCAGGGCGCGCTGCGGGGCCGGGACATCGGCCCACCGGTGGAGTCTCGAGCGAGCGTCCACGACGGCGCCGGGCCATCCGTCGGCCGCCGCCCCGGGCCGTTCGACGGTCACTGCTCCGTCGAGGACCCGCGCCGTCCAGTCCAGCGAGGCCGCCAGGAAGTCCGCCGGGTCCAGGACGACGTCGACCAGGCCGAGCCCCCGGGCGCGATTCGCGTCGGTCATCCGGTTGCCCGCGAGCGGGTTGTGCACGGCGAGGTCGAGCGCCGCCTCGATGCCCACCAGGCGTGGCAGCAGGTAGCAGCCGCCCCAGCCCGGCACGAGCCCCAGGTGCACCTCCGGCAGCCCCAGCTGCCGCACCTCGGCGGAGACCGTCCGGTAGGTGCAGTGCAGGGCGATCTCGAGACCCCCGCCCAGGGCGACGCCGTTCAGGTAGGCGAAGGTGGGTACCCCCAGCTCGCCGAGCAGCCGGAGGGTGGCGTGACCCAGCTCGGCGATCGCGCGCGCGTCAGCGGCGTCGTCGATGGCCGCCATCACCTTGAGGTCGGCCCCTGCGACGAACCACCTTGCGACGCCGGTGACTGCGAGCGCCGCGATCTCCCCGGCCGCGGCCCTCGAGCGCTGGGCGAGCAGCGTGTCCCGGAGACCCGTCAGGCCGCGAAACCCGAGGGTGGCGGGCCTGTTCGGCGTGTCGGCGGCCAGGGTGAGCAGGCAGATCGTCCCGACGCCGGGCAGCGCGATGTCGCGGGTCGAGCAGCGCGCGACGCGTTCGATGCTGGTGTCCACCCGAGGGGACATGCCGGGCCACCTCCTGGCCCCGGCCTGCGGGTGGCCGTGCCTAGATCACGCTAACAAGCGCATCGGCCAACGGCGCGGCGGTGAGGTCGACCTGCCAGGGCCGGGCTCCGCCGGCGACCAGGAACTCGGTCACGCTCTTGGTGTCCACGGGCGCCGGGGGAGACCAGCAGAGCCGCCGGAGCAGGTCCGGCTGCAGCAGGTTCTCCACCGGCACCGACCACTGCGCCGCGATCTGCAGCACCGCCTGCCGCGCGACGGCCAGGCGCGCCGCCGCCTGCGGGTCCCGGTCCGCCCATGCGCGTGCCGGTGGGGGCCCGTCGGAGCGCGGCGTGCGGGGGGAGGGGAGCTGGCTCTCCGGCACCTTGAGCCCACGCTCCACGGCAGCGAACCAGAACGACGCGCGCCGCCGGGTCGCCTTGCCGGAGAACGACTTGAGCTCTGCCAGCTCGGCCGCGCTGGCGGGAAGGGCGACTCCGGCGGCCACCAGGGCCACATCGGGGAGCACCCTGCCGGGTGCGATGTCCCGGGACCGCGCATCAGCGTCGCGCGCCTCCCAGAGCGCTTGCACCACGGCCATGCCCCGAGCGGTCCGGACGGCGTGCAGGCCCGATGTCCGTCGCCACGGCTCGGCCCGCGGCCCCGGGGCGGGGGCGGTGCGCACAGCCTCGAACTCCTGTCGCGCCCACTCGTCCTTGCCGGCCGCGCGCAGGCGCTCCGCCAGGAGGTCGCGGACGTCGAGCAGGACCTCGACATCCAGGGCCGCGTACCTGATCCACTCGCGCGGAAGCGGGCGGGTGGACCAGTCGACGGCGGAGTGCTCCTTGGCCAGCCCCAGGCCGAGGGTCTCGGCGACGACCGCGGCGAGGCCTACCCGCTCCATCCCGAGAAGGCGTGCCGCCAGCTCAGTGTCGAAGACGGCGTCCGGAAGCAGCCCCTGGTCCCGCAGGCCGGGGAGGTCCTGCGAGGCGGCGTGGAACACCCACTCCGCGCCCTGGAGCGCCGCCGAGACAGCCGACAGGTCCGGGAGCGCGATCGGGTCGATGACGGTCGTCCCGGACCCCCGGCGGCGCAGCTGGACCAGGTAGGTGCGTTGTCCGTACCGGTAGCCGGACGCCCGCTCGGCGTCGGCCGCGACCGGGCCGGCCGCGGCCGCGAGCGACTCGACCGCCGCCTCCAGGCCCGCAGGGGTGTCGACGATGTCCGGGACCCCCCCGGAGGGCTCGTGCAGCAGGACGCGCGTCGACGTGGTTGGTTCGGTGGGCTCGATCGGTTCGGCCGAGCCCGGGTCGCCGAGCGGGGCGCGCGGCGAAGCGTCGGGCAGTCGGGGAGGCGGCATGGGTCCAACGCTACGGGGTGCCGCCCGGGCTTCTCGCCCGACAGGCCCGCACCGCGTGCCTACTGCAGAAGTTCGTGCCGGATCGCGAATGCGACCATCTCCGCGCGGTCGCCGGTGCCGACCTTGCGCGAGATCCGCGCGAGGTGGCTCTTCACGGTCAGCGCGGAGAGGCCCAGCCGCTCGCCGATCTGACGGTTCGAGCGGCCGTCGGCGACCAGCCTCAGGACGCCCAGCTCACGAGCGGACAGCTCGGGGGTCCCGGCGGGTACCGCCTTCTGATTGGCCATCACCCGCACTGCGCCGGGGGCCTCGGCGGTGACGGCCCCGCGCACCCCGCCACCCAGCAGGACCACGAGCTCCCGCCGCCCGGCCTTGCGGGTAAGGAGTACCGCGTGGGTGGACTCGCGGCGCCGCATCGAGCGGACGAGGGTGGTGCCCTCGCCGTCACCGATCTCCGGCAGGACCACGCAGAGCGGTCCACCGTCGGATCCCGAGCGAGCCGTCGGCGGCGCGAGCAGCTCCGGCCGGCGCGGCCCACGCGCGGGCACACGTCGAACCGCAGGGGCTCGTACCTGCTCGACAGTCACGTAACGCTCCGGGGGCCCGGGGGAAACCTGTCCCGGTCATATCGGCACAGGTGGTACGAGCCTTGAGAGCGCCCGTGTCGGCCGAACGACGGACGGACGGCGGTCAACGGCGCGCAACGCACCCCGGGGCGCCCCTCAGCGTCGGCTCAGCGGCGTCACGCCGTCGGGCAGCGGGGGAAGCCCTGCGGCGGTGCAGAGCACGGCGCTCCAGGCTGTCAGGTGGGCCGCCAGCTCGCCGTCCGGCGTCCAGGAGGCGCGGATCTCCACCTCCACCTCGCCGGGTCGTTCGGTGAGTGTCCCGAAGGATTGCGACACGACGCGCGTCACCGTACCGCCGAGCGCATGGTGGGCCGCCTCGTGAGTCTGCAGCGCCTCTTCGACCCAGGTCCAAGCGGCCTCGCAGAGCATCGGGTCGATGCCGACCTCGGAGTCCATCGCCGCCCGCACCAGCGTGACCACTCGGAACGTGCCCTGCCACGCCTCCTGGCCGGCGGGATCGTGCAGTACCACGAAGCGGCCACCCGCCGGTTCGTCGTCCTCGTCGACCCCGGCCTGGACCTCGCCACTGAGGGCAACCGCGTAGGGCGCGATCCGGGTGGGAGCCGGGATCTCAGTCAGCCTGACCTCGCCGCGCAGCCGACGCCCGCTCAGCGCCTGCAGCGCCGCGCGGAACTCGGGGGGGATGTCGGTGCCCGCTGTGGTCACGCTTTGCAGCGTACGGCCGGGGCGCGGCGGTGTGGTGGAACGGCGCGCGGGCATCGGGCGGCCACGGCTGCGCGCCCCGTTAGGCTGACCGCGTCGATTGAAGGGAAGTCGGGGATGAGCGCACGCGCGCAGATCGGCGTGACCGGACTGGCGGTGATGGGGCGGAACCTCGCGCGCAACTTCGCGCGGAACGGATACGTCGTGGCGGTCCACAACCGGTCGGCCGCCAGGACCGCGTCGCTCGTCGCGGATCACGGCGACGAGGGCGAGTTCGTCGCCGCGGAGACCCTCGACGAGTTCGTGGCATCGCTCGAGCGGCCGCGCAAGATCGTCGTGATGGTGGTTGCGGGACCCGCGACCGACGCCGTAATCGACGCGCTGGTCCCGCTGCTCGACCCCGGGGACATCGTCGTCGACGCCGGGAACGCACACTTCGACGACACCCGGCGGCGGGAGGCGGAGTTGCGGCGCAGCGGCGTTCACTTCGTTGGTTCGGGCGTATCGGGGGGCGAGGAGGGCGCGCTGCTGGGTCCGAGCATCATGCCGGGTGGCAGTCGTGAGGCGTACCAGTCGCTCGGGCCGATGCTCGAGACCATCGCGGCCAAGGTGGACGGTGTGCCGTGCTGCACCCACGTGGGTCCGGATGGCGCGGGCCACTTCGTGAAGATGGTGCACAACGGGATCGAGTACGCGGACATGCAGCTCATCGCCGAGGCGTACGACCTGCTCCGGCACGGGCTCGGTGCGACCGCGGGCGGGGTCGGCGACGTCTTCGCCGCGTGGAACGCCGGCGACCTGGAGTCCTACCTGATCGAGATCACCGCGGAGGTTCTCAAGCACACGGATCCGGTGACCGGAGCCGCGTTCGTCGACGTCGTGCTGGACCGGGCGGAGCAGAAGGGGACCGGGCGCTGGACCGTGCAGAACGCACTGGACCTCGGGGTGCCGATCACCGGCATCGCGGAGGCGACGTTCGCGCGCGCGCTCTCGGGGTCGGTGCCCCAGCGCGCCGCGGCTCGGGAGCTACCAGCGCACGCCGGCACCTGGGACGTCGCGGACCCCGTGGCGTTCATCGAGGACGTCCGGCTGGCCCTGTACGCCTCGAAGGTGGTGGCCTACTCGCAGGGCTTCGACCAGATCGCCGCGGCGTCGGCCGAGTACGGCTGGGGCATCGACCGGGGAGCGATGGCGCGCATCTGGCGCGGGGGATGCATCATCCGCGCGCGGTTCCTCGACCGGATCACCGAGGCGTACGAGCGTGATCCCGAGCTGCCGTTGCTGCTCGCCGACCCGTACTTCGCCGCGGCGGTCGGTGCCGGCGTGCCCGCCTGGCGCCGCGTGGTGGCCCTGGCCGCGGCGAACGGAGTGCCGGTGCCGGCCTTCGGCTCGTCGCTGTCGTACTACGACGCGGTGCGGGCCGACCGCCTGCCGGC
>CAYGGX010000004.1:0-2680 GCA_964349585.1 uncultured Actinotalea sp.
GAACCGGTCCCCGGCGACTCTGATCGACCCCCGCGGCCCGCGGTTCGGTGCCGCGATCAGTTCGGTGCTGCTCGCGGCCGTCGTGCTGCTGGGTGCGCGTCCGGCCGGATTCGTGCTGCTTGGGCTCTCCGTGAGCCTGTTCGCCATCGGCTCGGTACGGGGCTCACAAGGGACTCCGCAGGGACTCGCCTACCGGCGGTGGGTCCAACCCAGGCTCGGTCGCCCGGAGCACCTCGAGGACGCCCGTCCGCCTCGCTTCGCGCAGACCGTCGGACTCGTGGTGACGGGCACGGGCCTCGTTCTCGGCCTCCTCGGTGCCGCTCCCGCGGTAGCGATCGCCGCAGGCGTCGCGCTTGTGGCGGCTTTCCTGAACGCAGCGCTCGGCTACTGCCTCGGGTGCGAGATCTACCTGCTCCTCAGGCGCTTCCGGGCGGCGTAACGCGCGTTCGGGCAGCCCAAGATTGCCTCCAGGCGGCTAACGTTCCTCCGTGTGCGGCGAAACACCCTTCGGGGGCGCATCGCAAGTGCGACTTGACTGGGGGACGCCCCGGATCCGCGACAGGGAACCCCGGATCCGGGGCGTCGGCCATCAGGGGCGCTGTCCGGCGTCCTCGGGCCGCCCCCGCGGCTCGGGGATCTCCGGAGTCACGGCCTGAACCTCGGGCCGGTTGCGCTCCTGTGCTTCCTGGGCATGGTCTGGAATGGCCTCACCGCGGCGCTCCTCTGCCCGCGCCCTCGCCTGCTCGGCGATGTCGAGACCGAATACGCCGCCGTCCCGCGCGTCCTCGGCCACCGACTGTCCGAACGAGGCGGCGTCGGGGAGCGTCGGCTGCTCACCGTTCTCCTCCTCCTCCTCGGCGCCCTCATCAGCCGGAAGGATCTCCGGTGCGCTCTCCGGCACAATCGCCGGGTCAGGCGTGGTGACCGCCGCGTGCGCGACGACGCCGCCGGTGGCGCCAGCCGCCACTACGAGCGCTACTGCCGCCGCCTGGGCGGGGATGCCGATTGCGGCCAGCTTGGCCAGCGCTGTGGCAATGATGCTCACGTTGCCTCCTCCTCCTCACGCTCAGCCGGTGCTGGCGTCACCTGCGCAATCGCGGTCGACCCGGATCGGGTTACGGGTTGCGCCCGAACTCTTGCGATCAGCGTCGTCCCTAGTCGCCGGGCGGACCCGGGTCGACCGGCGGGTTCGGGTCGTCAGCAGGGTCCGGAAGGCCGCCCGTTGAGCCAGGGAATGTGCCCTTCGAGCCGGGGAACGTGCCCTTTGAGCCGGGGAAGCTGTCCGGCGGGCCCAGGACACCGTCCGGTGGGCCTGGATTCACCTCGGGGGGCGGCCCTGGTGTCGCGGGACCAGGCGTCGGGCGACCCTCGGCTCCTTCGGGGAGGTCACCGGGGACCTGCCCCGGCGAATCCTCGGCCGGCTGGCCGCCGACCGGCTCGGACGGTCCGGACCCGGGCTGCGGGTGGGGCTGAGGCTGAGGCTGAGGCCCGGACTCCCACGGCGTGAACAGGTCGGCAACACCCGTGAAGAAGGACCGGGCCGGCTCCCGTACCGACTCCGGGATCTCGAGCGCGGCTGCTCCGGTCGCAGCGGCCGCTGCCACCGCCGCGCCGAGGGCGATCTTCGCGAGGGTCGACCTGCGGGTGCGGCGGTGTCGCTGGAGCGAGGCGGGCGGGTCCCCCGGGAGGCCCTCGCTGAGCACACGTGACAGGGCCGGGGTGGGCAGGGGCGCGGGCGCATCCGCCAGCGACCTGACCGCGGAGACCCAAGCGATCAGCTCTGGCTCTTCCGGGACCGGCGCGCCGGCGAGCAGTCGCTCGTCGATCCGCATCACGTCCTGGTCATCGTCGAGAGGGCTCAAAGGGTCACGCCCTTGATCGACCGGCGCAGCCGGGCGAGCCCACGGTGCTGCAGCGCCTTAACCGCCCCCGGGCTCTTCCCGACGACCTCGGCCACCTGATCGACCGTCAGATCGCCGATGATCCGCAGCAGGAGGACCTCCCGCTGGTCCGGGCTCAGGGTGTCCAGGAGGGCGAGCGCCTGCTGCTCACCGATGCTTTCCAGGGCGAGCGCCTCGGCGCTCGGGCTGAACCCGCCGTCGTCGGTCGGCTCCAACGGCTCGGTGGGCGGCGTGCGCCCGGACCGCCGCCAGTAGTCCACCGAACGTCGGTGCGCGATGGTGAACACCCAGGACCGGAAGTGGTCCCCGTCGCCGTCGAAGCTCGCGATACCGGAGAACACCGCGAGGAAGACGTCACTCGTGACGTCCTCGACGTCGAGCACTCCCTTTGAACGCAGGTAGCCGGCGACCGGCCGTACCAGGTGCTGGTACAGCTCGGCGAATGCCTCGGGCGATCCGCGTCTCGCTCGGGCAAGTACGGCGTCGACGTCCTCCATCGCGGTCCAGCATGACATCGAGCGCCGCCCACCGAGGACCGTTGGGGGTTCCCGCAGGAGGGTCCCTCGGGTGCCCTGTTCCATCCGGCGGGCACACCCATCTCAATCGGGCTGCCCACCGCCTCGGGGTGCGCGACTCAAACGGAGGTGTAGCCACCGTCGACCAGGTGGTAGCTGCTGGTGATGAACGAGGCCTCCTCCGACAGCAGGAAGCACACCAGGGCGGAGACCTCCTCGGGCCGCCCCAGGCGACCGAGCGGGTGCTTGGTCTTCAGCACGTCA